>CAYSVX010000021.1:0-26714 GCA_964434665.1 uncultured Anaerolineaceae bacterium
GGCTAATTGATCGATCACCGGACCGGAGATCGCGCAATGCCATCAGGTGGGGCTTCCAACCGATTCGAAAACGACAAGTTTTTGTTGATGAGTGATTTCCTGACTCTGGGCGGGATTTGCCACCCCGGTCAAACCTGCGAGCAACATGAGGACGAGCAAAAAAAGCAATTTTTTGCTTGGACGCATACAGTACCTCCTTAGCCAAGGTATAAAAATGACAACGTGCAAAGGTGTAAACCTATTGTAACATTTATAAAGTTAAGAGGGTCAAAAACTGCTCTGTTTTGCCTTCCAACAAATGAAAATTGAGTGATCAAGGCAGGGTTTTAATAAAACCGTCCAGCAGATCCTGCTTGATCCGTTCAAAAAGGATCATGCGTCCATCGGAGAACAAATCACGGTTAACTTGCTTCAATTCAATGCCAGCTTTAACCACGCCGCCAGATTCCCCCAGCAGCAGCCGCCCCAAAACTGGCTCAAGGTCGATCCCGCTGCTGAGCACGCCAAGTAATTTTTGGACGATTTCCAGGTTCGGCTGACCTTCAATGCCAATGACGGTTATGTTTTTGCTGTTCAAATAGGATACGAGCTCAGGGGTGGCAATTTCAGGCTGCACAAAAATGGCAGTTACAGATTTGGCTAAGAGGGCGTCCGCGGCAGCCTGCCAGTCGGCAGGGTTGCCCGGGTCGGTAACCTCGGCGGTGAAAGGATAGTATTCCACGGGCGCAAAACGGGCGTTGCAGAGCCCGCAATGAAAACGCGCCCCGGTGACAAAGGCATCGCGCGTGATTTGCCCCTCCGGCGTAGCAGCCTGGCTTAGGACGCCCACCCGGAAGTCCGGGGTGCCGAGAGCCAGGGCGTAGCCCGCCAGGAAACTCAGTTGATCGCGGCTTGATTCCGCGGTGATAACCAGGCTCAAGTTATCAGTGGGAGTAAGATTCGGGGCATTTAGCGCCAAAAATTGTATTTGAGGGAGCACAGAAGCCAGCGCCGTGACCTCGCTTGCTGAGGCAAGGCTGATCACAACCTTTACGTCAGGACTCAGTTGGGGCGCACTGAGAGAGGTGGTGAGGGTAAAGCTGTGACCGTTGGCATCCGCGTAAGCACTTAACTTATTTTCGAGCTGGGCGATGAGGGTTTGGTCCGCGTTTTCGGGTGCCCAAAGCAATAAATCCGCTTCCAGCAAAACAATTGGGATGGCGGTCGGAAATTCTGTTGGCGCTGTCACTGTTGGGGTTTCAACAGCGGGAGGTGGTGTCGCTTCCACGGTGATAGTTGGCTGCGGTTGGCTGTTACAGGCAGAGAACAAGAGAGCTAACACAACAAGCAACAGTGGGAGGCGCATTCGTCTTTTAAACATGACCCAATTCTACCTCAAGGATGCTCCACGCAAGGTGCCTGTCTAACAGCGCTATTGCGTGTGCACGGAAATGGAGCAGGAAGAGAAATTGCCAGGTAAACCCGTACCCGCAATTTCCAACGATAGGCACGGATAGTGCAACTATAGCAGAAGTACGACCGCTTATACATCATACGAACCGGATAGCACAATGAGCATACCAAAAACCGAAACCAAACCAGACGGGCTCCATTCTCTTCCGCCAAAGCAAAGGCGTTCGCTGCGCAAGTACATCGAGACTGCCAGCACCCGCGACAAAAATGACCTTGTGCGCGACATCGCGCGGCATTCCCTGCCCCGCATGCAATACTACTGGCAGCTTCTGATCTGCTTGCTTCTGCTGGTGATCGGGAATCTACTGGGTTCAAACCTGGTCTTCCTGGCTGGCATCATTGCCATTCCCATGGCAAAACCATTGCTGAGCATGGTATACGCCGGAGCTCTTCCTTCCGCAAAACACTTCTGGCAAGCCCTGTTGGCTTTAGCCCTCACACTTGCTGGCTTTTTCCTGGCAGGTTGGATTGTTCGCGATGCCGTTCTTGTGCAAATGGTTGGCTTTTTGTCTGGAATAGACCTCTCGGGAGTGACTGAAGGCGGTCTATTTTGGGCAATTCTGGTGATTACTTCTGCGTTGACTGCCTACTGGTTCACGTACCACGAATCCCTCTCCAGGCTCTCTTCCATCTTGCTTGGATACCTGGTGTTGATGCCGTTTTTTGCCGCAGGGCAGTCATTTTCAGCTGGTTTCGCGGCTGGCAGTTTACCCTTGCTCATCGTCGGATTTAGCAGGCTCGGTCTCGCATTATTAGTTACTTTCCTGACAACCTGGGTCTTGGGATTCCCACCGCGCAAGGCATTTGGGATATTCATTGCTGTTTTAATACTTACCCTGGCAGCGGTAAGCCTGATCGAGATTATTCACCGCGAACAAGCTGCAATTCAAGCTCAAACTCCAGAACCAACAATGGTTGTTGTTCCAAGTGCCACACCTGTACCCCCCACACCGACTTCTCCCCCCCCTCCGACTGCCACAGCCACCAATACCCCCACCGCCACTCCCGAACCCACCCCGAGCCCGGAACCGACTGCAACCGTCCCAAACTACGCTTCTGCCCGTGTGACAGCCCCGAACGGACTGATCATCCGTGAAGCCCCATCCACTTCAGCTTACATCCTGGCGTACGTCAATAAGGATGATATCGTCTGGTTGACGGGTGTCAAGGAAACAAATGAGGGAATTAATTGGGATCAAATAGTGGCTCCAGATGGAGGAATCGGCTGGGTTTCCACCCGCTATCTTGAGGTGATCAACCCTTAATCCGCAACATCCATAAGTAGAAGATTTGTGATCGGCACGCGGATCAACGTGCTATCTTTCCTTTTCACAACAGCGACTTTAACCGTCAGACCGCTCGCAAAACGCTCTGCCCGTTCTGGCAATTCCACAACCCGCCCGGTGCTGCCAAGATAAGGCTCCCCAAGCAGGCGCACCATGCTGCCCACCCTTAGCGAGACCTCCTCGTCAAAAAGCGCGGAGTTCTTCCCGGTTTCGCCCGGTAAAACCAATTCAGCCGGTTGACCGACGCCGTCAGAAAGCAAGGTTACTTCCTGATCCCGCATTTTTTCCAGCAATTCGAGGCTGACAGGATCAATTTCCTGGTCGCCGAAGCCATTCAGACTCATGATGGCAACCTGGCTTTGGAGCGCTTCTTTGACCAACCCGGACATCAGGGAAGGCATCACAATCGCGGCTGGATTTTTTGCTATAAGTAACCGAAAACGATCAAGGCTAATGATGGCACCCGAGAAAACAATTTTCTCATTCAGGTCAGGCAGGCGACCCCGCTGCTGAGGGTCATTAAAGTCAAAATCCAGACGAATAAAACTACCGTTCGCGTTCAGCCCATTGCTCCAAACGCCCTGGATCAGGCTGCCAGTCAGACCGATGACCGCCCCAAATCCAGGTAAGAGTTCCACCACAGTTCCCGCGATTGGTGCCTTCACCTGCACTTTGCGCTCCCCCATCGCCAGGGTCACGCGCCCTTCACGCAAGGAAACAATCCGACCGTCCTGCGAGGCTCTGAAGATCCGGGTGATCAAGCCCGGTTTTTGGGCAATCACATCTCCCTTGCTTACTGGATCGCCATTTAATCTTTTAAGATGCTGATCCAATCGGTTTGGGCGGATTCTGAGGTGGTTCACGATGTCAAAAACCTGGAATTCTTTTGGAATGACTGCCTCGGCGATCACATCTCCCACCTTCACTTCCTGTCCTGTACGCACCAGAACAGTCCCGGGCTGGGGAAGGCGTACTTGCTTGTAAACTGGCTGACCAGGTCGGATAATTACTTTGCGCATGGTTATCCTCCCAGCTCCCAAAGCCAATTGCGCAGAGCTTCCGCGCGCGCGATATCATCCACGGGCAGTTTCAAGGGTCTGCCTCTCGCGTCAACCACCACCCCTACCTTTGAGTCCATCACCCCAACCCAGCCGCCAAGCCCAGGCATCCCCATGCCAATATCACTCTCATCTTCAGGCGCAAGGTAGAGTTCGGTTTTACCGTTCAGCAGAGTTTCGATGCGCTTGAGGTCGCCTGTCTGAATTTTATGGAACAGCCTCGGCGTCTGTTCGCCCTCATCTACCTCAATTTGGAGCACCTTTTGTCCCTCAGAAGCCAGCGTATCCACGCTGATGATAGTCGCCAGATTTGTAAATACATCCGTATCCATTACCTGCACAGGCAGCAGGGGCTCAATCGGGGCAAGCGTTCCAAGAGCAGCCAGAAGTTGATTTTCATCTTGCAAGATGGTCGTAATCCCATGCGGCAGGATGCTGTCCAACGCTATCATCAAGCCCTGGTGTGGTAATGCCCTGTGCATTTCAGATCCGGAGAGAATGATTGGTTCATAAGCGCACGTCAAACCCAGGCTGGGGTTATAACCGAAATCCGGATCCAATTTCTGAAGCGCGCTCAGAGCCTCCCGGATGCGTACACGCGTCCAAGCTTGTTCGATACTCAGGTCTTCAAGGGTGGCAGGCGTGTAATCCGGGAAGAGCGTACGGTTGTAAATGTAGGTCGCAAAACTGCTTACATCCGTCAGCTGGTGGGAGAACCCTCTTGCCACACCCAAAGCCGCGTCGTTTACTTGAACCTGATGACAAATGCCGTTGAGTTTATGGTCCCGGGCGGCGATCACACTAACGCTGTCCCCATCGACCCGCAGCATCAACACACCCTTACCGTTTTCGCTGCTTTGTTCCAAAAAGCGCACCATTCTGCCAGCTGAAAAATCACTGGGAATTACGCGGGTATGCAGATCGTTGACGACATCCGCCAGCCCAGGAATTTGTTGAAGCCGCAAGCGTTCAAAAGCTTTCAACATCGCCTTCCAAACCAGCGTTGGGTCTTCCTGACCAGGATTGGTCTGGATGTTACTCGCCAGGTGCATGTCCAGCCCGGCTTCGATTTCGTTTTGAGCGTATTCCGCCAGGTCCTGGTTGCCGCAATATACGATTTGAGGTCGGATCGCCTGGGGGATGAGGTGGTAGACCAGCCTCAGGTTATCGATTGCAGCCTTGAGCGCCTTCTGGGCACCGCCATTCGCCCCCCCACCAATGACGTACAACTCAACATCGCCAGTCAGAAGCCGTTCAAGCTGTGCTGTAGCATTCAGGTTGTCTTGAAGGTTGACCTCCAGCACCACTTCGCAGTTGAACAGGCTCACCAGCCGGCGCAAGGGAGCGATGGAGAATGCTTCAGAAAGACCAATCAGAGCTGTGCGGATGGGTTTGCCAGCTGACATACTCAGACTAATGAAAGCAGGCGCGCCATTCAGGCGCCGGATGTTCGTGATCTGACCGTTATCATCAAGCAGACGAACATCATCAAACCGGGCAATCTGGCTGAGGAGCAGCTGGATGTTCTTGCGGAACTGTGAGCCATCCCCTTCCAGAATCGTCGGAACACTGGCTGCGCCACGCACTGCCCAGGCGCCTTGCCGCTGAGCGAAGAGCCAGGCTTGTGTCTGGCTTTTTCCGATGTCGAGGCTGAGATAGGTTTTTGGCACGTATACCTCTAAAACCACAGGGGGATGAACTGAATGATATCGGAAAGGCTGCTGATCAGGGCAATCAGTGCTGAACTGAAAAGCCCAACGAAAAGGGCTCCAAAGGTGATTCCGATGAAAATCTGCCCGATACTTCCTATCCCTTCGAGGTGCAGCGGTCGGATGACTTCACCGGCTTTCAACTGTCCGCGATGGTGGAAGACGAACAGAACAGAGATCACTCCAAGCAGGATCATCAAGGCTTCCAAAATAGCCGACCACTGAGGTTCTGTCTCGCGCATTAGTTGTCCAGGGGCAAAGCGCCCAAGCATGCTCAGAAGTTGCGGCGCGAGTGTGCCGCGGGTGACCCCGACGATTGCCAACGCTGCCAGCACCCCGCCCAGAAATGCCAGCGGGATTGCTCCAGCTCGGGTTCCACGGCGGAAAAGCATCAACACCAGCATAATCGAAAGCAAAAAGGGAACCAACAATAGCAAGAATAGCGGATCAGATTCGTCCGCCAGTGGAAGAATCAAGTAAGGCAAAATAACCTTCTGGATTACCACCAGCGCCAGGAAAGCAGCGCTGACTCCAATTAAACCATGGGTGGCGATGCCAAAGAAAAGGCGGTCTCCGAGGATGTAGCTGAAGACCATTACCGTCAGCGCGACGCCAATGACCAGGGTGAAAAGCTCAGAAGGGCTCATTCAGCTCGCTCCTCTTCTCTTCGAATAGCATCTGCCTCACCTTTTGAGATCATTCCCAGCAGCAGCATCACCAGCATCAGCAGCAGACCAACACGATATGCACGGTAGCTGAATGCGGTGTGAGTGGTGAGGTCGCCGTCAACGATGCTCGAAACGTAGCCAACAAGTTGACCTGAGTCGAAGTAAGGCGAAAGAACCGGGGCTTCCATCTGGGTGGTTACAGCGGCAAAGTCCAAAGTATCAATCCAGGGAGCAATTTGCTCCAGCCAACCGCGGATGTTATCGGAAGAGTCGCTCACCAATAGAACCAGGCGGAAGTATCCCAGGTTTTTCCCCTGCAAAAGGTCATCGCCGGTGGCAGAAATCGCGGAATTCACTGCCCAGCCGATCAAGTTCAGATAGCTGCCGGGCAGATATTCCACCTGCGTTTCCCCAGGCAGCCCTGCCTGCTCGAGCAGCGATTGCGCCAGGAACAGACCGGATGGCTGGGTGGTCATGAAAGTAAGTTTGGTACCCTGGGACTGCAGTTGCTCAAGCAGCGGAGCCGCAAGAGCTTCGAGTTCACGGCTGGTGGCTGCCTGGTAGTCCAGCACCACCAGAACCTGGTCGTTGTCAGTGAGCGTTTGGATCTGGTCGCTCAACGCCACCGCCGGGACGCTTTTTGGAGCATCCACCGGCAATGTGTCAGGACCAATCAGCATCGAAACAATCAGCCCGATGAGCAGCAGTAACGCCACTGCCAGGCGTCCACCCCTTCCGGAAGGCTTTCGGACCGCCTGCTTGCCGGCTGTGACGCGCCCCTCCTGCTCAATCAGGGATGCCAGCAAACTGGCACGGGCTTGCTGGTCGCGTAAGAGCAGCAGATCTGGCGGAACAGCTCCGCTATCTGGTGGTGTTTCTATCTCCTCGGGTTCTTCCGGTTCTTCAGGCGCAAGCTTGGCTTCCTCCTCGGTCGCGGCAGCTTCAGGCTCGTTTGGTTCCGGCAGTTCATTTGTTCCCGTTTCTGCGGGAGTATCTTCTGCTAAAACTTCGTCAACATCGATACCCGGTTCTTCTGGGGTGTCTTGCCTCGGTTCTTCTGGATTTTCCGCAACCTGCAGTTCGGGTTCTACTTCCGGTGCTGCTATCTCTTCGGTTTCCAGCACTTCCAGAGCTGCCACCTCAGCAACAAAATTTTGTTCAACTTCGGTGGATGGGGTCTGGTCTTCTTCCGGAATCGGTTGCAGGGTTTCATCCTCATCGTCCGGGATGTTGTGAAAATCGTCTTCGGTCAGCTCATGCTCTTCCTGAATGATCTGGCTGGTTTCATTTGATGCATGTTCTGCGGATAGCTCTCCCTCTTCAGGGGCAGTGCTGGCGGTGAGTAACGGCTCGGTTTCCGGTACAGAATCTTCCGCTAAAGCTTGCCGGCGAAGCTCTGCTAAAGCTTCATCCGTCCACTCTCGCGGCAGCTCATCCTCATAGGAGGGACCGGTTTTGACTTCGTGCGTTATGTCTTCCTCCGCATGCGGGCGCAAGGCTCGGATGCGTTGGAGCCACTCGGGCACCTCGTCCGAGTCTTCTGCTTCGTTCGCCAACTGGCGGACCCGGGCGCTGTATTGTTCTTGATTTTTCCCACGGATGCGGCTTATCCAGGCGTTGAATTCGCCTTCCACGCCTGCAGAAACTTCCTCGCTGCGAGCGGCGTCCATGGCGAGGGTCCCACTGACCAAATCTCCGATGGCATCCTCTTCGCCCTGGGCACGTTCCCGCACCTTGCTCAACCAGTCGGGCGGCTGCTCCGCGTCGGAAGCGGATTTCCCAGCTGAATCCCCGGGTTGACTTTCGGGGGTTGGTTCAAGTTCAGCGGGGACTTGCAAAGATGGATCGTTACGAATGTTCTCAATAAGATCGGGCAGAGAGTCTTCTGATTCTTCATCAGGTGCAGGTGATTGCCCGAAAATGGTAAACAGGGCTTCCATCTCGGATCCGCAGTGCACGCAGCGCGTCGCCATCGGCAGGTTTTCCTTGCCGCAGTTAGGGCACAGGTTGAGTTCAGAATGATCTTCAGTCATTTCCAGACCCTTCCATCCCAAACAGCACTCGGAATGCCATCATCAGCAGCCCGATCCCGATTCCAATCAGCAAACCGCGAGCACCGAGCATCGGCAGCCCTTCCATGACGCGGATGACATCATTCAACACAGGGTTGTTCAGTTTCTGCAGAAAGCCAAGCCCCAGGATCAGGAAGATGATCGCGCTGACGCCAAAAGAAACCGTCAACGCCGACCAGCCTCTGTCGCGGAAGACCTTCATGGCAGCACTCATCATGATCAGAGCCACCAGCCCCAGCAAGGCAGTTTCGATTGGGCGGATAATCGCCCCAACGAATCCGAGAAAGAACGGGTGATCCACCCCAGTCAGCAGACCAAGGGCCAGCGTGGTGATAAAACTGATCACGAGGATCAGACTCAGCAGAAAACCTTTTTGTCCTTTGACGATGAAGCGGAGGTGCGTGAGCACTAGGCTGGCAATCGCCACCAAAAGCGCCACTGCCGCAACGATAATCACCCAGTTCAGAACTGCACTCAGGATGCTCCCGCCCTGGGGAACGAAGAACATGGCAGCCAAAACAACCAGACCGCTCAAAACGCCAACAATCAGGGGCAGTGGTCGTTTCAAGGCAACACACCCCCAATCTTCAGGATCGCGCCAAGCAGCAACCCGATTGTGACAGCGATACGTAACCAGTCCTGAGCGCTTAAGCTTGCCAGTGATGCCTTCCGCTGGTCGAGCTTGCCAGCGGCATCGAAGACATCTTCGCCCATCAGATTGACCGAATTTCCAAAAAATCCAGCTGCCTGCCCGCTCAGCGACGCGATCGCGCTGACGGATGTCAGCGAATGGCGATCAGCCTGGTCGAGCACGAGCAGCACCATCGGGCTCATCTGACCAGTCAGCAGCAAGCCGGCATTGGAGGCGTCAGGAAGGTAATTGGTCAGGCTGGCTGTGTAAGCCATTGGGCTTGCCCCGCTTAACTGGCTGAGAGAACCACTAAAGAGTTCGCTCGCCAATGCGCCGCGATAAGCTCCATGCACCACCATGCGGCTCATGCAAGCCAGTGCGCCGTCACCGCTATAAGACTGGAGCGGGTGATCGTTGAAGAGTGAGCGTTTTAGCAAAGCACGCTGCAGGCTCAAGCCGGAAGCACCGGCCAGGTCGAAATTGGAGGTGGCTAGTGTGTGTCCCAAGCCAACCACCAGGCGTTTGCCCTGCTCGGATGAGACATGCAGCAGGTTTCCAACAGCTTCTTTTGGGGGGTCGGGGATATGGTGAGGTTTGTTTTTTTTGAGGAGGAGCAGGTTTATCAACAGGAAGAGCAGCCCCAAAGCAGCCAGGGCGAGGGCAAGCTGGTCATTGAGAGAAAGGTCGGTGAGCATGGATCCGCCTTAGACCCTTCCTTGAATACGGTTTTTCTTTAATGCACAGCAAAGAGAACCAGCCGCTGATTTCATGGATAAAGTATAGCATAATCATGAGTCCGGGAATGGAAAAAATGATCTTTAGATGAACGGCGAAACCACCCGCCTGGCGGGGATAGGGACAACGAGGATTGCGATGACGAGCTTGACTGTCACTGCGAGGAGCCCATTAGGGCGACGTGGCAGTCTGCAGTATGAAATAGAAAAGGCAGATCGCCACGCAAAAGAGGCTCGCGATGACTGTGTTGGGGCAGATCGCCTGCTTCTCTTCCCGAGCACAGTTTGTTATAGGGCGAGCTTGAGGACACCGTGATTATTGTCTTTGACAAACGTATCGTGCCCTTAATCCGCCGCTGAAAGTTATCCCGCTCTTTCGTAGGTCGGAATGAGGGTTCCGTTCCCTCACTCCGACATTTATCAATTTTCCTTATACGGTGAATTTTAGGGGCAACTCTTGTCACTCCAAAAACATTGATGCTGTGATAACGGATTGGAAGCACATCAAGATTTTCTCGTGATGATATTCGCAGTGCTTCCAAGCTCGCCCTACGACCATCCCCCCTTGTTGAAAGAATCTGTGCCTATAAAAAAGTTTACACCGATCGTAACGGCATCCCTGCCGATTACGAGTTTTAGCCGAAGGCTTCATTCTTTTGTGGGCTTGGGAGACCTGCGGTCAAATCCTGTGCTCGGTCCCACGGGGAGGCTTCCCAAAAGGGACGCAAGCAGTCGCACCGAGGACGCCGGCACGATCAGACTGCGAAAAGGGCAGCTCTGGGCTGCCCTTTTTCGTTTCGATTGATGTTAAGGTTGGCCTACCGCCTGATCGTCGGCAGGAACAGGTCAAACGAGTCACCCAACAAAACGAACTCGCTCAAGTGGCAGATCGGCAGGCTCAACCAGTTCTCATCAAGGTTGCGGGTGTAAATTCCACCAGCACAGGTACTGGCAGCATCCACCCAGGCAAGCATGTCTGTATCCCAATAGTACAGGATCAAGCTGTCTTCAGGAATGACGCCTAGGCTGGCCTCGTCATAATGAAGCGTCAGGGTTAGCGGCTCAGCAAAGCTGGTCACTGGATCTTCCCCAATCGAGGCTGTAAGTTCGAAGCTGTTACCCGCAAGGTTCAACGTTCCTATGTCCTCACTGGGACCGGGCTGGGGAGCAAAAAGGACAGTGAGCAACCCCTCCACCGCGTCAGGGGGAATCGCTATCTCGGTGTTGCCGTCGTTGGAGATGACAGTGCCGCCTGTCTCGCCCGGTATGTCCGCTTCCACCGCTTGCGTGAGGTACCAATCCGGGTCTTTGATAGCTAGAAAGCTGGCAGGAGGTTCTGTTGCGGGAACGTTCAGGCGGTTGTAACCCAGGTCGAGTTGGTAATAACCATAACAGGGTGGATCCAGGTTCCCAGGATCGCATAAGTTGACTAGGTTGGTGAAGCTATCAGGCACGTTACCGGAAAGCATGTTGTCGCTCAGATCCAGATGATTGAGTGCAACCAGGTTACCAATAGCAGTGGGGATTGAGCCATCTAACTTGTTACCAGCCAAGGAGAGTTTCACCAAGTTGATCAGGCTGCCCAGTTCGGCAGGAATGTTTCCAGTAAGTTGATTGGATGACAGATAGAGTCCCCCCAAGTTGATCAGTTTGCCCAGTTCAGCAGGAATGCTTCCAGTCAGTTGATTGGAAGACAGATAGAGTCCTCCCAAGCTAGTCAGGCTGCCCAATTCAGCAGGAATGCTTCCAGTCAGTTGATTGGATGACAGATAGAGTCCTCCCAAGCTAGTCAGGCTGCCCAATTCAGCAGGGATACTTCCAGTCAGATGGTTAGATGAAAGATTGAGACCAACCAGGTTGATCAAGTTGCCTAGTTCAGGCGGAATACTGCCACTAAGATTGTTGTTGAATAGATAAAGTTGTTGAAGATTAGTTAAGTTACCTATTTCTGCCGGGATCTCACCGCTGAGTTGATTGTAAGACAGATCGAGATACTGAAGGGCGGTCAGGTTTCTCAGTTCAGGCGGGATGCTGCCGCTTAGTTGGTTTTTATACAGATAGAGATACTGAAGGTTGGCCATGTTGCCCAACTCTGGCGGAATGGTGTCATTTAATTGATTCCAAGACATTTCGAGACTCTTAAGGTTTGTCAAGTTGCCCAGTTCTGCCGGAATTTTGCCGCTCAGCTGATTGCTACCCAACCTAAGAGACTGAAGGCTCGTCAGGTTCCCCAATTCGGGAGGAATACTGCCGCTAAGCTTGTTGTTAGATAGATATAGTAGCCGAATATTGGTAAGGCTACCCAGTTCAGGCGGAATACCGCCGTTCAGTTGATTGGCAGTCAGAAAGAGGTTTTGAATATTAGTCATATGACCCAGTTCTGATGGAATAGTGCCGCTGAGCTGGTTGAAATCCAGTATGAGACTTACAAGATTATTCAGATTGCCCAAGACAGGCGGAATGCTTCCGCTGAGTTGATTGTAAGACAGATCGAGGAGCGAGATATTGCCATTATTGACAGTGACTCCGTACCAATCACCAACGGTTGCGGTCACAAGCCAATTGGTTCTATCGCCCCATCCCGCGCCATTCGTGCTGCTGTACAAAGCCACCAAAGCTTCACACTCAATGACAGGAACATCAGTAATAGTGGCGCAATCAAAGTTTTGCACCTGTTGCTGTGTAAGAGCATCCACTTCAATGTTCGCGGAAATATCATCTATCGACCCAAATCTGTCCACCCACCTTGCAGCCCGTTCAGCAAGATTGGATGCTAATTCATGATCGTTTAGGTGGGAGTTGGCAAACTCCATCCTTTCCAGCTGGGTTTCAACGAGCTCAGGTTCCGAAGCATAGGTCTCTGGCAAGTACCCCATACGCTCTGCAGCCAGCGCGTCATAGGATACAGAAAAAAGCGCCACAACCAGAACT
Source organism: uncultured Anaerolineaceae bacterium (assembly GCA_964434665.1). Classification (GTDB taxonomy): domain Bacteria; phylum Chloroflexota; class Anaerolineae; order Anaerolineales; family Anaerolineaceae; genus Mesolinea. Next base: position 12,542 of record CAYSVX010000021.1, read on the forward strand.
AGAACAAAGATGAAAATCCGGGAAACATTCTTCATGGATAATTTCCTCCTCATATCACTCTGCAAGATCGCATTTTATACTATTACATAAAGGATAACATAATATGAAATGGCAGCTCCTAAAGATAACCGATTCCTGGATAGAAAAACGCTGGTTCCGATGCAACGGCGGAGTGAGCGCCCACCGTATCTTGGTACGAGGGCAAGCTGTTGCTCATTCCGCCCTGGGCCAACTTATATCAAAACAAAATTGGAGAATGGAGTATCGAGATATAACAGCCCTCCCCAGTGAGCGAAGCGAACGCAGGGGGAGGGTCCGCAAAGCGGGGGTGAGGGTCCGTCGTATTCGCAGGGACAGGCTGCACAATCAGACAATTTTGTTTGCGCCGGTGTCCTCAGTGCAAAGCCTCCCTGTGGGACTGCGCGCAGGAATTGACCGTCATGTCTCAAGCAATGGAATCCAAAAAACAGATTGCCGCGCTTTCAGTTAGGTAGGGAAGGGGCTCGACCCCTTCCGAAATATACCAAGTGGAACGGTGCAAGACCGATCCCTACGGCAACAAATGGGACCTGCTCAGTACAACTAACTATGGATCGCGCCGCCAAGCGCGGCTTCAGCTGCTTCCATCAACGTTTCTGCCAGCGTGGGATGGGCGTGGACGGAATGGGCTATTTCCTCTACCGTGAGTTCATTCGCCTGGGCTAGAACCAACTCGGGCAGTAGCTCAGACGCGTCTGGTCCTACAATCGTGGCACCCAAAATCTCGCCGTACTTCTCATCGGTGATGATCTTCACCCAACCCTGGTACTCTCCCAGGCCAAGCGCTTTACCGTTGGGCTGGAAGTTGAACTTGCCAACCCTCACCGCAAAGCCGGCTTCTTTCGCCTGCGCCTCAGTGTAGCCAAAGGACGCTACCTGGGGTTTGGAATAAACTGCCCTTGGGATCATGCGGTAATCCAGGGTTCGCGGCTCTTTTCCGGCGATATTTTCGGCGCAAATGATCCCCATTGACGAGGCTGTGTGGGCAAGCAGCAGCTTGCCGGTCACGTCGCCAATCGCCCAGACGCCGGGCACATTGGTGCGCATGCGGTCGTCCACCACCACAAACCCGCGCTTGTCGGTCTCGACGCCCACCTCTTCAAGCCCGATGCCCTTGGAGTTGGGCTTGAAGCCCACCGCCACGAGAGTGACCTCGGCTTCGAGGGTTTCTTCACCCTTTTCGCTCTCAAGCAACACCTTGGTGCCCTTCTCGGTTGCCTCAACGCTCTTGACCTTCGTGCCGGCATAAGTTTTCACACCGCGCTTTTTCAGGGCTTTGGCAAGCTCAGCCGCGGCTTCTTCATCCTCATTGGGCAGTATGTGCGGGAGCATTTCAACCACGCTTACTTCCACGCCGTAGCCGCTCCAGACCGTCGCAAACTCAATCCCAATCGCACCTCCGCCAATGATCACGGCGGATTTCGGCAGGCTCTCCGATAAGATTGCGTGCTTGTAATCCCAGATCTTGGTGCCATCCGGTTCCATGCCAGGGATCATGGTAGGATGCGCGCCAGTCGCCAGGATAATGTCCTGCGCTTCTACTACTTCTTCGCCGCCATCCGCGAGCTTCACCAGGAGTTTGCCTGGAGCCGTCAGTTTGCCTTCGCCAAGGATGACCTCGATGTTGTTCTTTTTCATCAGGAAGCCGACGCCCTTGGTCAGGCGCTGGCTCACCTGCCGGCTGCGCTTATAGGCCGCGGCATAGTCGAGTTGGAGGTTGTCGAAGCTGATACCAAATTCCTTGGCTTCGGTACGGAGGAGATGTGCCAGTTCGGCATTCCGTAAAAGCGCTTTGGAGGGGATGCAGCCCACGTTCAGGCACACTCCGCCCAGGTATTCCTTCTCGATGATACCGACTTTTTTGCCAAGCTGAGCGGCTTTAATCGCCGCGACATAACCGCCGGGACCTGCACCTAAAACCACAACATCAAATTGTTTCATGGTCGCTCCTTCTTACTTGATAAAAGTGCCAGCTCTGAGTTCGTCGAACGCAAGCTGTAGTTCTTCACGCGTGTTCATCACGATGGGTCCGCCCCAGGCAACTGGCTCGTGCAGCGGGGGCGCGGAAGCCAGCAGGAAGCGCAAAACCTCACCTGGCAAAGCGCATACTTCCACCAGTTCGCCCTCGCCCAGCAGCAAAGCAGTTTTCTCCTCAAATATTTCTCCAGAGAGCATACCCGCGCCTTCAATCAGAAAGACAAAAACTGTCTCGTCTTCCTTCACAGGGATTTCGATGCTCTGACCTTCGTCGAGCTTCACATCCAGCAAAGTCGCCTGGATGTGGTGAGGGGTTACACCCCGTACGTCTTTGTATTCGCCGGAGATAATCTTCACGAACCCACCATTTTCTTCCACAAAGCCCACATCTTGCGGCTCGATGTCGAAGTACTTTGGATTGGTCATTTTTTCAGCAGCCGGCAGGTTCAGCCAGAGCTGCAGCCCCAGCAAGCGCTCGGCTTCCTGCGGCATTTCCTGGTGCAGGATGCCGCTGCCGGCAGTCATCCACTGGCAGGCGCCGGATGTGATCAGACCCTTGTTGCCGAGGCTGTCCTCATGCGCGATCTCGCCAGCGACCAGGTAGGTGATGGTCTCAATCCCGCGATGCGGATGCATGGGGAAGCCCCGGATGTAATCATCCGGGTTGCGCGAGTCAAAGGAATCCATCATCAAAAAGGGATCAAAATCTTCGATGGTACTGCCCCCCAAAACCCGGGTGAGGCGAACCCCGGCGCCATCAACAGCCGGCTTGCCCTGTACAACACGAGTTACTTCTCTATTCTTCATTTCCAAAATCCTCACAAAATCAATAGCCAAACTCGCCGGTCAGGGATTCGTCATTATCGATCCATTCCTGCACAGCAACGCGGCGGTAATGATCTTTATCGTCGCGGATAAAAACCTGCTCAATCCCGGCGTTGATGATCAAACGTTTGCACATCGAACAGGGATTGGCGTTCTTAACGTAGTTGCCGTTATCCTTCAGGTCGATGCCAGAAAGATAGAGCGAGCTGTTCAACATGCGCTCGCGCGAGGCGCTGATGATGGCGTTGGCTTCGGCATGCACGCTACGGCAGAGTTCATATCGCTCCCCGCGAGGGACTTTCAGCTTCTCGCGGATGCAGTAGCCCAGGTCGATACAGTTGGCTCTTCCGCGCGGAGCGCCGACATAACCCGTCGAAACGACCTCGTCGTTCTTGACGATCACCGCGCCGTATTGCTTGCGCAGGCATGTGCCGCGCTGGCTGACTGTTTCAGCCAGGTCTAGATAATAATTGATTTTGTCTCTTCTTTCCATGCGATACCTTCCACGTGGGCATTGTTCTTATATCAAGATTTTACCGTGATTCAAGACCCTTTTCAGACCAGTAACAATAGCGTCCCAACCACAATCAACACCAAGCCGAGCAAGGCCTGGCGAGAGAGCTTTTCCTTGAAGAAGAGGTATGAGAGCACCACGGTTACCACGATGCTGAGCTTATCAATCGGCGCGACGACGCTGGCCGGCCCATCCTGAAGTGCTTTGTAATAGCATAACCAAGAAGACCCGGTCGCTACTGCCGATAGGATGAGAAAAATCCAACTCCGCTTGTCGATTGATTTGATGGTGTCTTGCTTTCGGGTGATGAAAACGATTGCCCAGGCCATGGCCAACACGACGATGGTCCGGATGGCCGTTCCAAGGTTGGATTCAACCCCCTCGATGCCTACTTTGCCGAGGATGGAGGTCAGGGCCGCGAATACAGCTGAACCAACCGCGTACAGCATCCACGCCTTACTGCTAACCTCAGGCGACGCTGTAACGGTTGAAGCGGACTCCTCCTGGTCTGATTCCAAAGGAGTTACCTCAGCCGGCTGGGTTTCCTTGGGCGCTTTCTTTTGAATCATCAGCCACGTACCGATGCCAATCACCACCATGCTTAGCACTTTCAGCCAGGTGACGCTCTCATTCAGGAAAATGATGGCCAGCAGCATGGTCAGCACCAAGCTGGATTTGTCGATTGGGGTTACCTTGTTGACATCCCCGAGTTGCAAAGCCTTAAAATAAAACAACCACGATGCCCCGGTGCTCAATCCGGAAAGTACCAGGAACAGGAGACTCCTGGAGCTGATTTGATTTATCTGCCCTTGCGAGCCAACCACAAAGACCATCAGCCACGCGAACATCAAGACAAACACAGTCCTTATGGCCGTCGCGACGTAAGAGTCAGTTTTCCTGATGCCAAATTTGGCCAGGATCGCGGTTATCCCCGCGAATAAGGCCGAAAGAAATGCTAACAAAATCCACATAATGCCTCCCAAAGCCATCCCACGCGTCCATTATTTTGCAACAGGCTCGTTCAACGGCTCAAAAATTTATAATCCCTCATCTTCCACAAACTGGTAAAAAGCCTTTTCGGACTTCTGATCCGCAGGGGAAATGGTGCCAACCGGGAAGGCGTAAACGGTGAATTCTTCATCGCCGTCCAGACCAAACAGAGAGTCGCAAATTGCCACGTCGAAGGCGGCGATGGCGCAGGTGCCAAGCCCGAGGGCGGTGGAGGCAAGGTACAGGTTCTGACCGACATGCCCGGCATCAATCAGGGCTGGTCCATGCGCCGTGATGCCGTAACGCCACTCGCAGCGGTAGGGCACGAAACTCCAGTAGAAAACCACGCTGGCTTTGGAAGCCCAATTTTGCCCTACAAGAGAGGCCGAAATTACTGATGGCAGGTCTTCCACCGGATGCAGGAATTCAAGCTGGTGACCCATGGGCAGGTAATGGTACGCCCCAGGCTGCAAACCCTCCACGTTTTGAATCAACAGGTAAGTCTCAAAAGGATGGCGCGCGCCGCCGGAAGGGACCGTGCGCAAAGTGGCATACGACTTGCCGCGGATGGCTTTGATCCCCTGGGTTGCCCAGAGCAAAAAAGAGAGCTGCAGCAGGCTGATTGGCTGCTGGGTGTAAATTCGCGAGCTTTTGCGTTCAGTCAGCAGGGTGATGAAGTCATTTTGCAGATCAAGGTCGTTGAAGTTCCTTGGGAGCGGCATGGCTCGGTCAGTCATGGGGGCTTTTACCAGTGGAGGTTGCGGTAATTTGAGGTCCTGGTCAGATTTAAAGTCAGGATAAGAATCGGTGGAGTAGCTTTTCATGAAACTCCGACCGTCGGCGATCAGTTTCTTTTGTGTGTCAGGATTTAGCATGGCTCGTCCTTTTTTTGTAGCGGGTCTGGATGAATTATAGACGGATTGACGTTCGATGTCGGGGAATGTTGTAATTGCAGGTGAGACTTTTTATGATTTTTTTAAAACGGAGAAGTTTGTGTAGGTCAGGTTCCGTAGTTGAACCTGACGTGAAGAGCGCTTGCTTGATCCAAAAATGACTCAAGCCGGTGTTCGTGATGTCAGGTTGAAAAACGCAACCTGACCTACGACTCGAAAATACGGTGAATATGTTGTTCCTAGAAACCAAGCCGGGTTCAAAGACGGAACCCGGCCTACGAAAAACTACTTGCCCGAAATCGTGACGCCCTTCACCCTGATCCACGGCAAGAGCCAATAGCCTGAGTTCTCGCGTTCCTGGCTGACCGCGACGGTGTCCCGCAGCATGTTCGCCAGGTTGCCCGAGATCATCACCTCGCTCAGCGGCTTGGTGATCCGTCCGTTCTCGATCAAAAAGCTGTTTTTGGCCACACCGCTCAGATCGCCGGAAGGTCCAGGTTGTCCGCCTGAGAATCTTCCCATCAGGATGCCCCTCTCCACCCCGGAGATCACATCCTCCAATGGGGTTTCGCCATCGCCAAGCACGTAGGTGCCTCCGCTGTTTTTGGAACGCGGCAAACCGGTCCTGGCGGCGCCGTATCGGCTGAGGCTAAAGTTCTTGAGCACGCCCTTTTCAATCAGGGGCATATTTTCAGCCACATAGCCATCCCCGCTCAGCGGACTTGTGCCTGCCAGATCGGGATGCTCCGCGACCAACTCAAAGTTGATCAATGGGCTGGCAACCTGTTCGCCGATCTTTTCTTTCCAGGGACTGGTTCCGGAGATCAGCGCTCCATCCTCAAGATAGGTATCCGCCACATAATACAGAACGTCAGTCAGGCAGCCGGGAGTGATGACTACATCGCCTTCAAAACTGCCTTCAAACTGCTCGGTCACAATCTGACGCTGGCTTTCATCCAACAAGCGTCTCACCCGGTTTTCCTCGCAGACACGATCTGCCGGATTTTCATAGACCGTGGCAAAGTAATTGAACGAAGAGGTTTTCCCCTCCTCCTTAGCCATGAACATGTTGCTCAATTGATAGTAACCCCGACGGTCAGAAAGTCTGACGCCGTTGGTATTGGCATACAGTTTCTCTCCGAAATTGTGCTCAATCCCGATCGAATCAAAGCTGATCTTCGGAAAATCCTGCCTGACGTCTTTCAGTAGTTGATCCAACTGCTCGTACATGGCATCCAGGTCAGGCTGTTCTTCGCCGGCAGAAAAACCGAGGTTCTCATGGAGCTCAGCGATGCCTTCCGCTTCGTCCGGGGCAGCCGACTGCGCCGCCTGCCAGGCTTCCTGCACCGCCAGGCGGATATCTTCGGGGGCGAAACTATTGAGGGTGGTGCTGCCTTTGCGCTTGTCTTTCAGCAGCTTCAGGCTGACCTTGTCCGTGAAAACCGTGCGAACCATGCTGACTTTGGCGAGCTCATAGTAGACCTCGGTCAGCGCGCTGCGGCTCACCCAGGTTTCGCCCTCATCCGCGCCAATTGCCTTGACCTCAGCCAGGATCAACTCGGCTGCCTCAAGCAGCGCTTTGTCCTTCACTTCAAATGCCTGTTTCATGACCGACCTCCCACATTAATCTGAACCTTAATTGCAGGTCCGCCCATGCCAACCGGGATCATCTGCTTTTTGCCGCACATGCCCGAGTTGGTCCAGGTGACGGTGTCGCTGACCATATCGGCAGTCTTGAGCACCTCAAATGCCACACCCGAAACAGTAGTGTCCTTGACTGCCTTGCCAAGTTTGCCGTTTTTGATCTCAAAGCCCATCGGGACACCAAACATGAACTCCCCAGTCGAATCGGCCTGACCGTTGTTCATGTCAGTGAAGTAGTAGCCATCCTCAACGGAAGCGATCATATCCTCGAGCTTATCAGTGCCAGGCAGGATGCAGGTGTTGCGCATGCGGATCAGGGGTTCGTCGGAGAAATCGAAGGCGCGGGCGTTGCCATTGGGCATGTGCCCGTATTTCAGGGCTGATTCTTTGTTGTGCATGTAGCCGGTGAGGATGCCATTTTCGATCAGCATTTGATCCTGAGCCAGCATGCCTTCGTCGTCCACGAACACCGGCACTGGTGCCAGCTTACCGAAAGCGGTATGGGCGATATCCACCAGGCTGACCTTCTCGCTGGCAACCTGTTTGCCAAACATCGGACCACCCACCGAGCCGGTTTCCACGAAATCGGCTTCGACGGTATGTCCGACGGCTTCATGCGCCAGGATGCCCGCCAGGTCCGAATCCAGGATGACGGTCTGGATGCCCGGTTTGGCATAAATACCCTCCGCCTTCAAGATCAGCTGATCGTATTGTTTTTCGAGCTTGCTAAAAAGGTCAGCTGCATTCGGAAAATTACTCATGAAGTTCCCATAACCGCCCATGACATCATAGAGTTCAACGGGTTGACCATCTTTGTCCTGGGTGGTCATGAAAACATAAACGTTCGAGCGCGGCACATACGAGTGCGAGACCACGCCATCGCTGGTGTAGAGCAGCTTTTCCATGTCGAGCACGCGGGCGAAGATCCGCCGGCTGAGCAGTTTGGGAAAACGCTCGGCGATGTAGCTGTCGAGCTCATCGACGATGCCGAGCAGGTAGCTCTGCTCCACGGGCACATCGTGCTCAAATCCATCTTTGCGGACAAAAGCCGCGTTGGCAGGGAAGTCCGGTTTGCCGCGCTGAACGCGGCTATCCAGAAAAGCGGCATGGTTGCTGGCGGTTTGGACCACCTTTGCGATCGCCTCCAGGTCTTCGCTATAGCCAGTGCCAGAGGCAAAGCCGTAAGCGCCTCCCTTGACCACCCGCGCCGAAAGTCCCCGGCTGGTGCCGCTGTTGTTGGCAGTCAGACTGCCATTGAGCATCATCACACCGCGATTGCGGTTCTGTTGGGCACGCAGTTCGGTGTATCCAGAAAAACCATACTTGTTGACATACGCTTGAAGAAAATCCTGAAGCACTCACTACCTCCTGTTTCTATCTGAAAGAATGATAACACCGCTGGAAGGCGAACGACCAAATCTTGTCAAATGCAGGGCTGGAGCACGCACCTGCCCCCATAAAACTTGCTTACAAAGCCTGCGGATGCTACACTTAAGCGAGGTGAAAGGCAGTCTATGACCCGTTCTGACCAGCAGATCAACTATCAAACTGTGCTGAATGAATACCGTCCAAAATTACTTGATGGAGTTCTCGGCGTGCTGATTTTTGAGGGCGACAAGCTCGAGGCTTCAGGGGGCTCCCTTTTACCTGCATCCCTCGAGGGCTTTCCACCCTCCCCCACACCCCAAAAGATCAACGCGCGCCGGGTGAATGAACAGCCCTGCCTGGTTTACACCGACTTCCTGCCCAACAAAAAACAGGTCTGCCTGATCTTCCCCAGCCAAACGCGCCTTTCCGCGGTTCGCACGCAGGCTGCCAAAACCATGGAAGACCTGACTGCCCTGAGCATCCCAAGAGCCAGCGGTCTTAGCAGCCATGAGGAGGCGGTGCTGGCGGAGTTCATCCAGGCTGCCGCCAGTTCAAAGTACGCCCATGACGTGGAAAGTCACACGCAGCCAGTGCGCGTAAGTGAAACGCTACCCACCCCAAAATCAGCCCAATCTGCCACCCAAGCGCTCTACTGGCCTTATTGGTATCAAATCTTCTAAAGAGGTACTCATGCCCAAAATCCTTTACCTGCTCGATGGTCACGCCATTGCCTACCGCGCGTACTTTGCCCTGACATCCGGGGGGTCCACCCGCTGGGCAACCAGCTCCGGTGAGCCAACCGCTGGCATTTACGGCTTTGCCAGCATGCTGCTGAAACTCCTCGAGCAGGAGGAGCCGGATTACCTGGCTGTTTCTTTTGATACCGGGAAAACCTTCCGACACGAGATGTACCCCGAATACAAAGGCACACGCGCCAAAATGCCGGATGACCTGCGCGGGCAGATTGAACGCATCCGCGAAATGGTGGACGCCTTTAACATCCCACGCATCGAGGTGGAGAATTATGAGGCGGATGACGTGATAGGCAGCCTCGCCACCTGGGCAACCACCAAGGAAGGGCTGGGCGTTAAGATCATTACCGGTGATCGCGACCTGCTGCAACTGGTGAACAACCGAATCGTGGTCGCGTTGCCCAATAAAAGTGGTTCGAATGACGATTACTTTGCAGAGGACGTCCAAAGCAGGCTTGGAGTGCTGCCGGAACAGGTGGTGGATTACAAGGCGCTGCTCGGCGACACTTCGGATAATATCCCGGGCGTGAGAGGCGTGGGCGAGAAAACTGCTGTGAAGCTGATCAGCGAGTATGGCAGCCTGGATAATATCTACGCGCACTTATCTGAGATCACTGGAAAAGCCGGGAAAGACCTGAGTGCCGGCAAAGAGTCCGCTTACCTCAGCCAGGATCTGGCGCGCATCCGCACCGACCTGCCGGTCACGCTTGACCTCGATCAGGCCAAGCCAAGCCGCTTTGATCCCCTTGCGGTGGAGAAAATTTTCCACCAGCTTGAGTTCCGCACCCTCACACAGCGGCTGAAAAAGCTCAATCAGAGGCTCAAGCCTTCGCTGACCCCACAACCGGAGCAGGTCAGCCTCTTTGCCAGCGAACCTACTCCAACAGAGCCCAAACCAGTCGAACCTCTCAACTCTGAGTTTGAAACGATCGTCGTAGATAGCCCCGAAAGACTGAAATCCTGTGTGGCTGACCTCAAAAAAGCCAGCCTGATTGCCTTCGACACCGAAACCACCGGGATCAATCCGCTCCAGGACCAACTGGTGGGGATCTCGCTGGCGGGCAGCCCGGACAAAGGCTATTACATCCCGGTTGGGCATGATTCTGGCCAACAGCTGCCGCTGGAAGACGCGCTTTCAGCCCTGAAACCAGTTTTGACCGACCCAAAGATAGCCAAAGTTGCCCACAACGCCAAGTATGACCTGCTGGCGCTGCGCCAGGTGGGGCTGGAGGTCAGCCCGATCACCTTTGACACGATGCTTGCGGAGTGGCTGATCATGCCTGATTCGCGCCACCTGGGTCTGAAAGCCCTGGCCTGGGTGCGGCTGGGGGTGGAGATGACCTTGATCGAGACTCTCATTGGCAAAGGCAAGAGCCAGATCACCATGGCGCAGGTGCCCATTGCAGAGGCGGCGCCGTATGCCGCAGCCGACGCCGTTATGACCCTGCGGTTGGTGCCGCTGTTGGAAGCCGACCTGCAGACACACGGCGCGGAGAAACTCAACCGGGACATTGAGGTCAAACTCATCCCAATCCTGGCAGACATGGAAGAGGCTGGCATCCTGCTGGACTTGCCGCTCTTTGACCGATTCTCGCATGAACTCGAGAAGGAGATCCGCAAGCTCGAGCAGGTTATCTACCAGCAGGCAGGCGAGGAATTTAATATCAATTCCACGCAGAAGCTCTCGGATGTGCTCTTCAAGAAGCTTGCGCTCGACCCGCCTGACGTGACCAAGAAGACTACCAGCGGTAAGTTTTCGACGGCTGCCGGCGTGCTGGAGGAGATGAAAGGCATCCATCCGATCATTGACCTGGTCTTGAACTATCGCGAACTCACCAAACTGCAATCCACTTACGTGGACGCGTTACCGCAGCAGGTGAACCCCACCACCGGGCGCGTGCACACCACCTTCAACCAGACCGGTACCGTCACAGGGCGCATTGCCTCGCAAAACCCAAACCTTCAGAACATCCCAACCCGCACCGAGCTTGGGCGCCGTGTACGGCAGGGCTTCATTTCCGCGCCAGGCAAGAAGCTGCTGGCGGTGGATTACTCCCAGATCGAACTGCGGATCGTGGCGCACATTGCCCAGGATAAGGCTATGATGGACGCGTTTCACAAGGGGTTGGATATCCACGCCGCCACCGCTGCCGCTATTGAGGATGTGCCGATAGAGCAGGTGAGCAAGCAGCAGCGCCGCCATGCCAAAGCCATCAACTTTGGCCTGATCTACGGCATGAGCCCCTTTGGCCTGACACGCACTACCGACCTGACCCTGGCGGAAGCCGAGAACTTCGTCAAGGAATACTTCAAGGAATTCCCAGGGGTAAAAGCCTGGCTGGATAAGACCCGCGTTGAAGCCGCCCAAACCGGCAGCGTGGAGACGTTGCTGGGGCGCAAGCGCTACTTCCCGAACCTCAAGGCTGGGACGAATTACGTCATGCGCCAAAGGGAAGAACGCGAAGCCATCAACGCCCCAGTCCAGGGGACTGCCGCTGACATCATCAAAATTGCCATGGTGCGCTTGCCGGAAGCTTTTCGCAAGGCAGGGCTCAAGACGCAGATGCTGCTGCAGGTGCATGATGAGTTGATTTTTGAAGTGCCCGACGCGGAGATTGATAAGGCGATGAAAGTGGTCAAGGAAGTCATGGAGCACGCCCTGGAGCTCTCCGTTCCATTGGTCACGGAAGCACGGCTGGGGAGCAATTGGGGTGAGCTGGAGAAGGTGGACGAAGAACCGGTGGTTTTAGACCTGGAAGAATGATTCCTCGGCAAAGCCTCGTAATTGGATGTAGGTCAGGTTCTTCATTTGAACCTGACGTCACGTATATAAGCTTCCTACTAGACCAATAGGATTCAGGCGTAGGGCGTGATTGGAAGCACTGCACACATAATAACGAGGAGATCTTTGTGTGCTTCCAATCCGCCGTTATGAAAATCGGAGTAAAAGAAAATTCACGATACAAAACATCGTTGTTGGCGGATTGAGGGCACGATACATCCGTTCGTCAAATTGTTCACAGTGCCCTCAATCACGCCCTACGGCGCCTCATATTGCCCAACGATCAAGGAATTCTATAAAAATCAGGCGCAGGGGCGAAGCAATCAATTCGAATCGGTTGCTAATTGCATTGCATCTGTGTTCAAATGCTTCGCCCCTGCCGGTATGTTCATCAGTTGTTAATCACCAGAAGTCCTTGAGGTTGGGAGTTTAGATCGCTTCGTTCCTCGCGATGACAGATAAAAGAGTGCTGTAGTAAGATGGTTCCCGATGTCAGGTTGAACCCCGTACAAAGACACGGGGCAGGCCTCGCAACCTGACCTACGACTGATTGGGTCAGTAACCGAGGTTTTTCCATCTGTCATTGCGAACCTCTCCTGCCCTTGTGTCTTTTTACAAGGGTTGTGAAGCAATCTAAAATCCATTCAGAGTAAGTAAGATGATAGAAACTGGATCACGTTCAGTTCGGTGGTTGTTATGAATCGCCAGCAAGTTTTGAGGTTGGCAGTTTAGATCGTTTCGTTCCTCGCGATGACAGATTAATGAACGCTGGATTAATTTTCCGATGTCAGTTTAAGTTTACCCGCATGATCAAATATATATTCCCTCTTCAGTCTCCCATCCGTTACACGGCGGGAGCCAGCTTCCCCCAGGGGAAGCCTAAGGATTGATTGATTTGCCCCTACCAATCATTCAACGACAGTAACAAAAACAACAGGGTTTAAGCCGGCAGGTAGTGGCTGTTGAGTTTCTCGCGCAGCTGCATCACCTGGCGGCGCATGCGGTCATCGCTTTCCATCATATCTGCCACCTTATCGCAGGCATACATCACGGTCGTATGATCCCTACCACCGAGTTCCTGCCCGATCCGGGGGAGAGAGACACCTCCATCCTCTCGCAACAGGTACATGGCAACCTGGCGCGGCAGCGCGACATCCCGCGAACGATTCTTGCTGGTGAGGCTCTCTTTGGTAGTGCCAAAGAAATCTGCCACCACATCCACCACATACGCCGGCGTCAGGCTGGTTTTCTGGGGTAAGTAATCAGCAAGGGCATGCCTTGCCAGATCCAAGGTCAGTTTTTGCCCGCTCAGGTCGGCATACGCGTTCACGCGATTCCAAGCGCCTTCGAGCTCCCGCACATTGGTCGGGATGGCACGGGCGATCGTCTCCAACACATCCGTTGATATATCCCTGCCGGCTTTGTCGGCTTTGCTGCGCAGGATGGCAAGGCGCGTCTCATAATCGGGCGCTTGCATGTCCACGGTGAGTCCCCACTCAAAGCGCGAACGCAAGCGCTCTTCGAGGGTTGCCATCGCCTTGGGCGAGCGGTCGGAGGTGATCACGATCTGTTTGTTTTGTCCATGCAGGGCGTTAAAGGTATGGAAAAACTCTTCCTGGGTGGTGTCCTTACCGGCGATGAACTGAATGTCATCGATCAGGAGCACGTCCACCTGGCGGTATTTTTCGCGGAAAGCCGGGGTTGCTTTATGGCGGATGGCATCGATCAGGTCGTTCGTAAACTCTTCGGAGGAGACATAAAGAACAACCTTGCCCTGCTTGACGACTTCATTTCCGATCGCGTGCAGGATGTGGGTTTTGCCCAGTCCGACGCCGCTGTAGATGAAGAGCGGGTTGTACGCGCGGGCAGGATTTTCGGCGACGGCCATGCTGGCAGCCTGTGCCAGGCGGTTCGCAGCACCCACCACGAAGTTATCAAAGCGATAGCGCGGATTGAGGTGCGTGTCGAAAGTATTGGGCTCCACTACTTCCACCCTTTTGGGAGCCCGTACGCTTTCCTCTTCCACTACCGGAGCTGGCGCAGACCAGACTTTGAATTCAACATTCACCTGGCGCGCCATCATACCCGAGAGTTTATTGGTAATTATGCTCTTCAAGCGGCTGTCGAGCCAATCACAAGCATAGGCATTGCTGGCACCAAGGGCAAAGGTCCCTGATTCTTCCTCATAGGAGATCAGTTGTGTGTTGCGGACCCAGGTATCAAAGGTAGCCTTTGAAAGGTCCATCTGTAATTGCCCGATTGTTGCCTGCCATGCTTGTTGAGCATTCATTGGCATTCTCCCTTCCCGTTTCGTGGGGGATTGTGATTTATCGACGTTAAACTTAGCGATCCGACTACTTCTAAATTCGCATCACTTGTGAGCTTTCCT
>CAYSVX010000022.1:0-25642 GCA_964434665.1 uncultured Anaerolineaceae bacterium
GCAGTAATCATTTAACAACGAAATAGAGGAAATAAACATGAACAAAACACCTACTTTCATAAAATTGCTTCTTGCAATAGTCCTGGTCCTCGGCATCGTGATGACGCAGCAACCCCCTATGGCTACTGCTGAGATCGCGAAGCAAGAAGGTCCAACCAATACGGTTCACATCGATGTCACCTTTGACCCCGGAACCAAGTCCTACAGTTTGGGTGGTTTCTCAGCGGAGGAGTTGCGCCAAGTGGGTGCGCCTCAATTCCAGGATGAAATCTGGCAGGTTCTGGGCATGCTCAACAATGCCACCCTCAAGATCAAGGATGACATGATCGACGTCTACACTGACGATCAGCCGTTGCTTTCACTCGCTTGGGATGGACCCTCACGTGAGATTCTCTATTCGCTCTTGGATGCCTATATCGAGCTCGGAAGAATTGACATAGCACGCGCCGAATCCTGGCTTGATAAAGCCGACATAGAGATCACCCTGCGCGAATCCAAGGAACTTAGTGAGCCACTTGTGATCGCGCTCGCGACCCTTGTGCAGGTGCAGGTAAAAGAGAACGGCGAGTTGAGCGTGGAAGGCTTCCCAACAGGGATGTCGCTCACCCCTGAGACGCTGGATATGATCAACGCGGCTAATGTTGAGAACATCAAGCTGTGCTGGAACAAAGGCGTGATCGATTTGCAAGTGAACGGTCAAGAACTGCCGCAGATAACCCTGTACCAGGGTGGCCTGAGCGTGATTGACAAAGCATTCGGGCTCAGTCTTGGCGATCTTACCCCGATCTTCGGCTCAAGCTTTGGCGCTGGACTCGTCATTGGCAATGCCGATCCGGTCACGGGCGAATGCATGCCGTAGGTTCTAACCTGGCATAAAAGAGAAGATACCTTTTTAATAGAAGGAGGGCTGCCCCTGCAACGTTGGGGGACAGCCCTTTATATTTAAATCTTGAAGAGTATTGTGCGTGAAGGAATCGTGATTATCCAAAGAGATCTTTTTAGTGAACCTTCGTAATTCCTTGCATTTTTCCCTTCATAACCGCAAATAGGCTTTACAATCTATCCATCAACTTTACCTAAGGATGCCTCATGCCTGAAATGAATCTCTTGCGCCATATCACTCCTGCTGAACAAGGTCTTTACCTTTTGCTGCCCTTTGAGATGCCCGCCCACACAGCCCGGCTTGACCTGCGCTATACATATCAGTTGCACGCCAGCGAGCCTATTGCCACACCGGAGGGGCAGTTTGCCCGGACCAGGCGGTTAAATATCGTGGACATTGGTCTGATAGCTCCAGATGGCGCGCAGGTGGGAGCCAGCGGTTCGAGCCGCTCAGAGATCATGGTCTCCGAAATCGGCGCAACACCCGGCTACCAACCGCATCCCCTTACCCCAGGTAGCTGGCAGATCATTCTGGGCGCGTATGTGATTGCCCCGGAGGGGGTCGATGTCAGCATCACGATTGAATTCACTCCCAAGGTCCCCCGCTGGCTTTGCGGCGACCTGCATGTGCACACTCTGGCTTCGGATGGCAGCCTGCCGCTTGATCACCTGGCGGAGCACGCCCGAATCCATGGATTGGATTTTATTGCCGTCACTGACCACAATCAACCAGTCAAGCGCGCTTCATTCCCGCAGGTGGAAGGGCTTACGATCATCCCTGGTCAGGAGTGGACTCACTACAAGGGTCACAGCAACTTCCTGGGCCTTGAGCAACCCTACCAGGGCAGTTTCATTGCCAATAGCCCGGAAGAAGTGCAGGCAATTTTCCAGGAAGCATACCAAAATGGCGCGCTAATCAGCATCAACCATCCGCACGAAGCAAATTTCGGATTTCAATATGACCTGAACCTGGTGGATTACGACCTGATCGAGGTGTGGAACGGACCGATGCGTCCCGCTAACCTGGAAGCCATCGCCCGTTGGGATGGGATGCTCAAGGCTGGTCGCAAGCAGGTTGCCACTTGCGGTAGCGATTACCACGAAGATACTTTCTTCCAACGCCTCGCCAGCCCCTGCCTCTACGTTTTAGCTGATTCAAACGGCGAGTCTGACATCCTCAAAGCCGTCAAAGCCGGCAGGAGCTACTTCGCTTTCAGCCCCACCAAACTGCAGCTGGTTTTAAACGTAGATGGGCAAACCTATGGTGCCAGCCTTACGTGGCGTAAAGGAATGCAAGCCGCTCTTAAGGGATTGGCATTAGAAAAAGGCGATATGATCCGACTTGTCACGCTGGAGGGATCTCAGGATATCTTTACTGCTCCAGAAAAGGGAGACTTCGAAACCTCGCTGCCAGTAACAGCCCCTGGATACTGGCGTTTGGAGGTCTGGCGCACGTTCTTCAGCTTTCTGCCCCCCATGCCCGCCCTTGTCACCAACCCGATTTGGTTCGATTGAACAATGCAACAATAAGCCCGGGATCACCCGGGCTTATTGTTACCAAATTTGAGCTAATCTTTTGGCTTCAGCATTCCCAAAAGCCGCTGCCAGCCTGGTTTTGTGCTTAATCGCCGCAGTTTCATCGTTCCGACAATCCCATACGGGACGAAAAGCACAAAGACCACATAGATTGCGCCGGTGATGAAGCTCGCGGATTCCCCGATAAAACGACGTAAAGAGAAGTCCAGCAAGCGGAGCGCAAATGCGCCAACAATTGCGCCGCTGAGCGTTCCGACGCCGCCGATCAATACGATCAACAATCCCGTGACGGTATACGCCAGATCTGCCACGGCTGGGCTGATGATTGGCTGGTATAACGCATGCAGCATTCCGGCTGCCGAGGCGGTCAGCGAAGAGATGACCATTGCCACAACTTTGAAAATGGTGGTATTGTAGCCAAGCATCTTGGCGCGGTCTTCATTCTCCCGAATGGCAACACAGACTCTTCCGGTCGGGGAGGCCACAAAACGGCGATAGAAAAGGTAAGTCGCAACCAACAATGTGAGCGCGATGGCATAGAAACGTAGTCGCTCTGTCACCGGGCTGATAAACGCCGGTACAGGCACGCCCTGCAAGCCTACATCCGCGCCAGTCAGATTGATCAAATCGCTGGACATGACGATGATATGAAAAACCGATGCAAGTCCCAGGCTAACCAACGTAAAAGTAATGCCCTTAACCCGTGGCAAGACCATGCTGAAAAGTAACGCCTGGACTATCGCTGCCAGCAAAACCAGCAAAACGACCCCCCAAAATGGCATGGTCAGGGTCTTGAGGGCTATACCGGTCAGGTAAGCTGCGACAGCAAAGAACATGGCATGACCAAAAGATAATAAACCGGTGATGCCGAACAGTAGGTCAAAGCTAAGGGCAAAAAGAGCCAGGATAAAAATCTCAATGCCCAAACCCTCAATGAACTTGGACAGGCTGCCCTGGTTGCTCCAGATCATTCCCGGAGTTGACCCTTCAAGCAGCCCAACCAGGAATGGCGCAAGCAGCATGACTGCAAAAAATATCAGGATACCGCGGTTCTTTGTGAGAAAACTAGAGTTATTTTTCATTTCTACTCCTTGCTTCCCAACAAGCCATGTGGCAGGATCAGCAAGACAACCACCATCAGCAACACCGTAGAGGCGGGCACAAGGGGCGGTGAGGGTTTAAACACGGCATCAGTGAACGGCAAGGGTATGCCAATTTGGCCGTATTTGATCATGAACTGTTGGATCAAACCTACTAGGAGCGAACCCAATGCCGCGCCCGGAAAACTCGTCAGACCGCCAATTGCCAGGGCAATCAGCGCGCTCAGGAGCAGTCTCTCCCCCATAATGGGGGTCAGGCCAGAGGATGGCGCAGCCAGCGCGCCTCCAAAAGCAGCCAGACCAACGCCTAGGGCAAACACGAGCGTGAATACCCGCCGCACATTGATACCAAGCGCTTCCACCATTTGCCGGTCTTGCACCCCCGCACGAATAATCATGCCGATGCGTGAGCGTTTAAGCAGGATCCAGACCAGGATTAACACAATGATGCCGACTATCGGGATGAAGATTTCATCGTACACTCTCACACGGCCACCCAGGAGCAAAATGGTGGAGCAGTGGTTCTCAAACAGATCAGCCAGGTTGGTGGCAGGGCAAGCCCCCCCTGTGCCGGTAAAGAACTCGGGTTTTGGCCAGACAAATTCGGGTCGTCCCCAAACAGCCTGCACGATTTGCACACCGATCGTTCCAAGTCCGAGTGAGAGCATGAGTTGGTAAATTGGGCGGTTATAAAGCGGGCGGATCAGGGTAGTCTCCATCAAAGCCCCCAACCCTACCCCACTTAGGATAGCCATCAGGACGGCGATTACGAAAAGCCAGTTCGTGCTCATGGCAAACATCCAGCTCGTGAGTTGAGCATTAAAAACAACGGCAAGGATGCCAACAAGCAGTAAAATTAGAGGGGTTAAATACTTGCGCCAGTTGAAAGATTTTGTTTGGTTCTCATCCCGGTTCAGCAGGGCAATGCCAAACGCAGAAATCGCGCTGGTTACCAAAAGGCCAGCAAGTGCCAGGAATGGCGAGATTTCTTCAAATGTAGCCTCAGCCGGGATGATCCGCAAGCCCTGGTCAGCCATGTAGGAGTAAGTGATCGGGCTTTGAGAATAATTGTCCAGGTCCCACGCTGCGATGGGGTAACGCGTCAGAACCAATGCGAGCAATCCAAAACCTGCCAAAGTCAAAATCCAGGCAACGATTTTCCGGGGCCTCGGAGCTAGTTTGATCAGCCTCGCCAGCCGTCCCCATAATGGTGACAAAGAGAAACCAGCCAGGATTAAAAGAATCGGCGTCAGCACGTCGAGAAATGTATCGGGACGAACATATACAGTCCATCCCACATAAGCGCCAATCATGT
This sequence comes from uncultured Anaerolineaceae bacterium, assembly GCA_964434665.1. GTDB lineage: Bacteria > Chloroflexota > Anaerolineae > Anaerolineales > Anaerolineaceae > Mesolinea. Next base: position 4,834 of record CAYSVX010000022.1, read on the forward strand.
ACAGGGTACCCTGGGCAAGGTTGAGCACATCCAGCAGACCGAAAATCAGTGAGAAGCCGGCTGCCACCAGGAACGTGACCGAGCCCACGGAGAAACCGCGCAGGACAGTGATGAGCACATCCTTACCCGACATTCCACGCGCAGCCACAAACAGAAAGGCCGCTATGATGCCGAGTACGATAATTGCTTTGGAGTTTTTTCGTAAATTCATTTTCATAGTCAGACCTATGCAGCCCCAAGATAACGATGGATCATGGCTTTGTCGGCTTCCAGGTCTTTCATTAGCCCGGACGCAACGGATTTTCCTTCTTCGATAATCACGAAGTACTCAGCCAATTTGCTCGCCACGAGGAAATTCTGTTCCACCAATACCACCGTGCTTTGCTCGGATAACTGGCGAATGACGTCAATCATATGTTCGATGATAACAGGCGCAAGTCCCTCACTGGGCTCATCAATCAAGAGCAGGCTATTATCAGCCACCAACGCTCTGGCAATCGCGAGCATTTGTTGTTGCCCTCCAGAGAGCTCTGTACCTCTCAGGTTGAGGAACTTCTTCAGATCAGGGAATAAGTCAAAAATGAAGGTGCGTTTGCTTTCGAAGTCGCCCTTGTTTCTCTCCGCTATTTTCAGATTTTTCTCAACAGATAAATCTCTGAAGATCGCACGGTGCTCAGGAACAAAACCGATGCCCAGCGCCGCGACTTCAAAGGGTGGCATACCCTGGACTTCCTTGTCGTCAAAGATGATCTTTCCCTGGCGGACACTTGCCAAACCCAGGATGGATTTCAAGGTGGTGGTCTTACCAGCGCCGTTACGACCAAGCAAAGCCGTAATGGAGCCCTTGGGAACCACAAAATCGACATCCTGCAGGATGTGATACTGATTGATAAAGGAATGGATATTCTTTACCTCGAGAATATTGCTCATACTATCTCCATTCCTGTAGTTTTCGAGTCAGTTGCTGCAAGGGGATACTCCTATAACTTGAGGTCATAGAGCCCTCCCAGGTATGCAGTTTGAACTTCGTGGTTTGCTGCAATTTCAGCGGGGGTACCCTCTGCAAGCACTGTACCCTGGTGCATGACAGTGATTCTGTCAGAAACGCTCATCACCACGTTCATATTATGTTCCACCAAGATGACGGTTTTGGTTCCAGACTGCTGCACTTCCTGGATCAGGGTGATCAGCTCCGGCACCTGGTCAGTTGCCATACCAGCGGTAGGTTCATCCAGGAGCAACAGCTCCGGATCCGGCGCAAGGATCATGCCAAGTTCCAGCTTACGCTGGTCTCCATGCGAGCGCACCCTGGCGGGCAACAATGCCTGGCTTTTCAAGCCCACCTTCTCAACTACTTCAGCGGTCCGTGCCTCACAGCGATCCATTTTTGCGGTGTCCATCAGTAAGCGTAGATTCTTACCTTCCATGGCCTGCGAAGCCAAGCGGATGTTTTCATACACCGTCAAATTCGGGAAGATGTTGGTGATCTGAAAGGATCGTCCCATGCCAAGATGGATCATGCGGTGGATTGGCTTCCCTGTCAGGTCGACGCCTTTATAGAAAACCTTACCGCTGGTTGGCTTTAGATTCCCACTCAACAAGTTAAAAAAGGTGGTCTTCCCAGCACCGTTGGGACCGATGATGGCGTGCAGTGTGCCAGATTCGATCTTGATGCTGACGTCGTTCACCGCAGCCATCGCACCAAAATACTTGGTCAGGTTCTTCGTTTCAATGATAGTCTCTCGTACCGTCATAACGTCTCAATTCTTTACTTGGTTTGCGGATAATGCTCAGCGATAACAGTGTCCCTGGAAGCCCGCAAAGCCTCCAGGGACACATACATTAATTAGTTTACTTGCCGGACAGATTGCCGATGGGCAGATCACCACAGCGGCTCTGGAGAGCTTCCGGAAGCAAGCAGGGAGGCTCGGGGCGGGTGGTGTCGACATAGGAGTAGTAATTGCCGGTGGGATCGGTGACATTCTCGAGCTTGAGAATGTACATGTCCTGGATGGCAACATGGTCTTCGGGGCGGATGTAGATGGTGCCCTTGGGGCCTTCGAACTCAAGACCTTCCATCGCGGCGACCAGGGTGGCGGGGGTAACATCGCCATTGGTCTTCTTGAGGGTCTCAACGATCATGATAGCGGCATTCATACCGTCAGCATCGAACAGGTCAGGATAAACACCATAGCGGCCGCTTGCTTCAGCCACGAGGAAATCATTGGCGGCGTTCTTGGGGGCAGACCAGTGGTAGAGGATGCCAGCGGTGGTGCCGACAGCATTGCCGTAGAAGACTGGGGTCAAAGCGTTATCGATGAAAGTAGTACCGAGTTCCATGGTGTCAGTGACGCCCTGGTCCTTGGCAGCCTGGACGAGGGAGATGAAACCCGCGCCAGCCCATGAGACGATGTAGGCTTCTGCACCAGAGGCAGCGATCTGCTCCATGTAAGGAGTGAAATCGGTAGTGGTGGCAGGAGCAAAAATGTCGTCAGCAACGAATGTACCGCCGTCCAGGGTGCAGGCATCGCGGAAAGCTTCAGCGGAGCCGCGCCCAAAGGCATAGTCAGCGGCGATCTGGATGAAAGAGGTGTACTTGGCTGTCAGAGCTTTACACTCGTTGATGGCATCCTGGTAGTTGTTGCGGGAGGTGCGGAAGGTGAACTCGTTGAAGTTTACACCGGTGATGTCGTTAGCTGCGGCAGGTGCAACAATTAGCGGAATTTCATTGGCGAGGGCGATGCCCTGCAGAACAGCGGTAGCACCAGAGGAGGCGGTGCCGACCAGGATGTCAACATCCTGGATGTCGATCAGTTCGTTGGCAATGGTGGTGGTGTTCTCAGGAACGCCGGCATCATCGCGCACAAAGACCTGGATCTCGCAGTCGTCGATCTTGAAGGTGCTTTCCTGGGCTTCAGCAAAACTGAAGACTGGACCAGCAGTTCCTTCGGAACCGGTTGCGTATTCCATGCCGAGCATGAACGAACGCTGGATCATGGCACCGTAGATGGCCAGAGAGCCGGTGATGTCTGTGATCAGACCGACTTTGATGGGCTCGGCGCAGGTTAGGCCAGCAGCGGGCTCTTCGGTTGCGACAGGTTCTTCTGTTGCAACTGGCTCTTCAGTAGCCACAGGCTCTTCGGTTGCCATGGGTTCTTCGGTTGCCACTGGGGGTTCGGTGACGACCGGAGCTTCGGTGGGTTGGGCGCAGGCGCCCAGGACCATGCTCGCGACGAGCAGCATGGCTACTACAAAAAATATCGACTTTTTCATTTTTTCTCCTTGTAATTAGTCGTTTTTTGATTGCCAGCGACAATTTTTGTCGCAGACTTTCTCAATTAAGTTACTCCCGCCCACTATGTTTCAACACAAAGCCCATGAGCAGTGTGTTAAGGGGTTCGGGTTTATCCAGGCAGAGCGCATGCCCTGCACCGGGGACAACCACATATTCAGCCTGAGGGATACGTGCCACCATCATTTCAGCCATTTTGCGTCCCTTGATCTGGTCTTCCTCCCCCACCACGACCAATGTCGGACAGGCTATCTGCTCCAATTGATCGGTGATGTCGTAGGAAGTAAAGGCATCCATCAATTTCACAAAAGATGCCAGGTTCAGTTTGGCAAAATTAGCATGCGCCGCGGGCAGTAGAGCCTCATTCTTCTTCAGATAATCCTCCCCAAAATTCAGGAAAACTGAAGTGTGGAAGAGCAGATCCGCGTCATTGCGTTCTCCTGCAAGCTTCCATGGGTAGGATTGCAGTTTCAACATCAGCGGCACCTCTGACACCCCGTCAATCACCATCAGGCTCTTGGTTTTCTCAGGATGCCGTAGGGCAAAAACCAGGCTCACTTCTGAACCGTAGGAAATACCCGCGATGTGCGCCTTTTCAATTCCGAGCGCGTCCAGCAAACCTGCCAGATCGTCGGCATGTAATTCCATCGAGTAAGGATTATCAGGATGATCGGACTGCCACATCCCTCTACAATCATACAACAGAACCCGGAAGTGCTTGGCAAGCGCCTGCGTCTGGAAATACCAGCTGGCAGTGCTCATCATGATGCCGTTGGAAAGCACAATCACTTCCCCGTCTTCGGGTCCATGAAATTCGTAGTAGAGGTTGATGTCGTTGACGGCGATCCTGGGCATTTTCAGATCTCCTACGCAGGCTCAAATGCAAGGAATTTTTTGGCAGACTCGCCTTCGCCGCGGACAACAAAAGTCTGTTTGAGGGGAATACCGATCTTGATGCTTGATGGGTCGCTCAGGTCCAGACCAACAATTTGAGCGCTGATGCGCGGGCCTTCATCCAGTGCTACGATCCCAACACAATAGGGGGTTTTAGCGTTATAGCCAGCGTCCGCCATGCTCGTGGGTGGCACATAGATCACCGTAAATGCAGCCAGGGTGCCTACTCCATTCGTCTGGATTCGTTCCGCCTGGTCGGAATGGCAGTTAGAGCAAATTTGGCGTTGAGGGATCGAGATGTTACCGCAGACAAGACAGCGAGAACCAATCAAAAGGTCTTCCGCAATTGCCTGGTCGAAAGCTTTGGAGTGCAAGGCTTGGTCTGTCATCTTAATTCCTCTTTTCGAAAATGTGCACAACGCAAGTCTGCCCGGTTCCACCCACGTTATGGGTCAGGGCATGCTGGAGTTTGCCGCGCAGCTGACGTTCACCTGCCAATCCGTGCATTTGTTTCCAAACTTCCACCACCTGCCCCACCCCGGAGGCACCAACAGGATGTCCCTTGGACTTCAAGCCGCCGCTGGTATTGATTGGATGGCTTCCATCGCGTGCGGTTTGCCCCTGCATTGCCGCCTTCCAGCCTTCGCCGCGAGGGAAGAAGCCTAGATCTTCGATTGCCATGATTTCGGCGATCGTGAAGCAGTCGTGAACTTCCGCGAAATCGATGTCATCGGGCATCAAGCCCGCCATCTCATAAGCACGTTCTGAGGCTTTCGCTGCGGCGGGGATTTCGCTCAGAGACGCCCTCTCAGCCAGGGCGCCATCGCTTGCCTGACCTGAGCCTACAACAAAGATCGGCTCATCCGTAAATTTTTCAGCCAATTCCTCGCTCACCAATAATACAGCTGCCGCCCCATCCGAGACCGGAGAGCAATCAAACAGGCGCAATGGCCAGGCAATCATCGGATTCGCTTTCGGATCCTTGAGGAACGCCATTTCATCTTCCCACTGGGGAATTGGCAAACCTTTTTGCTCAGCTTTGCGCTGCTTGCCAATCATTACTTCTTTGATTGTCTGGTTGAACTGAGCTTTCTCGTTCAAAGCCCCGTTTTCGTGGTTCTTGATACCTACACGCAAAAGCGCGTCGGGATCAGCCTTGTACTGGTCAATATAGGCAGTTGCCATGGCGGCATAGAAGCCTGGGAAGGTGAAACCGGCTGGGATCTCAAACATCGAGTCCGCCGCAAGAGCCAGGGCATCTGTCACCTTTGCTATCGGCAAGTCGGTCATCTTTTCCAAACCACCCACCAGCACCATGTCAACATCTCCCGAGGCGATCGCCAGCACACCCTGCCGCAAGGCGACACCACTACTGGCGCAGGCGTCTTCAATTCGGGTGCTTTCAACCGGTGAGATCCCTACCCAACTTGCCACTATTGGTGCGAGGTGTGCCTGATTCTCAAAATGATCGGAGCTAAAGTTACCCATATAGAAAGCTTCGATGTCTTTGGGGTCAAAACCTTTTTGAACACTTTTACGAAGCTCCTGGAAAGCCTCCACGAATAAATCCCGCGAAGTTTTTTCCGGGAACACCCCAAACTTGCTCATCCCCACGCCAACAACTGCGACACCACGCGAAAATTTTTTCGCCATAAATTACGCTTCTTCCTTTCTATAAGTGACTGCTCCGTGTAAATCTGTCGGTCTGGTTTGCTCACCAGCAGCTACCAGGTTCATCTTTAGCAGATCGCCTTCTATCTCATAGCAACCTTCGTATTTCCCGACCAAACCAAAGGTGTGTTTCTGCTGATCCATGTCAATCAGACCTTCGTCCGCCTGCCAGGTGCCGCTTGAAACAATCCCCAGGGCGTCATAGCGCGCTTGAAAATTCCCATCCTCAAGGAACAGGAAAAACAAACCGGGATAAGACTGATCTTCAGTTTGGACCCATTTACCAAGTAATGTTTTATCCATCTGATCTCCTGTTAAAAGAATTGTTTATCGGGCACAATGCCTAATCTGTGGCACTCTTCCAGAATTGATTCCCTGAAATCAGGGTGCGCAATTTTGATCAGGGCTTCCATGCGCTTTTTAACCGTAAGCCCACGCAGTTGGGCACTACCATATTCGGTCACAATCGTATCCACATCCTGGCTGGGGACTGTCACACCCGCCCCAGGTGCCAGGGTCGGCACAATTGTTGAAATGGTGCCGTTCTTTGCCGTCGAACGCAGAGCAATGATCCCTTTTCCGCCTTTCGACATTTGCGCCCCGCGGTGCGTATCGAGCTGACCGCCGGTGCCACTGAACTGGCGCGTGCCGAGGCTTTGGGAACAAACCTGCCCAAGCACATCCACCTGGATGGCGGTGTTGATGCTGATCATCTTGTAGTTTTGGGCAATGACGTATGGATTATTTACGTAGCTTCCCCGCAAGAGCAACACGTCCGGGCTATCGTTCATAAAATCGTAGAGGGGCTGCGTGCCGATTGCAAAAGTGGCTACAAATTTTCCGGGATGAAGGGTCTTGCGGCTGTTATCCGCTGCGCCGGCTTTCCAGAGTTTGTAAATGCCGTCCACCAACAGTTCCGAGTGGACCCCAAGGTTACGACGGTCGCTGATAAACTCCGCCAGGGCTGTCGGTGTGCCGCCGATACCAAGCTGGATGGTGCAGCCATCTTCGATGAACTCCGCCACATAGCGCCCTATTTGCTCATCGATCTCATTCGGCTCAGCTGCAGGTACTTGCACCAGAGGGCTGTTGCATTTCACGAAGTGATCCACCAGTGAAATCGGTATGATCACATCCCCGTCTGTCCACGGTAAGTTTTCATTGACTTCCATGATCACCACGTCTGCAGCGTCAATCATTTCGCGTTCAACCACCGCACCCATTGAGAGGGAAATCAAACCTTCCTCGTTTGGAGGTGTGCAAGTGCCGAGCATCATATCGAGCCGACCACCGTTCCCGACCAGCTTATCGATGCCGGCTTGATGCAGGTTATTTGGCGTATAGGATACGCGCCCCTCCCCGTGAACAGCCCGATCTGGTGCGCCATAGAACCAGTTATCGTTGAAAAAACGCCCTTCCATCTCCGGTTTCATGAAGATGTCGTAAGGACGCATGGGTAAACAAGTCCAGGTAGTAATGTCCCACAATCGGTCAGCCTGCCTTGCCAGCTCCTCCAGCAAACCAACCGGTTCAGACGCCGCAATGCCGATCTGGATAGTCATGCCGGAGCTGACTTTGCTGATTGCTTCAGGAATTGTTATTGTTTTTTGTTTATACTCTTCTTGCCAGCTCACAACCCAGCCTCCATTAAGGCATGATAAAACAAGTGGCTGCCTGGTTGTAACCGACACCAGAACCACAGAATACTACGCGCATACCAGAAGTGATCTTGCCCAGTTTTACGGCATCATGGAAAGCAACTGGCAGACAGGCGGAGCCCATATAGCCCCACTTGTCCATCACATAATGCGCTTTCTCAACCGGCAAACCAAGATTTTCCATGACTAACTTGATGCTGTTCACGTTAACCTGGGTGAAGATGATATGGTCAATCTCACTCACCTCAAAACCACCGTTGGCAGCGCATTCCTGCACACGGGCAGGCCAGCCTTCGTGGTTGACCGTTGCGGGGAAGGGCGTGACCAACTTCACCTTGGTGCGACCAGCTTCAACGCTCTCGACCGTGGCTGGTTCATAGGTTCCACCGGAGTAGATACCCCAATTCTTGTGGTAGGAGCCATCGGCCTTGATGGAGCTGGAAATGAAACCAGGTTTGTCCGATGCGCCCACAACCGCAGCGCCAGCACCATCGCCATAGAAGAAGGCAGCAACATCGTGCTTGTAGTCGGAGAGTTTGTGCATCATATATGCGCCAACCACGAGAATGTATTTCAGGTGCGGATTGGTGGAGATCAAACCGGCTGCCTGTGTCAGAGCGGTCGGGAAGGAGGCGCAGGCGCAGCCAACATCCCATGTGCCGGCGTTGACACAGCCAAGTTTGAATTGGGTTACAACCGAAGTTGCCGGAGTGATGTAATCCGGGCTGTCGGTACCAACGATCACCAGGTCGATATCTTCGGGGGTCAAACCGGCATCAGCGATGGCTGCTTTTCCTGCTTCTGTAGCCAGGTCTGAAGTAGCCCAGTCATCCGGGGCGTAAAAGCGGGTTTTGATGCCGCTGTTATTCTCAAACTTGAACACAACCTCTGCCAGTTTTGGGCTGACCTCCCCCATCCATTGCGCGAAGGTTTCATTGGTAATCTCATTTTCGGGAAGGTACATCCCGGTTCCTAAAATTGTCGCGTAACGAGTCATATTTTCTTTCCTTTCAGTTAATAGTTGCTCTTCGAGGAATATGAAGGTTCACTATGTACCCAAAACGATGCCGCCATCCACGCTGATAACCGCACCATGAACATATGACGCTTCGTCGCTTGCCAACCAGGCGTAAACATTGGCGATTTCTTCGGGTTTGCCAAGGCGCTTCAGGGGGGCGTTTGCTGCCATCCCGGCAAGCACAGGCTCGGGCATCTTCAGGACCATTTCGGTCAGGATGAAGCCGGGCGCAACCGCATTGACGCGGATCTGGTATTTGCCCAGTTCTCTCGCCCAGGTTTTGGTCATGCCGATAACCGCGAATTTGGTCGCGGCATAGTTTGTCTGCCCAAAGTTGCCATACAAGCCCACCACGCTGGAAGCGCTCACGATTCCGCCGCCACCCTGCTTGATCATATAGGGCACCACAGCCTGAGTGCAGTTGAAGACACCCTTCAGGTTGACCGCGATGACAGCGTCGAAGGCATCTTCGCTCATCTGCCCAACCACTTCACCTTCCTTAAACTTCACGAATTGGCTGTCGCGCGTGATACCAGCGTTATTGATCAGCACATCGATCCTGCCGTACTTCGCGGCAACTGCATCGATCCACGCCTGGACTTCCTGGCGATTGACCACGTTGACTTTCCAAAAACTGGCGTCATTGCCCAGCTGTTCAGCCAAAGCATTACCAGCTTCCTCATTCACATCGCAGATCACTACTTTCGCCCCTTCGGCGGCAAATTTTTCTGCCGTCGCCTTGCCAATTCCAGCAGCTCCACCGGTGATGATACAAACTTTTTCTTGCAAACGCATTCCAGTCTCCTTTATTCAATTTTTAACCGAAAATAACTACGGAAATACCCAGTATTGTTAGTTTACAGGTTCGGGGTTACAAATTGGTAACAAAATGAACCTGAGTCCTGTTTATTTTTAGGTTGTCTGTTAAATGGGAATTTTAATCAGGCTCTTTCTATCAGCCTGTCAATTCCAGGAACAGGGCTCGCAAATCACTCGACTCAGCGCCATACATTTTGCGTCCCACATCCACCGCCTGGTTGTAGACCTTGCGCACCATGCTGAGGTTACCCAAAGCATGATAGATCCGCATCTGGTACTGATATCCCACCTCCAGCAGCGGTTCTTGCCTGACCAATCGATTACTCAATTCAAGCCCTTTGTTATAATCCTTACCCTCAATAGCCGCCTCAATTACCTTACCCAGGCAGTCCAGGTAGAGGCGGTGGTAATATTGCACTTCAGGCATAAAGGCTTCCTGCAACGGTTCCCCTTCAAGCATTCTGCCCTTGTAAAGCGCCAGCGCCCGTTCTTTGTCTTCCATCTGCGCACTCAAGGCTAACTTTTCGAATTGTTCCGTGTCCAGGTTGATTTTCATCTGCAGGTTCAGCTGATATTGCTCACCATTGCGAATCACAAATTGTGCGGCCTCTCTTGGGGGACGGTCTGGCTCCAGCGTCTGATTCAGAGCGCTGAGTGTCACCTTAAAGTTGTTGGAGACAGTAGACTCATCCGCTTCCGGCCAGAAAAGCACCGCCAGCTGTTCCTTGTTCATACCCTTGCCCGAGTTTACAGCCAAAGCTTGCAGCAATTGACGTGCTTTATCCCGCTTCCAGTGCTCGGCGGGTATCTGGTGCTTACCTTTTCGCGCATCAAACCCACCAAAAAGGTTCAAACTTAGCATATAACCAGGATGATAGCTGCCCCCACTCACAGTGTAATCACTGAGAATTTGGCTTACCAAGTCCGGCTGTAAGCCCATTTCTCGCGCGCGCAGCAGCAAAGGATAAAAAGTAAACGGATCATCTGGCCCAAGCAAAGTGCCGTGTGTAAGCAGAAATTGATAGTCATGTTTATGCACCAGTTCCAAAGCCTGCTCAAGGAACAATAAAGCGGAACTCTTGTAACCTTGCTTATCAGCCGTATAAGCTTCCCAAAACAAAGCTGCCGCACTCGCCAAATTATCATTCAGCTTCTTAGCCAACGAATCGGCCACTGAAAGGATGCTGCTCGCCGTATCCAGCTCTCCTCCCATCGCCAGGCTGGCACCTAACGAAATTCTCACCAGCAATCCAATCCACTCATCTCCAGCGTTGCCAGCGATCAACAAGGCCTGATCCGCAATTCGCTTTGCCTCCTCCAGGTTGCCGGCGTAACCAATTAATCGGCAGAGACCCCACAGCGGCTCAACGTGAATGCGCACGATGTCCACATTCTCAATCGCGAATTCATACAATCTCCGAATTTCGAGCCCCCCCTGGGCGTCCAGCCCTTGGGTCAGATCCAGCTGCAGAGCGTGCCCCAAGCGGATTTTTGCGACTGCTTCCACATACTTTGCCTGCAATTGCCGTGAGACCTGCAGCCCCTTTTTGGCAAACTGCCCCGCGCTGACGTGTTCACCCATTAACGAGTGGTAAAGCGATAGCAGAAGAGTCGCTTCACGGTGGAATCGTTGTGGTCTTACCATCCTTTGATCGGCAGTTCCAGACTCCAACTTAGCCAGCAACTGCAAGCCTTCTTTCAACCGTCCTGTGCGCAAAAGCAGGCGGGCTTCAATATATGCCTGGGCTTCAGCGTACATTGGAGAAAGCTGGCGAGCCTTCTGCAAACTTTTTTCTGCCTCAGGGGTTGATCCCTGGTTGACCTGATTCTCAGCAATTTGAGTTAGCAAACCGGAAACTTCCAACGGATACTCAGTCGGATCGAGCAGCTCAAGCGCCCGGGCGAGCAATTGTTCGGCATTCACCGGTCGCAGTGTGTCCAGGTAAACCTGGGCTTGTCCGCGCAACGCCAGGCTTACCCCCCACGCGTTTCCGAGGTTTTGGTATAAGCGCTGCGCCGTACGGTAGCACTCCAGTGCCATATCGAAGTTTGCTTCTGTGCGCTCCACCTCCCCCATAAGATAATTGCCATAGGGGTAATGACTCATATCTTCCTGCGGAAGCTTCCCCAGCCAGTAACGGACGCTTTGCTTAAGACCCGACTGCAGTAAACGATCACCCACCTCATCCAGGATTTGACGTAATCTGCCATAATCTCCGGCTGAGATCAGGTGGGAGATAGCCTGCTCCCAATAATGGTGCGCGCTGAAATAGCTTGCCAGCTTGCGATGCAGCCCCCTCTTCAGTTCTTCGTTCTTGGAAAGACGGCTGAGCAGAAACTCGCGGAAAATGTGATGATAGCGAAACACATCTGGCTTCAATTGCTCAATGAACAAGCCCGAACGGTATAACTCGCTGAGTGTATCAGCGCTGTTTTGGCGGTCTAACAAAAAATCACAGGTGTCACTGTCCAGAAAATGCAGGACCGAAGTTTTGATCAGGAAATCCTGCTGCTCTTCAGATTGCATATCCAGCACTTCGTCCGCAAGGTATTCAAACAGGTTACCCAGCGATCTGCCGCTCTCTTCTTCAAGCAGGCTCTCCAAAGCCATGTTCGGTAAGGTTTTAATCGACTGCCAAACCACCTGCAGACCGATCGCCCAGCCTTCTGTGCGCTGATGCAGCCTGGCGAGATCATCCTTGGGAAGGTCCAGCTGATAGGTTGAACGGTAGAGTTGGTCAGTCTCATCCACAGAAAAGCTTAGTAAATCCTTGTCGATCTCCAGCAGCCTTCCTCTGACGCGCCATTTGTTGATGGATGGGAATTCCGGCGGTGTGCGGCTCAAGATCATCACATGCAGGTTGGCCGGAAGGTGCTCTATAAACCAATTCATCAAACCCAGGATCTCATCCGAGTCATTCAAACTCTGGAAATCGTCCATCACAAACAGGGCGTCTTCCTTTAATAAGGAAGTGATTGAGTTTATTAGTGTGATGAGGCATTCCTGCAGGTCAAGATCGCTGTCTTCCAACACACGCAGTGCCGGGAGACCGATTTTGTAGCCCTGCTGATTGAAGGTGGAGCAGAGATATGTCAGAAACAAACGCGGGTCGCGTTCATTGCGCGAGATGGTATACCAGAAAAATGGCTGCTTGGTAGACTTAATCAGGCTGAGCGCTGAAGTTGTTTTGCCGTAGCCTGTTTCTGTGACCAGGGTGGTCAGAGGGTACTCGAGGCTCTGCTTCAGCAAGTGAAGCACCCTCGGACGGTCAAGAATGGAGCTTTTCTGCGCCGGCGGTGTGAGCTGACTCAGAATAATTTGGTTTCGATGAGTCATCAGAACTCTATTTTATCATCCACCGCAGTTCATTGCGCCTAAGCCTGAAAAACCATATAGTCCACTCCTCAGGAGGGAGGTTCGCTGTGATCATTGCTAAGCCAGATAGTGCAGTTGAATCCGGCTCTCTTTCGTAGTTGCTGGCTTTTTATTTTCCCCCTGGATATTTGAAGACCTATATATAGGCTGTGAAGCTTCTGTGCTTCCAAGCCAACTTAGGATGGCTTACTCGAAGATCACCCGGGAGAAACCAAGTGAGTTCAGCAGGCTAAGCAGGTAAGTTTTGGCATTCGTTTGTGCCAGGATCAGGATGCCATCTTCTGCGGCGGTGCGCAGTATCTCAGCCTCTGCCGCGCGCCGTGCTTCACTCTCCAGCTGCGTGTCGGCTCGTTGTAGCAGACCTGTATCGCGGTCATACACGTAAGATTTTTCATTGTCCAGAGTTGCTACAAAAACCTCTGCCTCCGGAAGTTTTACTCGCAGGGTATCACCCACCATTCTCAAGTCATCTTCTTTAATACTGGAAAGGTCAACTCCGGCAATCACATATCCGTGAGCTACAAAAAGCAGCCGGTCGCCAAAAAGCGAACCAAAAATACCTTGATTGAGTTCAGCTGTAATGACTTTTTCGACGCTATATTGGATCGTTTCAAGCCGGGCGAGGGATTGAACTTCTTTCACAATGCTTATCGGATCCGGCAGGATGGTGGGTGTGGGGTGTAAGAATTGGGAAACTTGCGTGCTCAGGCGATCGTTGACTTCCTGGATTGGTTGAACCGCTTTATCAAACTGACGCGAAAGGAAAGTGAATGCCAGCACAACAATCAAAAGCAAAACCAGGATCAATCCCACCAGGATGCCCAAAAAAGTCCTTATTGGGTTGCTGCTTTTAGGCTTAGCCTCGGCAGTGGCGGGGGTAATACTTACCTGTGGGGACTTTTCATTTTCTTCCATTTTCACTCCTGACACATTAGTCGATTGTAACCGATTTCAATGTGCGTTCCCACCAGTGTTCCAGGAAAGCAAGAATCACTAAGCAATTTGAAACCGTCACTCAAAAGAAAAAAGGGAGATCTTGAGTCAAATGAAAATCTGGCTAAAGCCCTCTTTCACCCCTTTGATACGGCGTGCCCAAGGCAGCAGGAGCACCGATGCGCTTCTTACGCGCTGCGGAGCTGCCCCAAATCAGGGCGATAACCGTCAGGATATAGGGCGTCATCTGCAGGAAGAAAACCAGGTTGGTGTTGTAGAAAAACGGGTTTGCCACCCCGAGCAGCACCGCAGGCCCCTGGATGTCCAGCGCCAATCGGCGCAAGATGCCAAAAAGATAGCCACCCACGGCTGCTCGCCAGGGGTTCCAATGCGCAAAAATGACCAGCGCCACCGCGATCCAGCCCTGCCCATTGACAGTCAGGTTGGAGTTCCAGCCTGGAGCGATGGCAACGCTGATGGCAGCCCCCGCCAAACCGGCAAAGCATCCCCCTATGAAGGTGTATAGGTAGCGGGTGCGGTAGATGTTGACGCCCAGGGTATCAGCCGCGGCAGGGTTTTCCCCCACAGCGCGCAGATGGAGCCCCGCGCGGGTTTTGTGGATGAAATACGCAACTATCGGTACGAGCAGATAGCCAAAATAGACCAACAGGTTGTGATCTGCAAAAGCAACTGGACCGAGGTATGGGATTTGCGAAAGCAGGGGAATGCTGGTGCGGGGAATGACGGGACCAGTCTGACCGGTGAGGCCTTCGCCGAGGACCAGCGCCAGGCCTGTACCCAAAAACGTCAGCGAAAGACCGCTGACGGTTTGGTCGGCTTGAAAATGGATCGTGACGAGAGCATGGGCAAGGCTCAGCAGCCCGCCGGCAGCAATTGCAGCAAGCAATCCCAGCCAGACATTACCAGAGTTGAAAGCGACCCTGAAGGCAGCCATAGCGCCTACAAGCATCATACCTTCAACACCAAGGTTCTGGATGCCCGAGCGCTCGGTCAGGATCTCGCCAATGGCGGCGATGAGCAATACAGTGCCGGTGGAAATTCCGGATCGGAAGATTTCTGTCCAGTTCATTGGGCGGTCTCCTGTGCAGGGCGAACCCACTTGATTTCATACTTGAGGAGGACATCACTGCTGATGACAAGAAAGAGGGTAATGCCCTGGATGAGAAATGAGAGACCCGAGGGTTGAATTTCGCGGCTGGCAACCAGCAGCGCGCCAAACAAGATCGAGACAACGATCACAGCGAAGGGGTGGAGCTTGGCGAGCCAGGCAACGATCACGCCAGAAAAGCCGTATGAAGTCGAGATTCGCTCCTGCAAACGGTGAACGACACCCGAAACCTCGGTCATGCCAGCCAAGCCTGCCAGGGCTCCGGAAACCATGAAGACGATGATGGTATTTGCAGTGATATTGATGCCGGCGTAGCGGGCTGCACGGCGG
The DNA here is from genome assembly GCA_964434665.1 of uncultured Anaerolineaceae bacterium. Classification (GTDB taxonomy): domain Bacteria; phylum Chloroflexota; class Anaerolineae; order Anaerolineales; family Anaerolineaceae; genus Mesolinea. The sequence continues at coordinate 19,954 of CAYSVX010000022.1, forward strand.
TTATCACCGATGAGGGTAATTTTGTAGCCCCACTTGCTTCGGTAAATGATCAGATAGACAATCACTGCGGCTATCAGCCCAAAAAGGATACCAACGTGCAGGGTCATGCCCGAAAAGGCAGGTACATCTTTGGCAAAGTCTGCCAGGCGTGGCAGCCAGGCTACCTTGGGGAAAGTCTTGGTCATCTGGAAGCCTGCTTCACTCCATTTGCCGAAGATCCAATAGTTATTCCAGAGTACAGCGATATAGTTGAGCATCAGGGTGATAATGATCTCGTTAATGTTAAGTTTTGCCTTGAGGAAGCCGGCAATAAAGGCATAAAGCGACCCACCCAGCATGCCGAGGGCTGCCATCAGCGAGATGATAGCCCAACGAGGAGTGGTATCGAGATTGACAAGTGGGACCATGACAACAGCACTCGCAAAAAATGCTCCAACAAAGAACTGCCCTTCCGCGCCAATGTTCCAGAGGCGCATGCGAAAAGCCAGGCTGCAGCCCAAGCCAATCAGCAGAAGGGGAGTGGCTTTGACGACAACATCAGAAAACGCGCCCCAGGAGCCAAAAGAGGCTTTGTAAAGGTAGGAATAGACTTTGAACGGGTCCGCGCCAGTGGCAGCAAGAATGATGGCGGAAATGATGAAGGCAAGCAGTACCGCGCTAACAGAGGTTACAATCGGGAGCCATTTTGGCGTGTCTTCCGTGCGTTTAAGCAGAACAGGATAAGGAATTTTCATTCTTCATCTCCCTGTTTGTATTTTTCGCCCAAAACTTTGCGTAAGACGCGTTCCTTCTCAGTAAGATTGAGAGGCAGTTCGTCAGGCGCGGAAGGAGGCTCTGGCAATGGGGGTTCCTCAATTATTTCTTCACCTTCGGGGGATGGCTCAACCTCACCTGGCTGCTCAGTTTGGGCAGACTCTTCATAATGGCGAAGGTCCTCAAGGACCTCATCAAAGCTCGATGGAGTGCCGCCGGTGAGAGTTTCCTCTCCTTCCGCTTTCCCTGGCAATTCCTCAGGGAGCGTGCCGGTCATCATCAGCCCGATTTGGGTAATATCAAAGTCCTGGCTGCAAATGACCCCAACAATGTGTCCTTCGTACATGACCGCGATACGGTCTGAGAGGGAGAGAAGCTCGTCGAGATCTTCAGAAACAAGCAGAATGCCACAACCCAGGGAACGCTGGTTGAGCAGCAGCTGCTGAACGCTTTCAATTGCGCCAACATCCAGCCCGCGGGTGGGCTGCATTGCAACAACCAGGCGGGGAGTACTGGAGAGTTCACGGGCGAGGATCAACTTTTGCAGGTTGCCGCCAGAAAGCTTGCGCGCCTGGGTGTGCACATCAGGAGCCTGGATGTCGTATTCTGTTTTCAGACCACCCGCCAGCTTATCTGCAGCCAAATAATTCAGCTGCCATTTTTGGCTGACCGGCTGCTGATCGTAGCGCTTCATGATGATATTGCTCGTCAGCGATAGGTTTGGGGCGCTGCCAACTCCAATACGATCCTCGGGGATGTGGGCTAAGCCCTGGCTAATTGAAAAGGATGGCGGTTTGTTGGCAATATCCTTGCCTTCCAACCAAATCCGACCCATGCAAGGACGCAAACCGGTGATGACTTCCACCAATTCACTTTGCCCGTTGCCTGCAACGCCAGCAATACCGAGTATCTCCCCTTCATGCAATGCCAGGTCGACGTTACGCAAGGCTGGCAGGTTCTTGTTGTTTAGAGCGGAAACATCCTCCAGACGCAGGATCTCAGGACCAGCTGTTTGTTCACATTTATGTAGATTAAAAATCACTTCGCGACCGACCATCAGCGAGGCAAGACTTTCACGGGTGAAATCCTTCAAGTCCATGCGCTCGGCGGTGACGCGCCCGCGCCGCAAAACGGTCAGTTTATCGGCAACGTGCTGCACCTCGGTAAGTTTGTGGCTGATGAAGGCTATGGCTTTGCCTTGCGCCGCCATCCCCTTGAGCGTCTCTATCAGCTCATCGGCTTCCTGGGGGGCTAGGACAGCGGTAGGCTCGTCCATGATGAGAATGTTGGCGCCCCGATAGAGAATTTTCAGGATCTCAACTCGCTGCTGCTCGCCGACCGAAAGTTGCCAGATCTTGGCAGTTGGGTCAATGTGGATGCCAAACTGATCCGCCAGGTTACTGATTTCCTGGTCATACTTTTTGAGGTTAAGGGCAAAGCGAGGCTCGTCAAGACCGATAAGAACATTTTCGGTCACGGTTTGATTTTCGACCAGCATAAAATGTTGATGGACCATGCCAATCCCAGTAGCAATCGCATCTTTGGGGGAATTGAAGCTCACCTTTTCACCATGGATGCGGATTTCACCAGACTGGGGTTTATAGAGACCGGTCAGCACATTCATGAGGGAGCTTTTGCCGGCGCCATTTTCACCTAAAAGGGCGTGGATTTCGCCAGGGTAGATGGTGAAATTGACGTGGTCATTGGCAAAAACACCAGGAAATCGCAGGACAATATCCTGCATTTCAACAGCGGGAACTGTACTTGTTTCTTCAGGAAAGGTCATGTGGTTTTCTTTTATTATTGGAGAGATGGCTCTTGCGAGCCATCTCTTTGAAATGTTTAGCTAAGGCTAAGGCAGTTCGGCAATAACGTTCTCGTTCCACCAGTACATACCCACACCGTCAGCGCAGGGAGCGCCTTCAGCATTGGCGAAGCAGTCCAGGTCCACCTGGCGCAGGCTTTCGCCTTCAGCAAGGACCACGTTGCCCTGGTTGTCGGTGATGGGACCCTTGAAAACGTCGAAGCGGGTCATCTTGCCGGAAAGGAACATGGCAAGTTCGTCGCGGACGAGCTGCAGGTCTTCCGCAGGCAGGTCTTTGGCACCGGGCATCAGTTCTTGACCTTCAATAAAGCCATAGAGACCAAGACCGCCAGAATCTGCGTCGAAGTAAACAGCTTCACCAGCAAAGGTGCCTTCCATGGATTTTTTGACCTCGATAGCATAGAGAGGACCCCAGTTCCAGTACATGGTGGTGAGGCAGGTTTCGAGCGTGCAGTTGTTGATATAGTCATAGGTGATGCCCCATTTACCAGCAGGAGCAGCAATCGCGGGGGCAGGCGTGTCAGCACCAGTCATCACAACCTGGGCGCCGGCATCAAAGAGGGACTTGGCTGCTTCCTGCTCAATGGTAGGATCGTGCCATGTGAAAATAAAGCGGACGTCAAGGGTGCATTCGGGGCAGGTTTTTGCCATACCGAGCGCGAAGGCGTTACCAAGACGCAGTTCTTCAGGGATGGGGAAGGTAGCCATGTAGCCGACCTTGGTGTTGCCGTCAACTTTGGCGCGTGAACCAGCCAGCATGCCGGCGAGGTATTTGATGTCTTCCATAGCGCCCATCAGGTTGCCGAAGTTGGTGCCATTGGACTTGTATCCGGAAACATGGACAAAATCTTTGTCCGGGAATTCGCCGGCGACGGTCTCGGTGGCATCCATGAAGCCGAAGGAGGTTGTGATGACCATATCAAAACCTTTTCGCGCCAGAGAGCGGGTAACTTGCTCGGAATCGACACCTTCCGCGACGTTCTCGACATAGGCGGTGTGGACACCAGGCACGTTATCCTGGACATACATACGACCTACATCGTGTGATTGCGACCAGCCGCCATCATCATGGGGACCAACGTAGACGAAAGCAACATTGAAGCAACCTTCGATCGGAGCGGGCACCTGGTAGGCACCTTCCGCTTCAAGAGCGGATTCTGCTTTGCAGTCGACCGCGACGGGTGCCTCGGTGGCTGGAGCGGCTGTTTGGCAAGCAGCCAGGAACAATCCTAAAACTAAGAAAATACTGACCAACGTTAAAAGCTTTTTATTCATCATTTCTCCTGTTTGGGTGAGTTTGGTGTCTTTCGGGAGTTTTATTGGCATTGGTTTCCTCTCTACTCCTTTAAACGGCATGCTTTATTGTACAACAAAGCGTAGGATTGTGAGATTTTTCCTCATTTAGGTAATGCTGAATTCCCAAGACGTGAAGTGGAAATCCATCTGCCTGAAGCTTATAATCATCAAGAAAATGGAGGTAAAGATGTTCACAAAAGCAAATCAGGAAGTTTATGTGCCCGATGGGACCGATCCAGATCAAGCTCTCAGGCGCACCACGCACCTCGCCATCGCAGCCCACCAGGACGACATTGAAATCATGGCGGTTGACGGAATTCTCAAGGGTCTGAGCAATCCCGACGCCCACTTTAGCGGCTGCGTAGTGACGGATGGTCATGGATCACCCCGTGTTGGCAAGTTTGGTCACGTCAGCGATGACGAAATGGCTAAGATCCGCATTGAAGAACAGAAAGCCGCAGCCCGCCTGGGACATTACTCCGCACAGGTCTTCCTCGGCTACACCAGCGCCCGCGTGAAGGATCCTTCAGACCCTGGCTTGGTTGACGACCTCACCACCCTCCTGCGTTTCACCCAACCGCAGATCCTCTACACGCATAATCCAGCGGACAAACACGTCACGCATGTCGCCGTGTTTCTGCGCGTGATCGAAGCGCTACGCGGTCTGCCAAAAGAAATTCGCCCCGAAAAGGTCTATGGATGCGAGGTCTGGCGCAACCTCGATTGGCTCCCGGACGAGATGAAAACGATTTTTAATGTCTCCGCTGAGCCCGAGCTGCAAGCCGCACTTGTAGATGTTTTTGAATCGCAGGTTGCAGGCGGAAAAAACTACACAGATGCTGTGGTCGGGCGGCGAATCGCCAATGCCACCTTCCTTTTCCCTCGCGTGACTGATCAGGCTACCCGCCTGGCGTACGCTCTCGACCTGACACCCCTGATTGAAGACGATTCTCTCGACGTGACCACCTGGGTGCAGGGGAAAATCTCGGAGTTCAATGCTGTCGTGACCGACACACTTGTCTCTCTAAGCTAAACAGTCACAGCCCAACAGTTCCCCCTTCTCGGAGGGGGATTTTCTTTTTCCCCGTGTTATTTGGTCAATTTAATCAAACAACCCGTACCACCATTGCGGCACTTCGAATAGCCGCATGCCATGCCCATACGCTAAATAAACAATTACCCCCAGCAGCACAACAGCGAAACCAATCACAACGTAATCCCACCAGTGGTACTTAAGCTCGTAGAGCCATGTGCGCTTCTGCTGCCCAAAGCCGCGCAGGTCCATCGCGTTGGCAATATCCTCGCTGGAAACAATCGCGTTCATCGTCACAGGAATGATGAGAGGCGCGATGCGTCTGACCTTGTTGAGTATGCCGCCTTTGGCAGAGTCCAATTCAAATCCGCGTGCCCTTTGCGCATCCAACGTGACCTGGAAATTGCGCGCCAGGGTCGGGATAAAGCGGAAAGAGAGCTCCATCGTGTAGGCAAGCCGGTCCGGCAAGCCCAGTTTGCGGAAGGTCACCCCATACGCGCGTGAATCCATCGTGTAAGGGATCATGATAAATACTAAAGAGATCGATAATATGCGCATCAACTGCGCCACCGCGAACCACAACCGCTCCACGGTCAGCCCAAAGGTCATATGCCGCCCAAAGAGGTTGAAACCCGCCGGCCACACCAGCCGCCCACCCTCCGGCACGACCCCGCCTGCTCCACCGCCCGTGATGATGGTGTTCACCACGATCATCGTGAACAGCAAGATGGAGATCATCAGCCATCCGCGTTTGGTATCCTGCCAGGAAAGCTTCGCCGAGG
>CAYSVX010000023.1:0-24405 GCA_964434665.1 uncultured Anaerolineaceae bacterium
ATTTAGCCAGCATTAGGACATTTCTATTTAGCCTTGACACGTGATTTCAAGGGTTTTTAATATTGGGTGAGAGAAAAATGGCGAATTTTGCGAAATTCACCAGTGGAGATTACCGTTTTGAAGTTGCGCTGGTTATTGATCGATCGTTCCGAAGAGGAAAGTCAGTGGAATGTGAACCCGGTTCTTCCAGGCAGTGGTTGTGTGGTCTTCGCCAGCAAATTGCCAACTTGCAAAGTCTTTGCCCTCACGATAGCCTTTCTGGCGCAGCAGGGCGTCCACCCTGGCTTGCCAGGGCTCGTATTCGCTGTCAAGCCCCTCACTGCCGTAGTCAAAGTAGAGCTTATGCTGACCAGGCTCGGGCAGGTGCTCATCGAGGTAAGCCAGCATGCCCTCTCCAAGTGCTGGCCAATGCGTGGAGAGGCAGGCGGCTTTGCCGAACGTGTCGGGGTACTCGCACAAGGCATAAAGCGCGATCAATCCCCCCAGGCTCGACCCCATCACTGCTGTGTTTTGCGGATCACTGAGGGTGCGGTAGCGTTGGTCGATGGCGGGCTTGAGTGTGCCAACCATCCAACTGATGTAAAGGTCAGACACGTAATTGCTTGTTGAAGTATGCCTGACAAAGTTGTTTTCATTGGATAAATCAGACTTAACCCGATTGATGAGCGCCTTTGCTGGCAGGTAATCGCCTGGACGGTTCAGGGTGCTGGAAATGGCAACAACAACAGGCGGAAGGATTTTTTCTTCCTCAGCGAGGTTGGTGATAGCACGGTGGATTTGCCACCCTTCAGTCCCGGACTTCCAATGGTCGAAAACGGTTTGCCCGTCCTGAATATACAGCACCGGAAAAGACTGGTTTGGGTTGGCGTGGTAAGCCTCAGGCAGCCAGACATCCACCCGTCTGCGATTAAGTCCAGGTATATTCAGGTCCCGATGCGTTTCCAAATAGGCTTGTTCCATGACAGTACCAGTTCAAAACATTATAAGTGTATAATTCCAATATTCCAAACGGAGGCGTTCTATGAAAACTTATAAATTAGATCCAGATAGGCTGAAAGAACAAAAACGCAACGTCATATTGATGTACGGCATCACCCTGGTGGTTCTGATGGTTTTAAATTTCATCATGTATCGCGGGCGGGAAGTGAACAACAACACCTTCCTGATGCTCGGTTTGATTGTGATCATGTTTGTCCTGGTTGGTTGGAATTCCATCCGGCAGCGTAAAGCTCTCTGGGATCAATATGAAATAACCGTGGAAGAGACTGGGATCAGGCAAAAGCAGCCAAAAGCGGCTGATATGTTCGTGCCTCGTGCAGAAATCACGGATGCCAGGGAATCCAAATACGGTTTGACATTGATGGTAAAAGATGGAAAACCTATAATGGGGATTCCGAAAATTCTGGCGCCAGCAGATTATGAAGAGATCAAAGGGATTGTAAACAGCTGGTTGGGCGACCATAAACCAGTTGTGTTGGATGTGAATGTGATTGAAGACGCGCAAGCACTTTTGTCTGATGATGAAATTGAACTGGAACCTGAAATTGATCTTGAGGTGGAACCTGGAGAAATCCTGGATGAGGAAACCGAGAATCAACAACCCCCCGATTTCCCTGAAGACTAACAAATTTACCAACCAATTAGAGAGCCCGAAGTCATTTTCGGGCTTTTTTTACAACTTTTTTATCATCTTCCAGGCTGGTTCATGGCAGGTCTGCCACTCTCCATACTGGTCCTGGTAGCGCCACTTTCCCGGGTCGGGACCGATCATTCGATAACCGTGTTTTTCATACATGCGCCGCGCCAGGGGATTGGCGCGCGCAACGTTTAACCTTAGAAACCGGAAGCCTCTATCCCGCAGGAATCCCTCCACCATTTCAAGCATAAAGCCGCCCAATCCCTGGTCGCGAAACGCTGGTTTGATGCGAAATGAAAAAAGGTAAGCTTGCAGGGCACCATCAGCGAGCTCCTGTTGACGCGAAAGAAGTAACAAGAAAACTTGTCCAATTACCTCGGCTTTACCATCCACAGCCACCCAGATCAAGGTGTTTCCGACGAGGCTGTTTTCATAGTGTTGTTGGTAGAGTTTGCGAAAATGGGCAAATTCCCCGTCCCATTCCAAGCCAGGCAGATCTCTTTTTTCCAGCGGGCGGATGTGAATCTGCTCACCAGAGGGCATGATGTAATCAGCCACGAGTGATGCGATGTGGTTCATTCCTGTTCCAGCAAGCTTTGTAAGAGAACTTTTTCTTCCCCCTCAGTTTGAATCTGACCGTCGAGCCAGGCATTCCTGAGTTTGTTCAGGATGAATTCATAGCGTGGTGAGGGAGCCAGCCCATAAGCGCGCAGATCGTTGCCAGTGGTGACCGGGCGGACGTGCCTGTAATCATCCTGGTACTTAATCAAGATCTGGCGCAATTCCTGTTTTTCGTAAGCCAAGAGCGCCGCACGGATAGGGGTGGCGTGGAAGTCATCAAGTAGCTGTGTGATCCGACTGGGGCTTTGCCCCAGCAGAGTCGGTAGTAACTGCCATAACGCGTGCGATTTTTCGATCCAGCCAAGCAGCCTTCCTCCAAGGCGCAACCGCAGACCAACAGCCTGCAGGGAGTCAAGCGGCAAATCTTGCAGCCACAAACACCAGAGGATGTTCAACTTTTCGCCAGGAGCGAGGTTTGTGCTGGTTTTTGAGAGTTCAGCCAGCCCGCGCGAGAAGCGATTGATGGTCTGATCGTCCCACGGCAAAGCAGGGTGGATGGCAGCTAACACCCCCAGCGAACCGAGCTGCCTGAGCATTTCTGGAGCTTTGCTTTCGTTGAAGATCAGCTCAAATTCGTGCGTCAGACGCGCGCCGCTGATCTCAGCAATAAGGGGCAGGTTGCCCTCAATCAGGCTGAGAGTCTGCAGCTCAATCTCGAAATTGAAGCGGGTGGCAAAGCGGACCGCCCTGAGCATGCGCGTGGCATCATCCACGAATGATAAGGCATGCAACACCCGAACCTGCTTCTGCTGCAGGTCACTGTAACCACCCCAAAAGTCGAAAATTTTCCCAAAATGGCTGCCGTCCAGGCGCAAAGCAAGCGTGTTGATGGTGAAATCCCGGCGATGAAGATCCATCTTAATGCTGCTGCGTTCAACTACTGGCAGGGCTGCAGGTTTATTGTAGAACTCGGTACGGGCGGTAATCAGGTCGAGATGTTCGGGGATGTCTGCCCTGCTAAAGCCGTCATTTTTTTTGCCATTGAGCGCAGTCTCAAGGCTTTCCGGGTTGAGGATCCATTTGGCGGTGCCAAAGCGCTTATGCGCCACCACCCGACCGCCAAATTGCCTCGCGAGGTGCTCCGCGAAAGCCATCGCGTCGCCTTCGATGACGATGTCAAAATCCTGGCTGGGCAATTGCAGTAAAAGATCACGCACAAATCCACCGACGATGAAAGCTTGCACACTCTGTTCGTAGGCTTCGTCCGCGACAGCGTGGAGCAAGCCTTTGCGGGCTGGAGGGAGCGCCTCAGCGAGCATAGCGGCAATTTCATCTTGCGAAGGCAGGTCATCATCGTTGTTAAGGGTGCTGATCAGATCTGTGCGCGTGACAATTCCAATAATTTCGTTCGAATCAGGATCCAACACGGGCACCTGTCCCCAACTGCTGGTAGCCATACGATCTTTTAGTTTGGATATTGGATCATCAGGATAGACGCTGACCGAGCCGGCGAGCATCAGATCTCCTGCGGTCTTGTTCAGTTTATGCGCGATCGCGCGATCCACATTCCGACGGGTGAGCAGCCCTACCAGCTGTTTATTCTCAACCACCGGGTAGCCTTCAAAACCATAACGTTTCATCAACTCAGCCGCGTCCACCGCGCTGATATCCGGGCTCAACGTCAAGGGATTCTTGGACATCATCTGCCCAACCTTAATGCTGGCGGTGACAATCTGCGGGATGGTTTCGATCACCTTGCTGGTGACCTGCATCAACCTGGTTTCAGTGATGTTGGCATTCGAGCGCCCTTCTTCCCGAATCAACGCGGAAGACGCCCGCTTATGCCCGCCGCCTCCAAAGTGTTTAGCCAATTTCGCCATATCAACATTGTCGGTCGTGGAACGTGCCACCAGGCGAATTCCCTGGCGGGTGGAAACCAAAAGCACCAATCCATCCGGGTTCAGGAACTCGCGCATTTTATGAGCGACTGTTGAGATCTCGTCGTTGAGGTCATTTGCCATCGCCTTGGCAACTAAAATGCTGTAACCTTCTATGTCCATTTGGACCAAGTCCTTCAATAAGCGATCGTAGAGCTGCTGCTGCGCGTTTGAAAGAGGCGGATTAAGGTAAACAGAGGCAACATTAAGATCGGCACCTTGCTCGAGCAGGAAAGACACAGCAAGAGCATCCCGGTTAGTGGTGCAGGTATAAGTGAGCGAGCCAGTGTCTTCGTAGATGCCCAACAACATCAACGTGGCTTCAATTGGTGTTAGCACAACGTTTAACGCACGCAACTTCTCAACCAAAATCGTGGTGCAGGCACCAGTTAGGTGCAACTCCACCTGCCAGTTCGGATGGATTTGAACCTTGCGAGGGTGGTGATCGAGCACGGTGACTTGGGTCTGCTCGGTCATACCGCGCAGAGTCACCAGGGATTGGGTGTCCACCAGGAAGACATTCTTTATGGATTCATGGGGCAGCGCCTGGTAATCAGAAAAGGGTAATTCGTTGACGTAGCGTCTGAGGAAAGCCTTACCGTTGCGGTTGATCTGGCGCGGCAAAAGAGCTATGGCTTCAGGGTGCAGCAGGTGTGCACCAAGCATAGAAGCAAGACCGTCAAGGTCCGTTTGTTCGTGCGTCAGTATCAGGTCCATTTTTGTGCCAAAACCCGAAAGGCTCAGTTTTCGCCATACCAGGCAGCCTGGTTTCCAGGGTTATAAGCATTATAAATGGATTGAGAGAGCTTGGCAAAAAGCTGGTTTGCGGTGTCGTAAAGGAATTGTTCCTCAGTGAAGGCAAAAATCACCAAAACGTAATTCCCACCGGGCGTGTAGACCACCCCTGAGTCGCTGATCGTGTGGATCAGCCCGTCAAGGTCGTTGGTCCAGCCGTGTTTGTGGGCGGCGCGTCCTTCGGGGGGGAGACCCGCTTCGATCAGGGCGTGGATGCGGTTGTCAAGCAGGAAGCTGAGCATTTGCTGACACTCCGATGCTGTCACCTGACCATTGAACAGGAGCTCGTCGTGATTGGCGCAGCGATACACGCGATAAAGCAGGTCGCCGGTTTCAGATGGAACGGTTTGATTGTAAAAATCAGGGTCAAGGAAGATATCGCGGCGCTGATTGGCAGGTGTGCTGATGCGTTCGAGCAGGGGAGAACCAGGTTCGAAATAGCCTGCCAGAAAGGTGTTCTGATAGCCCAACTCACGCAAGTCGGCGGTGACCAGCAGAGGTCCGGTGTCGTTGTCCATGTAGGCTTTCATCAGCCCATCTGCTGGCGGGTTGAGCGACTCGGCAATCATTTGGAACATCCAGTTGCTCGCCTGTGAAGGAAGTGGTTCCTCCAGCCGACGCATGGCAGAGACCATGATGGGGATCTTGATGGTGCTCGCGGCAGAGTAGGCGACATCAGCAGTCACATTCTGGTTGGCACGCAGCGCGATGTGAATCACTTCGCCTGTGGCGAGGTCGCGCTGATAAACCTCAATCAGTCCGCGAAACTTTTCAAGCTGGATGGTCTGCTTGAGGAAGATCTCGAGGTTTCCCCGATCCAATGGGAGGGCTGGGCTTTCCTGGATAACAAGCGTGACAATTCGCTGGTTTGGAGAGAGCAACGCAGTCTTAATTTTTTCGGTAGTTGCGGGTAAGGATTGCATCATAAAGCCAGGCTGCCCCGGGTTGTAAGTGGTGCTGTATAGGATTGGCACGGTTGCAGTAGCTGGTTGATCATACCGGGAGGGGATAACCTGCTCCAACAATGCTTGTGTTTGGTTTAGGTCAATCTCAGCGATCAAGGGTATGTCCAGGGGGTTTGAGACTTGTGCCTTGCCCCAAAGATGCTTGAACCACGATCTATTGGGCAGTTTTTCGTCGATCTGGGAAAGTGTTGCCGGGTAGTTGGGTTTGAAGCCAAGTTCCTCCGGGGAAAACTGCAGGCGCGCTTCGCGATAACGAAGTTCAATCGGTGTGGAATAGGCTTCAGTGAGCCTTGCTTCTGCCTGGGAACGGTCGAGTCCGCCCAAGGGAATTCCATCCACACTGACGCCGCCTGGGTAAACAGCCTGAGGTTTCTGGAAATCTATGTAATCTATTATGCCGATCAGAATCGCAAGCAGGAAGAATAAGCCGCCAAAAACTGCTGGCAACCAACGCATGGAGGGAGATTTCTTCCTTCGCGGAGAATAGCGCGATCGCTTCATGAGCAGGATTTTACCATCAGAGAAGGAACCGATTCGAACTACCGTAGTTGGGAGCGAAGCTTGGCGATCTTAATGTCACCCAGTCACGCTAGATTTGTGGGGTGGGTTGGCGTCACAGATTCCTGTTTTATCATTGCTCATTTGTAGCCTACCCACCAGAATAAATCCAACGTTTTTATCTCAATAATTCCCCGTAGGGCGAGCTTGGAAGCACTGCACACATCCTCATGCAGAGACCTTGGGGTGCTTCCAATCCGCCTTCATGACATGGATGGTTCGCAGTGTAAGAACCAGCGGCGGATTGAGGGCACGATGCGTTCATCCATCATATGATTGACGGTGCCCTCAATACCCTGCTTCGCGGGCACTTCGTCACGCCCTACGATTGAATGTACCCACGTAACATGGTATGGCGAAATGCCTTAGAGGTGTGATAGTGCCGGGCTCCTGCCCGAGCATAGTTTCTCGCCAATGGCGTCCAATACCTTGAGGAGACCTTCGGTCAAATCGCGTGCTTGCCGAGGACGCCGGCACGATCAACTCGGTTGTCGCGAGCTTATCTTACGTGGCGATCTGCCTCTCATCCCACAAATCCTTTGCTCCCTGTTACGCCTTGAACTACCCACTGTGTTCTCATTTATAATTGAGAGAGACCACAAAACAAACGGAGGTCTGGATGACCAAGAATAAGACAGAACAAGGTAAAGCTGCTGGATGGAGCTTCGGCAGTCTGGCCGCGCTGGCATTGGCAGTGAAAGCTGGCTGGGTCCTTTACAGTAAAAGATACATTGATCACCACGCCAAGGTGAACCTCATGCTTGACTCTGAGCACCACACCTTTGAGTCGGATACAGTCGGAAAGATCAACTATTACGAAAGCAAGGTCGAGAGCAAGAAGAATCCCATCTTATTGGTACACGGTATTCATCTTTTTGCTGGCGGTCATGATATGGTTCCAGTCTTTGAGGCATTCTGCGCCTATCGCAAGGTATTTCTGATTGACCTGCCTGGCTTTGGTGGTTCAGAAAAGTCTGATCGAGCCTACCGACCCCTTCTCTACCAGGCTGCGATCACCGAATTCATCCGGGATCGAATTGGTGGTCCGGTACATGTGGTGGTTATGGGGCAGTCGGCTGAGTTTGCTGCCCTGGCGGAGGAGCAGGACAAGAATCTTTTCAAATCAATTGTGATGATTAATCCGAGCGGGATGCAGATGCTGGGCACCGGGCATATATCTGAGAACAAATGGTGGGAGCAGATCCGCAACCTTGCGCTCTCCTACCTGAGGGTGCCGCTCTGGAGCCTGCCATTTTATGATTTGCTGGCAAGCCGCTCAAGCATATTGAACTACTATCGCAAACGCTTCACTTACACGCCGCCATCAGACCTGGTGGACCTTGCCTACACTTCTGCCCATCAACCTGGGGCTCACTTTGCGCCAATCTTTCACTACTGCGGAAAGCTTTCGGTGCCAAACGTGCGAACCCGTCACTACACACAGATCACCAAACCAGTTCTGGTGGTTTTTGACAATGACCCGGAGCTTAGATTCGAGATGCTCCCCAACCTATTGCACGCGAATCCAAACTGGAAGGCTTTTCGAAGCACTCGCACCCGCGGGATGCCTCAATTCGAGAATCCAGGTGAAACTTTTCGCACCATTGAGACCTTTTGGAAAGCGTATGATTAGTTTTTCAGGAAGGCATTGGTATAATTAGTCAGGTCAGATCATGCAAACCAAGCCAGCTCCCAAAATACACCCTCTAAGCATTCTCGGCGTGCTGTTGGTTGCGGGCATATTAGTTGGGGTTTCCTGGTTGATTTTTTCCATGGCTGTTCGCCAGTCTGGTCGGATAGAAGCTACGCCCCAATATAATGTAACGGTTATTCCTGCCCCAACGCAAACGAACATCGTTATTTTGCCTACCGATCTGCCCACACCGACGCCAGAAGCGCCGGTGATCCTGCCGGATGGCGCCATTGGCATTAATGTTTATGTTAAGGTGACCGGGACGGAGGGTCTGGGTTTACGCATGCGGGCAGGCGCGGGCACGGGGGCGGAAGTCAACTTTTTGGCGATGGATGATGAGGTTTTTAAAGTCGTCGGTGGACCGGAAGTGAGCGATGGCTATACCTGGTGGCAACTGGAAGCGCCGCTGGATCAGAGCAGGTCAGGTTGGGCGGCTGAGAACTACCTGACGGTGTTTAATTTGAGCACGCCGACCCCATAATTCATTGGTGATTGTTGGAAGGTGAGGAATTTTGAAGATTTTTGGTACGAAGATTTTTGAGGAACATTCATCCACACCTGACATGCTCAAACAATCTTTTGCTGAGCGTATGAACCTGCACGCCTGGAGCGCTCAATCTGTGGGCAGGACTCGCAACCACATGGAGGATTCTGCCTTCGCGCTCAGTATGGATCTTTCGCTACCTGAGCGACTTGCAACCCTTGGCATTTACATGGTCGCAGACGGCATGGGCGGACATGACAACGGCGAGGTTGCCAGCCGAATTGCAATCCAGGTTAGCGCAGACACACTGATTCAGACGCTGATAGATCCTCTGCGCCAGGGTGAACGGCTGCCATCTCACCAGGAAGTGCTTGCCATGGTGGAGGATGCGTTTACGCGCGCTCAGGAGCAGGTGCTGCAGAATGTATCTGGTGGAGGAACGACCCTCACGCTGGCACTGCTGCTCGAAAAGCACCTCTACTTTGGACATATCGGCGATTCCCGGCTCTACCTTCGCAGTGTTCACGCCGATTTTCAAGCTCTCACCCAGGATCACTCACTGGTAAGGCGCCTTGTGGATCTTGGGCAAATCTCAGAGGCTGAAGCCTTGAACCACCCTCAGAGAAATGTGCTCTTCAGGGCATTGGGGCAGACCGAAGGATTCAAGGTGGATCTTGGGCATCTGGATCTGGTTGAACCGACGCAACTGTTGTTGTGCTCAGATGGATTGTGGGGTCTGGCAGAGGAAGAAGTAATTCTAAAGGTGATCAAGTCCGTACATTCAGGCGGGAACGTCGCGGAAATGCTTTGTGACCTTGCCAATAATGCCGGTGGAACGGATAATATTAGTGTAATTTTTGTAGAAGTCAGATAAGGATCGCGTAATGGCAGAAACTAACACAAAAAAGAGAATTCTCGTGGTGGATGATGAAAGAGGGTTGGTTCGCATCATCCGTTTGAACCTGGAACATGACGGATTTGAGGTGGTTGAAGCAAATAACGGCACACAGGCAATAGATAAATTGCGCACTGCTCTGCCAGACCTGATTCTGTTGGATGTAATGATGCCGGATTTGGATGGGTTCACCGTCCTAAAGATGATCCGTGAAGTAGGCTCGACTCCGGTGATCATGCTCACCGCGAAAGGCGAGGAAGACGATCGCGTGAAGGGTCTGGAACTTGGGGCGGACGATTATGTCACAAAACCATTCAGCCCAAGGGAACTAACCAGCCGCATTCGGGCTGTGTTGCGGCGGGGTAATAAGGCTGAAGAGGATGAGACGGGTAAAATTGTCGTGGATGATCGCCTGACCATTGATTTTGATCGGCATGAGGTTTGGGTGGAAGGCGAACTTGTGAAGCTCCGTCCGACCGAGTATCGTTTGCTCTACCATTTGGTGAAAAATGCCGGTTGGGTGCTCACCCATGATCAGATCCTGACGAAAGTCTGGGGTTACGAGTACGAAAATGAACCGCACTATGTGCGCCTTTACATCAACTATCTCAGGAAAAAGCTCGAAAAAGACCCTGCCAACCCCCATTATCTCCTTACGGAGCGGGGCGTGGGGTATCGGTTTGTGGATTTCAAACGAGAAAATCGTTGATTCTCCGCGTGATATGGGTAGCTTGGTGTAAGGCGGGTAAGGTTTTGCATTATTGAGTGTTTTTAATTGAGTATTCTATAGATTTGCGTTCAACCCAATCCGATCGAGAGGCGTGCATGGCAAAAAACAACTCCAAATCTGAACAAAAAGCTAGTAAGAAGAAAGCTGAAGAAAAGCAAGTCGAGTCCAAAGAGGACCCGAAAATTGCAAAGAAGGTACCTTTACCGGGAGAGAAACGAAAAGAGCTCTCAACCGCGGTTTACGAGCGTGAACTGCGGAAACTTCAGATTGAACTGGTGAAACTACAACTTTGGATCAAAGAACGCGGTCTTAAGGTGGTAGTCCTTTTTGAAGGGCGGGATGCGGCTGGAAAAGGCGGTACCATCAAGCGACTGACCGAAACCCTCAACCCCAGAATTGTGCGTGTAGTCGCGCTGCCTGTGGCAACTGAGAAGGAAAAGACTCAGTGGTACTTCCAGAGGTATGTGGCACATTTACCAGCAGCAGGGGAGATGGTAGTTTTTGACCGTTCCTGGTACAACCGCGCTGGTGTTGAAAGGGTGATGGGATTTTGCACCCAGGAGCAGGTGGAAGAATTCTTCCGCAGCGTGCCAGAGTTTGAGAAGATGTTGATCCGTTCCGGCATCATATTGATCAAGTATTGGTTTTCGGTCAGCGATGAGGAACAGGAAAAACGCTTCCAACAGCGGATGGACGATATCACGCGCCGATGGAAACTGAGCCCAATGGACCTCGAGTCCCGCAAGCGATGGGTGGAATACTCACGCGCCAAGGACGATATGTTCCGCTTTACGGACACAAAGCAGAGCCCCTGGTTTGTGGTGCAGGCGGACGACAAAAAACGTGCCCGGCTAAACTGCATCAGCCACCTGCTGAGCATGATTCCTTTTGAGGATCTGACTCCGCCAAAGATGGAACTGCCTCCCAAGCAAGTGGACGATTCCTACGTCCGCCCTCCCTTCGGAGACCAAACTTTTGTGCCAGAGTACGTGATCGAAGAAGAAAAGAAGAAATAAGGCGATTGTGCCGAAGACTCGTCATTGCGAGGGAGCGATAGCGACCGCGGCAATCTACAATGATTCACCAGAGAGATTGCTTCGCTACACTCGCAATCACAGTTGTTGGGCGGGATTGAGGGCACAGTGAGCAATTTGGTAGACGAATGCAACCTGTCCTCAATCCGCCGACGATGCCGTGATGGCGGATTGGAAGCACACCAAGGTTACGGCATAATGATGTGCGCAGTGCTTCCAAGCACGCCCTACGATTTATTTTCTTGATTTTGATAGTTGATACCAATCTCGATCGTGCCGGTCTCTGACCGCGCACGGGTTTTTGACCGCCAGGTCTCCAGTTCTTGTCTTTAATAAGGGTTAGATTACGGAATGCTAAACAACCGCCTGGCGTTTGCGGTTGTGATCTGCCCGACTTCTTCGGCGCTCATTCCCCAAATCTCACCAACTCTCGCTGCAATAAGAGGGATGAAAGCCGGCTCGTTCCGCTCACCGCGGTGTGGATGCGGCGGCAAATAAGGGCAGTCCGTCTCGAGCAGGATCTTTTCATGGGGCAACATCTCCACCAGGGCTTGTTTATCCTTGCCATTCTTATAAGTGACCGGACCGCCAATCCCAAAGTAAAAACCTGCTTCAGCCAACTCCTGTGCCAATTCCTGCGGACCGGTGTAGGAATGCATCACTCCGGGACGAGCCTTGAGAGGATGCTCTCCAGGGAGGGAGGCTTGCCAGTTGAGCAGGATGGGACCGAGATCTTGCGCGGCATCCCGGTTGTGGATCACCAATGGTAGGTTTAGCTCACTTGCTAGCTCCAACTGCGGGAGGAGCACCGCTTTTTGTTGATCAGGGGTAGCATCATCCCAATAATAATCCAGTCCCAGTTCTCCGATCGCAACCACGCCAGGCTGTACGGCAAGGGATTTGAGGTGAGAGAGGCACGCAGGCTCCACCTCGGCGGCATAGTTCGGGTGGATTCCGACTGTAACGTAAAAGAAATCGGGTATTTTGCGGGCAAGCTCAAGCGCGTTTTTGGCTGTGGCGCAGTCGAGGGCAGGGATGATGACGAATGCCAGTTTTGCATCTATTGCCCTTTGGAGCACATCATCAAAATCCTCGCTGAAGGCAGACATGTCAATATGGCAGTGCGTGTCACAGTAAAATGCCGGTATTTTTTTGTTGATCATGGAGTAATTTTACCTTCATCTTTGCTCAGGGTTGTTTGGGTTCAGGCAAAACGGGTAAATCGAAAGTCACCCCCTTTAATTCCCCCTCTAAAGAGGGGGTCAGGAGGGTTTGGAAGTCACCCCCTTTAATTCCCCCTCTAAAGATAGGGTCGTGATGGTCTGGAAGCCACCCCCTTTTGATTTGCACTTTATAGAGGGGGTCAGGAGGGTTTGGAGGGCAATCATCTCAGGCTCAAGACCGGTTGCCAGTGACGGTTTAGTGATATCATTAACCCATGAGCAAAGCCACACCAGTAACTACTGAGGACTGCGAATGAATCTTTCGACCTACATTTTTGGATGGATCCTGGCAACCCTGCTTGGAGCTGTGTTCCACTTATGGAAGGACGGGGGTTTCTGGAAGCTGGTAATTTACATCATCCTCAGTTGGATTGGTTTCTTTGTTGGTCATCTGATCGCCAAGGGCGTGGATTTTAACTTTATGAACGTGGGTTCGGTCTACATTGGCGGCGGAATCATTGGCAGTATTGTAGCATTGTTTGCCGGGCACTGGCTCAGCCGAATCGAATCCTTCCAAGGTCAGAGTAATTAGGGATGATACCTTCCCAAATCGAGTCGTGCAACTTCGCCCGTGAGGGTGACCTGGTGCAGCTGCAAGGCGCGGGGCATAAGAGCCATTTGCTGCGCCTGGAAGCTGGCGGTGTGCTGCAAACCCATCGCGGGGTCATCAGGCATGACGACATCATAGGTCAGCAATGGGGCAGCCGGCTCGAATCACATCAGGGCAACCCTTTCTATTTGTTACAGCCGGGCATCGCTGACCTCATAAAAAACATCAAGCGCACCACTCAGATCCTGTATCCTAAGGAAATCGGTCAAATCATCATCAACATGGGAATCGGTCCGGGCATGCGTGTGTTGGAGTGTGGAACTGGCTCAGGGGGACTGACGACAGCTTTTGCCTACATGGTCGGCGAGAGCGGGCATGTATATTCCTACGAACGAAAACAGGATGTTCAAGCGCTTGCCATAAAAAACCTCGAAAAAGTTGGTTTGCGCGATCGTGTCACCTTCAAGGTGGGTGACGCTTCGGATGGGTTTCCTGAAGAGAATGTTGACGCGCTTTTCCTGGATCTGCCCAATCCATATGACTACCTGGCACAGTCACGCAAGAGCCTGAAACCGGGTGGTTACCTGGGAATGCTCGTGCCCACAGTGAACCAGGTGCAGCTCTGCCTGCGTGCGCTCATGCACCACAACTTCGCCTTCGTGGAAGTGGTCGAGGTGCTTGTGCGCTACTACAAAACCGATTGGGAACATCTCCGTCCGGTGGACCGCATGATCGCGCATACTGGATTTTTGTTGTTTGGCAGACCCGTCGATCGATTGGGTCTCGAAAAATCAGAGGATGAAATTCCACCTGAAAAAGACGAAACTGAGGAAACGCTTTGAGGGGTACTCTGAGCTTACCGCATGACCTTAGCGCACGCCTCCAGGTGCATGCTGAACAGTCTGCCCTGAGGGACAGCGGTTGGTTGCACATCGACCCAGTGCGCCTGCATCCAGCAGCTGTGCTCGTTCCGTTGGTATGCGAAAAGGGGCAGTGGCACCTGCTTTTTACCCGACGCACGAACGACCTGCAAGACCACAGCGGACAAGTTTCTTTTCCGGGCGGCGCCTGGGAAGAACAGGATGGCGATCTTGAGCAAACCGCGCTACGTGAAACCTGGGAGGAAGTGGGAATTAATCCAGCGTCAGTGGCAGTGCTGGGAAAGATGGCGCGTTTCGATATGGTTTCTTATTTCCAGGTTACGCCGGTGGTTGGTGTGGTTGCCTGGCCGTGCGAACTAAACATTAACTCGCGGGAAGTTGCACGCGCTTTCATCGTGCCGCTTGATTGGCTCGCAGATCCACATAATTACCAGATCAAGCCGCGCCAGTTTGAACATCAAACCTTTCTAATTCCTTACTACAACGATTATGATGGCGAAATGATCTGGGGCGCGACTGCGCAAATAACCCAGGAGTTTCTGCGCCTTATCCAAAACTGAGCAAAATTATTTGATAGGAACCATCCAAAATGAAAAACGACCGCCTTATAGCGGTCGTTTTTAAAATTACATGCACTGATTATTCAGCGTCTTCGAGCTTCTTACCTTTTTCAAGTACGTCAGGCTCTCCAGCAGCACCTTCAAAAGTGGGTTCCGTGATTTCTTCAGCGGCTATGTAACTAACCGAAACGATCACCTCTGAGCCGTCGGTAAGAATGGTCACATTCTCGCCCAGGTTGAGGTCAGCAATGGTGATGACATCTTCTGCGGTCTTGATCCCACTGACGTCCACCATAACACGCTCGGGCATATCCTGGGGGAAACATTCGATTTCGATTTCGTTCAGGTTATGGTTCAGCAAATAGATCGGGTTGTCGAGCACGGGGGCTTCACCAGTAAGCTCAAGTGATACGGCGGCGCGCATTTTCTCGGTCATTGAGACAGCCAGGAAGTCCAGGTGAGTCAGATTGCCGTGAAGCACATCGCGCTGGCGATCGCGCACGAAGGCTTTGATTTTGTCCCCAGCGACATCGATGGTGACCAGGGTGGTGGGGGTGATTTTGGACATCTGGAGTGCCACCACGTGGCGATCCATCTGGATGGCCTGGGTGTCGACTCTGTGTCCGTAGATAACGCCAGGCAGGATGCCGGCGCGGCGCAACTGGGAGACTTGCTTTCCCTTGATCGTGCGCTTTTCAGCTTTGATGATGATTTCTTCTTGTGTAGACATTTTTCCTCCGAGCGCCTCTCACCATCTTTCAGGTTACCCTCGCTCATAAATTTACCGGGTAAACCGGCAACTTTTAAGTTTACTCATTCCCTCGGTAGTCGTCAAGGGCTCAGGGGGAAAGTGTTGTTAGTCAGCGAAAATGTCATCCCCCTAAGTGACCATCGAATATCTCATCTCCTCAAAAAAAGCAAGTATCTCCTGAAGAATGAGAATCATGATGGATAACCTGAAAGCATGCAGGATAGCAGTGAGTAAACAATCACTCGCGGCGAATTTCAACAATCTTCAAGCAGCTCAATTATTGGAGCGATCAGTCAGACAGGTACAGCGGCTGAAGCGAAGGCCAAAAAAGGAGGGCGCTTCATTAATATTACATAGCAATCGGGGTAAACAGCCTCAAAATACCTTACCAGAAGCAAAACAGGCTGAAATCCTACGTCTGGCAACTCATGAACACAATAGTAATATTGACTCAGATTATCAGTTTTGTTATTATGATAATAGTATAAAGAGTTTTATTTCAAAATAAATGGTTTACTCCAAAGATTTTATTGGTTCCATATCGCCCACAAATCACAGAATCTGAAAGGAGGTCCCCTGCATTAGCCCAATAGATCCTCTATTTTTATCGGTCGAGCCAGTTAAATATTGCCAAAGTTCAAAAGAGAGGTTAACTAAAATGAGGAAAGCCAAATCTTGGATTATCTTTGTTGTTTTTCTGCTCTCGCAAGTCTTGGCAGGAGCAGCCCTGGCAGAAACACCTGCCCAGGAAAAATTTCCCGAAGAAGATATTGAAAAAGTTGAAGAGTACGCCATTGATGCCGCAGGGACGAATATCGTGGCTTACGGCTACGCGTTCAGTCATACCAACGGCACCTTCACCCCGATCACGGGCGGCACAGTGCACGGCACTGCATCGAATGATGACACCAGTTTTCCTGCCATTGATATTGGATTTACCTTTAAATTCGATGGTGTGGAGTACACCCAGGTCAGCCTTCAGAGCAATGGTTTTATTGCGATGGGGGCCACTATTTCCAGTTCATATACGCCGCTCAGTACAGGCACATCCAATAACGTGATTGCAGGTCTGGCTCGTGATCTGCAAGGCAATACGACCACCTCTGAGCTGATGTCATTGATGGAGGGAACTGAGTCCAACCGCATCTTCACGGTGCAGTGGTTGCATTACAAACGTTATGGCTCCACTGGCACGGGTGATGATTTGAACTTCCAGATCAAGCTCTACGAGGGTACCAACAAGATTGAAATAGTTTATGGAACTGCGTTGGTCGTATCTGACACGACGGTACAGGTTGGTCTGCGTGGTGCCAGTAATACTGATTTCAACAATCGCACTACCACAACGGACTGGTTAGCATCCACTGCTGGTGTGACCAATACGGATACTATGACGCTTACCGCTGCAATATTCCCTGCAACTGGTCTCACCTATAATTGGGATGTTCAGGCATACCTTGGCTTCGGTCCCAGTCAGTCTCTGGGGGCTTGCCGTGGTGGTGATGCCATTTATAATCTGACAGCAGTTAATGGGACAGGTGCGGGTGAGACTGTTGACATCGCCACCAGCGGAAATACCTGGACCACTACCCTGGACCCCACACAACTTATTCTGCAGCAGGATGAATCTGCTGGTGTACAAGCCATGGTGCATGTGCCCTGGAGTGCGGCAACTGGCGCAATCGATACCGCCACGCTCACTGCCACAGGACAGATCAGCGGATTGACTGGTTCTGCAACACTGACAACGACCTCAGCAGTTGTCGCAGGTTATGAAGAATATATGCAGGTACCTGCCGGGAGAGGAACGCGCGCCCACAGCATCGTCTACAAAGATGGCAAGCTTTATAAGATCGGCGGGTATGGAGGCGCGACAGCAGCTGCCCAGCCTTGGCTTGATATTTATGACATAGCGACTGACAGTTGGAGCACTGGGGCAGACATGCCGGGAGGTCGCTATTGGATCGACTGCGAAGCCATTGGGGATGGCATTTACTGCGCAGGTGGATATTTATCCTCTGCCCAGTCTACACTCTATCGTTATGATATCCCCGGCAACAGTTGGACAACACTCGCACCACTTCCGAGTGGCCGCTACAGTTATGAATCGGTTACATACAACGGAAAGTATTATGTTATTGGTGGTTATTCTGGCAGTGTTGTCAATACCATGGTTGTATATGATCCAGCCACTGATACCTGGGATAGCACTCTGGCACCTATGGCAGTTGCCCGCCGCTACTTCTCTGCGGGCTTAATCGGTACAAAGATTTATGTTGCTGGCGGTTATAACACCACCTACCTGAATTCAGTAGAAGTCTATGATATTGTTGCCAACACCTGGGCGCCTGCAACCTCGATGCCTACCAACTGGCTGAATGGTGCTGACGCCGTTATGATGGATCGCTATCTGATCATCATTGGTGGGGCGTCAAGTAGTACTGCAGCTGCATCTAATTATGCCTGGATCTATGATTCCTTGACTGATCAATGGGGTCAGCTGCCTACATTCTCCCACATGTTGTACGGCGCAGATGCTGAGGGGGATGGGACAAATGTCTTTGTTGTTTCAGGCAGGTTGTATGAAGGTACCTTTAGCTATTCTCAATATAATACCAAGCTGTTGCTTTGTGATCAGACCTGTACTCCGGTCACAAACCCTGAATTCACCTTTGATCCCTTGGAAGGTTTGTTGGGTTCTCCAATTACCTTTACAGGAACTGTCGGCGGAGGTTCTCCTGCGATTCAATATGCATGGGACTTCGGAGACAGCACAACAGGTACTGGTCAGGAGGTTGAACATACCTATGCGGCTGTTGGCACCTATACTGTCACCCTCACTGTAACCAACTGCGAAGGTGCTTCCACCGCCAATATCTCACATGATGTGACGGTAATCTTACCCCCCACCATCAGAATCGACCCTACCAGCCTGCATGCGAGCCAGCATCCAGACGTAACCACCACCCAAACCTTCGAAATCTGTAACCTGGGTGATGCTGAACTAACCTGGGAGCTGAACGAGGCACTACTTCCGCCACCTGCGGCTGCACCAACAAGTACAGTGCCAGAGGCGGCAGTTGTAACTTCTGGAAGAGCAGCTATCAGTGAGACTGGTATTGCGTCTGGAACGGCTGTGATTGGTGAAGCTTCTGGTGGCATTAAGCCTGAAGATGTTGGTGACGCCTGGGAAATCATGGCACCACTGCCGGAAGGCCGTGTTTTCAATGCTGTGATTGCCGATGGAACGTATGTTTACGTGATTGGTGGCACCAGTGATCCAGGCGGATTAACACCTACCTCCACTAACTTCCGTTACGATACCTTCAATAATACTTGGCAAACCATGACTTCAATGCCTGTACCACTCGGATCCATTGATGGTGCTGTCATTGACGGCAAGATCTACATCCCCGGCGGCGCAACTGATAGTAATACTTATGTTTATGATATTGCTACCGATTCCTGGGCTACCATTCCAACCAGTGGTGGTTATGTGGCAGGAGAACAGTATCAGGTAGTCGCCATCGACACAGACCTCTATGTGCTGGGCGGGATCGTCTCTGGTGCCAGCACTACAGCTGTTTGGAAGCTGGACACGTTAGCTGAAACCTGGTCAGTTGGCATTCCCATGCAAACTTCCCGCACTTCTTTCTCAGCAGCAGCGATCGATGGTGAGATTTATGTAGCTGGAGGTGTTTTGTACCCTGGGTTTACCCCCGACATGACTGCAGAAAAGTTTGATGGAACTGCCTGGAGTTATATTGCAGCAGTGCCTAACGGCGGCGGTGCGTACACCCGTTGGTCATACAACGCTGATGGTAATACTGAAGACAGCCTGTGGCTGGCAGCGGGAAGACGCGATGCCGATTGGAATGTCCTCAACCATGCTGGTTATTATGACCCTGAATTAGATGCCTGGACAGATTCACCGACCATCCCTGTCTTGAACCAAGGACGCGTTTATATGGAAGGTGACGTAGCAGGCGATGGATACTTCTATGTTATTGGCGGGCGTGATGGTGCTGCCTCGATCGCGTATGATACCAATGAGCGCTTAAGGGTTGTTGCCTTCGATATCCCCTGGGCAAGCGAGGATCCACTCAGCGGTGCTTTGGCTGGCGGTGCCTGCCAGGATGTGACCGTGACCTTTGACTCGACCGGTCTGGCTGCAGGTGACTATTTTGGCGCGCTAGAAATTGAATCGAATGATCCTGCAATGCCGATGGCTTATGTTGACCTACAGCTGACCGTATTCGCCACCGTTACCATGGTGTACTACGACCTGGAGGACGTGGTCCATGTGGGTGAGAACATCTACGTGGCAGGAGACTTCAACGGCTGGGATAATAATCTGGATATGATGACGCCGAATACTGATTATTCTGAATTCACATTCACTTTTGGCATCCCGGACGGCACCTATGAATATAAGTATGTGGTTGATACTGGCGTAAAACACTGGAACTGGCTTCAGAGCAGTAATCGCTCATTTACAGTTCCAGGTGATGATACGATTGATGATTATCGCAATGTGATCCCTGGTTACTATGAGCTGACATGGCCAGACACGATGACTGTGCTAGTAAATACTTCGTCGGAGAATGTCTATGGGCAGATATGGGCTGATGACCTGACCTCAGAAGGCGTTCAACCACGCAGCTTACCAGTAGAACTGGGTTATGGGGTTGATGCCGATCCTTCACTGTGGACCAACTGGACACTCATGAGTTTTAACGTTTCCGTTGGCAACAATGCGGAATATATGGGTTCGATCACTCCCACTGAACCAGGAGTTTTCTCCTATGCGATCAAATTAAATCCCAACTGGGGCACAGGTAATCCAAATAGTATGTGGTATTACGCTGACACTGAATGGGATGGTACATACATGCCAGAAGATGCGGGCGTTATGACGGTGCTGTCTGGCATCTATCTACCGCTGATCCTGAAGTAAAGTTATTTGAGTAAGTCTGGAAAAAAACTGCCTGAACCTTCAGGCAGTTTTTAATTTAAATAGATGGTTCTCAGAATTTGCTATCTGCTTTATCTCCTCATCAGTGTTTGCTGTTTACTCAAAAACAATATTAACCTGGTCTAATTTTGATAACCTACAATAGGTCCTGGATCTCGCACAACTTAACAGAGCGAGCATTGAATTCACGACACCCTTTACCCTGCAGTGAGTAATGAGGTTGGAGAATGTATAATATTGGGAGGGAATCACGGTCAGTTACGGAGGAATTATGTGCGGAAGATTTACCATGGCGATCGACTCAGACGATGTGCGCACGCAGCTCGCGCTTGGGCAGATGCCCCTCGATTGGGAGCCGCGTTACAACATTGCCCCTTCCCAGGAAATCGCCTGCGTGCCCTTTGCAGAAACGCGCTCCGTGCACTGGTTCCGCTGGGGATTAGTGCCCTTCTGGGCGAAGGATCCATCCATCGGCAACGGTATGATCAACGCGCGCGCTGAATCTGTGGCGGAGAAGCCGGCATTTCGCAATTCCTTTAAAAACAAGCGCTGCCTGATCCTCGCGGACGGCTTTTACGAATGGCGTAAGGCTGGAAAACTATCAGTTCCCTTCTACTTCAGTCTGCGCAGTGGTGAAGCCTTTGCCTTTGCCGGTTTGTGGGATGATTGGGAGCCAAAAGGCGTCAATTCTGAGCCCGGTCTCCCCGGACTGACCACCTGTACCATCATCACCACCAAGGCAAACTCTCTTGTGGCTGAGGTGCACCCGCGTATGCCGGTCATACTCAAGGGGCAGGCAATGTGGGATTGGCTGGTGGAACCCGACGCCAAGAAACGCCTGAGCCTGCTGCAGCCTTCTGATCCAGGGCAGATGCGCAGTTGGGAAGTCAGCCGTGCGGTCAACAGCCCGGCGCAGGACGACGCTTCATTGATTCAACCTGTTGAGAGTGGACTTTTTGATTGATTTCGTAAGGTTTTGAGGTGATAACGCCTTATATTCCCGCCTGCGAGCCAACCTTTGAATCGTGTAAAATTATCGATACAATCGAATGGGGGCAATGCTCCCTGCCACTGGTGAACATCCTGGAGATGGTATGAAAAAATGTGCCTTGCCAATCATCCTAATTTTAGTTTTTACCCTGGTGCTTTCCGCTTGCAAGCCTGAAACCACCATGCCCCAGCCGGTTGCCACCCAACCGGCCGCCACACCGACCGCACAAGTCGCGGTGGAAGAAACACCAGAACCTGACGAAAGCCAGGGATGGTGGAACGACGTGGTTTTCTATGAAATTTTCGTGCGCTCCTTCAAGGATAGCAACGGAGATGGCGTAGGTGACTTCCGTGGAATTATCGAAATGCTCGACTATCTCAACGATGGCGACCCGAACACCGACACCGACCTGGGGATCGGCGGCATTTGGTTGATGCCAATCTTCCCTTCACCTTCCTATCACGGCTACGATGTCACCGATTACCAAAATGTGAACCCGGACTATGGCACTTTGCAGGACTTTCAGGACATGCTCGCAGCCTGCCACGAACGCGGCATTCGCGTGATCATCGATTTCGTGGTCAACCACACCTCGTCGGAACATCCCTGGTTTGTGAGCTCGAAAGATAAGTCCAGCGAGTACCGGGATTGGTACGTCTGGTCCGACACCAGACCAGCCCAGGCAGGACCCTGGGGGCAGAATGCCTGGTACCAATCGGCAGGAAGCAATTACTACGCGCCTTTCTGGAGCGGCATGCCTGACCTGAACTACAACCAACCCAAGGTGACCGACGCGATGTACGATGCTACCAAATTCTGGCTGGAGATGGGTGTGGACGGGTTCAGGGTGGACGCAGCACGCTACCTGGTGGAAGATGGCGTCACGCTTCAGGACTCGAAAGGTTCGATCGAGTGGTTCCAAAATTGGCGCGAATTTTACACAGGGATCAACCCTGAAACCTACACCGTAGGGGAGGTGTGGACGGATACGCAGGTGATTGCCAAGTATGGTCAGCCTACACGCGGCATGCAGGAGTACTTCATGTTCGACCTGGCAGGGGATATCCTGGGCGGCTTGTATTCTCCAGATCCTTCACGCATCATAGCATCTTACCTGGAGACCCTCAAGTACTTCCCGGATCAACAATTTGCCACATTTTTGACCAATCACGACCAGCAGCGGGTGGCTTCTTACTTCAGCAGCAAGCTCCAACGCCAGCAGCTGGCAGCCTTTGTCTACCTGATGGGTCCGGGGACGCCTTATATTTACTATGGCGAAGAGATTGGCATGACGGGCAACAAGCCTGACGAACGCATCCGCACGCCGATGCAGTGGTCCGCTGAAGCACACGCGGGCTTCAGCAGTTCCGCTCCCTGGGAGCCTCTAAATGAAGGTTGGGAGGAGTTGAATGTGGCTGCCCAGGATGCAGACCCCGAATCCCTGCTTAATTGGTACAGAGGATTGGTCAACCTGCGCAACCGCTACCCAGCGCTGCAAAAAGGCGACTACATCCCCTTCACCTCGTCCTGCCGCAGGCTTTACACCGTGGCACGGGTTCTGGACGGTGAAGTGCTTCTGACGGTTGCTAATCTTGGCGTGCAAACCCTCGAAAACTGTACCATCGCGCTTGAAAGCGGCGACCTGGCGGGCTCCTGGCGGGCGGAGGCGGTATGGGGCGAGGCACCCTTCTCTGAAATTACCTTCGCCGAAGACGGCTCTCTGACTGATTTTGTGGTCGGGGAGATCCTTGACGGTGGAGAAACATTTGTCCTGAAACTGACGCGCCCCTAAACCGGGCAAGAAAAGAGGAACCATGAAAAAGCTTCAAATCTTACTCGCAATCATCCTTAGCCTGGCAGTCATCGCAGGCTGCTCGGCACCCAGCGCGACGCCCGCTCCGACGGATGTGCCTGTTGAGCCGACAGAACCCGTGGTTGAAGAACCAACACCGACGGAGGCTCCGGTCGCCAAGGAATACCCGCTTTATGTTAATCTTACCTGGCATCAGCATCAGCCGATGTATTACAAGGATGAGAATGGCGTTTATACCCGACCATGGGTGCGCGTGCATGCCACCAAGGACTACCTCGACATGGCGGAAATGATTGCCGCGGAAGAGGGCGTGAAGGTCGCCATTAACCTGACCCCTTCACTGATCCGGCAGATCCAGGATTTCACCGATAACGGCGCGAAAGACCTTTATTGGGTGCTGGCGGAAGTCCCAGCGGCAGAACTGACCGCGGAACAGAAAACCTTTATCTTGCAGCGCTTTTACGATGCCAACTGGGACCACATCATCGCGGTTCATCCGCGTTACCAGGAACTGCTGGATCTGCGCGGCGGCACGGACGAAGCCGATATCGCGGCAGCTGTTGAGAACTTCACCGAACAGGATTTTCGAGATCTGCAGATCTGGTTCAACCTGGCATGGATCGACCCGGATTACCTGGCTCAGGAGCCTTTCAAAGCCCTGGTAGATAAAGGCCGGGACTTTACCGAAGAAGACAAAGTTACCCTGTTTGATGGCATTTTAGCGCTGATCCAGCGCGTTCTTCCAACCCACAGAGAATTGCAGGACGCAGGCATCCTGGAGATAACGACCACACCCTATGCCCATCCAATTTTGCCCCTGATCTACGACTCGGACCTGGCATTGGTTGGCAATCCCAAGGCGATCATGCCCAAACAGCACTTCAGCTACCCAGAGGACGCGGCTTTCCACCTGCAGAAGAGCGTGGAGATGTACGAGTCCATCTTTGGGCGGGAAGTGCGCGGGCTCTGGCCTGGTGAGGGTTCCGTGGCGGAGGATATCGTGCCGCTGGTCAGCGAGGCTGGATACAAGTGGATCCAGACTGGCGAACCTGTGCTCGTGGCAAGCCTTGGGCTGGCGGGTGACCGTTTTGCCAGGGATGGCGACGGCGTGGTGAAAGACCCCGACACCTTCTACCGTCCGTACTTCGTACAGGGCGATAGCGGCGATAAGGTAGGCATTTTCTTCCGTGACTGGGTTATTTCGGACAAGATCGGGTTCAATTATTCGGGCATGGCGGGTGAAGCTGCTGCGCAGGATATGATCGATTCGCTTGAAGCTATCCACGCGAGCCTGCAGGGCACCGAAGGTCCGCACATCGTGACCATCGTCGTGGATGGCGAGAACGCCTGGGAAAACTACGACAATGACGGCA
>CAYSVX010000024.1:0-24331 GCA_964434665.1 uncultured Anaerolineaceae bacterium
CGCTCGCCCACACGCTCCTGCCGGTAAAACACCGGGCCGGGCGATTCAGCCTTGATGAGCAGGGCCGTGAGCAGCGTTATCGGCAGGCTCAGGCACAGGCCGACAACGGCAAGCGTCAGGTCGAGAACCCGCTTGATCAGATAGGTCAGCCGGCCGTAGTCGAACCCCTCGGAGAAGATCAGCCAGGCCGGGTTGACCTTTTCCACGAGAATCTTGCCGGTGATCGCCTCGTAAAAGGTGACGCCGTCCTCGATGATCCGGCCGCGCAGCTTGCTGTGCAGCAACTCGGCAATGGGCATGGTGCCGCGCCGGTCGTCCAGGGCCACGACGATGCGGTCGATACCGGCCGAGCGGGGAGCGCGGTCCACTTCGGTCAGGCTGGCCACCACCGGGATGCTCTCATGGTCAAAGGCAGGGGTGGTGGTCCCGACCAGCGCCGCGATAACGAACCCGGCTTCATGGTTCCCCTTTATTTCCGCGACGATCCGTTCCGCGGTCTCGCCGGTGCCGATCAGGACCACCTGCCGGGCGAACAGCTTTTTTTCCAGGACAAGATAGTAGAGCGAACGCCACGCAAAGAGGCTCGCGCAGATGATGAGGTAGCTCCACCAGAAGATGGTGGTGGCGATGATCATGGACGGGCAGACGGTGTAGAGTAGGGCGAGGAAAATACAGCCCACACCGAAGGCCTGCATCATGCGGATGAAGGTGTCGGTGGTGGTGCCCGGCTTGCGCAGATCGTACAGGTCGAAAAAGTACAGCGAAAGCTGGAAGATGAGGGTAACGGCCATGGCCCGCAGGGTGTACTCGGAAGGGGCGATGAGAAAGATCCGCCAACTGGAGAAATACACGAGTATCCCGAGGACACTGGCAAAGATCAGCGCCCCCTCGCCGAAGAAGAACAGAATTTTGCGGACAGGATAGTATTTGTTGAACAATGTCGGCATGTTTATGCAATCCACAGGGCGAGGGGACAGTGGTGAGAGCTTTTGAGCCATTAAACACGCTGGCCAGAGGCAAGTCAAGGTGGCGGGGTCAAACGACTGATTGCCAAAAACTTTGAATCTTCTGGGGTTTCAGTAATAATGAGCAACAGTGTTTTTATTTTGACCCGCCCCGCCCGGGCATGTACGATACACCAGTTTTTCGTTCTCTCGCAGTCCTGCAGGCCCGTACCAGAGCCCACCCGAACGGCGGACAGCCGGTGGACAACCAGGAACCGAAGCATGGCACTTTCGACGCATGGGGCAGCCCTGCCTGCCAGTCAGAATCTTTCGCCGTACCGGGTCTTGCTGGTTCTTTTTCTTTTCGGCCTGACTTTCCTGCTGCTGCAGGGAGTTTCCGGCACCCCACGCACCCCCATCAAGCAGCCGCTCGCCCTTTTCCCGACTACGCTCGGGGGGTGGCAGGCGCTTTCCAGCCAGGCCTCATCGCAGGCGGTCGTCGAGATGCTCGGCGTGGACGACTACATAGAATTCAATTATGCCGGGTCGAGCGGGCCGGCGGTCAACTTCTACGCGGCCTTCTACGAGGCGGTGGGTGTCGGTGGCGGCTACCATTCGCCGCGGAACTGCATCCCGGGCGGCGGCTGGGGCATAGACGCGGTGAAAACCATGCAGATCGAGCCCAGAGACGGGCGCGGCCGGGTAACGGTCAGCGAGATGATTATCCGCAACCGCAACGAATACCAAGTGGTGGTGTACTGGTACCAGAACCGCGGGCGGATCATCCATTCCGAATACTGGGAAAAAATCTACCAGGTGCTGGACGCCATTTTCATGAAGCGGCGCGACGGTACCTTTGTCCGCCTCATGACCCCGGCGCCAGGCGGGGACATCCAGCAGGCGGAGCAAACCCTGCAACAGTTCGCCGGCCTGGCGCTGCCTGAACTGGATAACTTTCTGCCCGGGAGATAGGGGACATGGAGCCGACGATGTTCACCGCCCGCCTGCGATCCGGCAACCTGGCAGTCGCTCTGGTCCTACTGGCGGCTCTGGTCGGACTGTACTACCCGGTCCTGACCTACCTGGTGCATGACTGGTCCACGAACGACAATTATTCTCACGGTTTTTTCATTCCACTGATCAGCGGCTACATGGTGTATGCCCTGCGGGAGGAACTGCTGCGGGTTGCGGTGCGACCGGCCAATTGGGGCTTGCTGCTGGTAGTGGCCGGCTTGGGGCAACTCTATATCGCCCGGGTCGGATCGGAATATTTCCTGCAGCGCACCTCGCTCATCCTTGTGCTGCTGGGCATGGTCCTGTTTCTCTGGGGCAGGGAATTGACGAAAAAACTGCTCTTGCCCATCGGTTACCTGCTGTTCATGGTGCCTCTTCCGGCGATCCTCTGGAACAAGATCGCCTTTCCCATGCAGCTCTTTTCCAGCGCCGTGACCGAGCGGGTGATTCAGACCATCGGTCTCCCGGTGTTTCGCGAAGGCAACGTGCTCCACCTGGCACAAACCACCCTGGAGGTGGTCGACGCCTGTTCAGGGCTTCGTTCGCTGACCACCATGTTCGCCCTTGCCGCCGCCCTGGCCTGGTTCAGCGATTGTGCCACCTGGAAGAAGTGGCTGCTGTTTTTCGCTGCCGCGCCCGTGGCCATCTTTGCCAACATCGTCCGACTGACCGCTACTGCCGGTCTTGCCAGCTTTTATGGAGAAAAAGTGGCCCAAGGCTTTCTGCATGATTTTTCAGGGTTGTTCACCTTTGTCTTCGGATTGTTTCTTCTCGTTCTATGCAGCAAAATGTTGAAACCAACACATCGAATGGTTGCCCCTTGAGGGGGCGAGTGGATAAATGTAATAATTTTTATAGGTTAAGGTGTGATTCCCAGTGTTATCCCAAGCTATTTTCTGGTTTTCGTTTTTCTTCATAATTTTTACCTATATCGGATACCCAGCCTTCTTGTATGTGTTGTCACGGGTTTCTCCAAAGCCCGTAAATAGGAGAGAAGTTTGTTTTTTTCCATTTGTTTCAATAATTATCGCTGCTAAAAATGAAGCTCATGGAATTGAAAAACGATTAAAAAATTTGATCATTCAAGATTATCCTGATGATAAATATGAAATAATTATAGTATCAGATGGATCAACTGACGAAACTGACAATATCGTCGAAAATTTTATAAGTTGCTTGCCTGATAAACAAACTAGTATATTCGTATATACTTATGTTCCATCAAAAGGTAAGCCAACCGCGCTCAATACTGGCGTCAAGCATGCCAGGGGAGACATTGTTGTTTTTACAGATGCCAGACAGGAGTTTGCGCAAAACACCGTGTCACTGTTGGTACGTAACTTCACAGACCCAACTATCGGTGCTGTGAGTGGAGAACTCATTTTTCTGCAAAAAAATGACAGTAAAATAAAAGCGCAAATGGGCGCTTACTGGAAATACGAGAAAACTATTCGAAAGTTAGAAAGCCTGACTGGTTCGGTGGTTGGTGCGACGGGAGCTGTTTATGCGATCCGCAAGAGTCTTTATCAACCTTTACCGGAGGATACTATTTTAGATGATGTTCTCACTCCGATGAATATCAATATGCAGGGGTTTCGGATCATTTTTGACGGCCAAGCTATGGCCTATGATACCATTTCTCAGGATATAGGCGATGAATGGAAGCGAAAAGTTAGAACGCTTGCGGGTAATTGGCAGCTCATCTCTTTACGAAAAGATTTTCTTAACCCTCAAAAGAATAAACTGTTCTTTCGTTTTTGCTCTCACAAATTAGCTCGTCTTGTTGTCCCACTTTTCCTCATATTCTTACTAATGAGCAGTGCTTTACAACAAGGTATTCTTTGGTGGGTAGTAACTTCAGTGCAATTATTTGTGTATATCCTCGCTGTCGCAGCTTATCTTTTTCCAAGAATTCAAAATAACCGTTTAGTAAAAACAATTTATTTCTTTTGTTCACTCAACATCGCTGCGGTTGCAGGATTCATAGTCTGGTTAACTGGCGGTTGTTCTACCATCTGGTCTGACGGAGGTTCTAAATGATACGGTCTAGGGCGTGCAAGGTGCCAGTGCTTATGTACCACGCCTTGGAGGATGATTCTCATCCTGCAGGTTCAATCGATTTAGGCGAACAAATTTATGTACTTCAGGTAGAGCAATTCCGGCGGCAGATGGAGTATTTGCAGAAAGCAGGTTTTGTTTCTTTTTTCCTGGAAGAATTGGCGGCAAAGAATCCATGGCCTAACAATGCGATTGTCCTGACCTTTGATGACGGCCACCAATCAAATGCCAGCCTAGCCTTGCCCGTTTTAGAAGATTTTGGTTTTAAGGCACACTTTTTTATTACCACTGGATGGATTGACACACCTTTTTATTTAACATTCCGCCAAATACAAACCCTTAGTGCAAAAGGAATGGGAATCGGTTCTCATGGTGTCACACATAAATATTTTAATGAAATGAACCTAGAAACCACTCATCAAGAATTACGAATGTCTCGTGATGTCCTTAGAGCAATCGTTAAGAAGCCTGTGACTTCATTTTCTGCTCCAGGAGGGCGGATAACTCCTGATACTATCGAGATAGGAAAGTCTTTGGGCTACACTGCATTTTATACTTCGAGAGTTGCCATGATGCAGCAGGGCGGGGACCTGGAAAACATTCCTCGATTTGCTATTAGATCGGATTCTTCGTTGAAGGATTTTGCAAAAATAGTTCACGGTGATTCTTTGTACCATCTCCGTCAAACTGCTAAATCGGCGATCTTGTATTTCGGCAAGAAGATGCTGGGTAATCAAGCCTACGAACGAATTCGCCTTGCGGTAATGAGCAAATATTAAAAATGATAGAACAACAGTATTTATAATGAAGATCGCTTATATCACTTCTATGTTCCCGTGCTGGTCTGAGACTTTTATCTTAAATGAAATTGTTGAGCATCAACAATCTAGAGTTGATGTATTAATTGTGTCTATAAAGCCTTGTTCGGAAAATATTATTCAAGCTAGCGCTATACCATTAATAAAAAAAACCTTATACATAAAATTCTTTTTTAATTTTCAAGTTATTTTAAAACATTTTAATTTGTTTTGTAAAAAACCTACAACTTATATAAGAATTCTATTTGAAATTATTCGATTATATCCCGTTTTTTCTATTCTAAAACTTAAGTCTCTTGCGGTGTTCTGGGTGAGTCCAATATTTATAGACCGCCTCATAGGTAATTCTATCGATCATATTCATGCCCATTTCGCAACCTTCCCAG
Organism: uncultured Anaerolineaceae bacterium; assembly: GCA_964434665.1. Taxonomy (GTDB): domain Bacteria; phylum Chloroflexota; class Anaerolineae; order Anaerolineales; family Anaerolineaceae; genus Mesolinea. The sequence goes on from CAYSVX010000024.1 coordinate 5,221, forward strand.
CGCTCTTCGCTAGGATTATAAACAATTTTACTGGTATTCCATATTCTTTTACTGCTCATGCTCATGATATTTATGTTGACAGGACACTGCTTCCTTTGCTGGCAAAAAACGTAAAATTTATAGCAACGATTTCTAATTTTAATAAGAAGCTGATAATTCGCGAACTCCCTTGGTTTCCTGAAGATAATGTAAAAATAGTACGCTGTGGGATAGATCTGGCTAAATTTCCTTTTAAAAAAAATCGAACCTCTTGTGTGAACAGTGAAAAGGCACTGCAAATTCTGAGCGTAGGGAGATTATCTGGTATTAAAGGGTTTCGTTACCTGCTAGACGCATTAGGCCAATTGAAAAAAGAAGGTCTCCTTTTTCTTTGTAAAATTATTGGTGATGGCCCCGATAAGCACTTGCTCCAACAGCGGGTAGCTGAGCTTGGCTTGCAAGAATCTGTTTTGTTTCTAGGTGCCAAAAAAACGGAAGAGGTTCGCTGTTATATGGAAGATGCTGATGTTTTTGTCTTAGCCTGTGCAACATGCCCAAAAGAGGGGCACGATGGTATACCCGTGGTCTTTATGGAAGCCATGGCCCTTGGCACTCCAGTGATAGGGACTGCTCTTTCTGGAATCCCAGAGCTGATCAAGCATGGGGAAACGGGCCTGCTGGCCCAACCTGAGAACTCAACATCCTTACGCGACACAATTCATTATTTTGTCGAACATCATGAAGACGTGGAGAATATGCGTAGGCAAGCGCGAGTATATATTGAAGACCAATTCAACATTGTCAAGACGTCGCAGCAATTGAGAGCAGAATTCCTGCGATGACACAAATTGCTTCAGTTCATAGAACGAGCGCAGGAAGGGTTATCAGTAGTGTATTTTCGAACTATGCTGGCTTTGCAATTCGTGTGGCGACGACTCTTGTTACCACTCCGCTTTTCATCAAAGCTCTTGGGCAAGGCCTCTACGGCTCGTGGGTTCTCCTCTGGAGCATTGCCGCCTATTTGACATTTTTTGATCTTGGAATAGGAATGGCGGTCAGGAAATTCGTGGCCCAGGCAATAGCCACCGGTGACCTCGGGGAGAGGGATCGCAAATTCAACGCCTGTCTTTCAATCTATCTCCTGATAAGTATCCTGGTTGTCGTCATCGGTTTGCCATTTATTGGGTTGCTTGGGAATACGGTTGGCTTGGATGCATCCGTCAGGCCAATGATCTGGAAGATCAGTATATTCCTTGTGCTCGATGCCGCTTTGGCTTTCCCCTTAAACGCTTTTCAAGGATTGCTTACAGCATACCAGCGCTATGAATTGACCAATGCCATTCGCGTTGGGATGGAGTGCCTCCGTAGTGTTCTTCTCGTTGTTGCGGCGAGTATGGGGGCAGATCTGACGGTATTAGCGTCCATCCAGTTTGTTTGCACAGTGCTGACTCTTATTTTAATTTGGGCTGCCAGTGTTCACATTGCACGACCCCTCAAGCTGAAGCTTTTTCGCCTGGAGTCAAGCATCGTTCGTGATATTTCAAGCTATAGTGGTTGGGTAGCGGTGCTTTCGGCAGCGCAACAAGTCTTGAATCTATCTTCTTCAGTCCTTGTCGGTTATTTTGATTCTGCTATGGTCGTGACAGAATTTTACGTGGCATATCGATTGGTGAGTTTCTTGGTTGGACTTCCTGGCTTAATGACCAGCGTACTCATGCCACTTTCGAGTGAGCGAGATGCAGTGGGTGACTGGACTTCATTGCAGCGAGTTTTTATGATAGGAAATAACGCCCAGGCATTGATTCTCGCGCCCATAGTTGCCGGGGCAATGCTTCTCGGAGGCGAGTTTTTCCATGTATGGCTTGGTCCCGGTTTCGAAAGGTCGGCTTTTTACCTGATACTTCTTGTCATCCCCATCCTTGTGACTCAAGGTACGGCCGGTTCTATAGCTTTGGGAGCAGGGCGTGAAAAATTCATCGCGATTATCACGGGAATTTCAGCTTTATTCACTATAATTTTAGCGTACTTGGCGGGAAAAGTGTGGGGGGTAGAAGGGATTTGCTATGCCTATGGTGGCACTAGTATCATCACTAATGCCATAATTTTTATCGTTTTCTGTCGTTATCTACAGATGGCGCCTTGGCCCTCATTTTTGAAGATCTGGGCGGGCCCTGTTTTTTGTGCCGCGGTTCAAGTGCTGGCCACAATTTCCGTGGAATCTCTGTTTCCGGAATGGCATGGTTTAGGTCGGTTTCTGGTAACGGTGACCTATTCTCTGGTAACGTATGGCATTGCAGTCGGCCTATGTTTTCGTTGGTTTCCAAACCATTCCAGTGCCTGCCGGAAGCTTTTCGATGTATTTCGTACCCTTCCTTTTGGATCATTTTTGCGAAAAAGAACATGAACGCGACGGTAAAAATACTTTTTGTTATCGACGAGCTTGAGATTGGAGGGGCGCAGAACCAGATTCTCCTCCTGGGGAGGGCAATGCATGAAATGGGCTATGAAGTTTCCGTTGCTTATTTTCGCGAGGAAGGTGCTGTCCTTGTTTCGCAATTGCAGGCGGCTGGCCTTTCAACTTGGCCGCTTAACAAAAAGCAGCGGTTCGACCTAGTTTTCCTGGTTAATTTTGTAAATTTCTTGCGTCAGAATAAGAGGTTTAGAATATTGAGCTTTGGTTATACTGCAAACTTCTGGACCCGGATAGCTCTTTTGTCGGCAAAGGGGCCTGAGTTAGTGACCTGCGTGCGTGACCACAAATATGTCCCGGCGCTTCCGAAACCAATTGAGCAAGCATTGATCTGGATTGAGCGTTTACTTGCATGGAAGAGCCGTAGTATCGTTGCCAACTCAAATGCGGCCATGCAATCCCTAGTTGCTCGAGGCATTATACCGCGATCCAAATGCCTTGTAATCCCGAATGGGGTTGAGATCCAAGCCTTCGCAAGCCGGGCGGAAGCCCGAGAGCGGCTGGACAGCCTTTTGTCACCGGGAACGGGGCCAATCATCGGTTGTATGGCCCGCCTGGTACCGGTGAAAGATCATGCCACTCTGATCCGCGCAGCAAGGCTCGTAGTGGATGCGGTGCCGGAAGCCCGGTTTCTTATCGCCGGAGAAGGGCCTGAGCGGAAAAGGATCGAGGAATTACGTGCTCATCTGAAGCTCGACAATAATGTCTTTTTGCCAGGGTCACTTCCCGGTCCTCTTTACCTGGCTGGTTTTGATATTGCGACGCTTCAAAGTCTGGCTGAAGGGATGCCAAATTTTATTCTCGAAGCTATGGCAACGGAAGTTCCAGTCGTTGCCTCCAGAGTTGGCGCTCTCCCCGAGATGCTTGAGGAGGGTAAGCTAGGCACCCTTTTCCGAGTAGGGGATCACGGAGCCTTAGCAGAGAGTATTCTTTCGATTATTAAATCACCATCTGACGCGAGGAATAGGTCTCTAGCCGCCTTGACAAAAGTTAAATCCTTGCGGTCGGCAGATCTTGCAAAACGCTATCTATCACTTTTTTAATGAGGTGAATGTTGGACTTTCTGGCATATATCGCAAAACCTGGCTTATCACTAGGAGAGGTTCAATTTCAAATCAAAGTACTCGACACCTGGGCATTGGCAAATGGTTTATCAAGAGTAAATGATGGTGAAAGGCGCCTTCCGTTTTGGGCATCTGATCCTGCTTTGTGGAAGGTAACTCCGGAGATTCCGGGTAGCGGATGCAATTTATATGCAAAGCGAAAAGTAATACCCGAAACCTCATTTCAAGGTTTAAGTTCTTCCTCCCGAACCACTCCAGTCTTTCATTTTTCAGAAGAAGGCGGTGGAAGTGTTGCCTCCGACCATATTGGTATAGCACCAATTTACTGGGCCTCTTTTCCGGGATATATTTTAGTGGCGTCTCGCTCTCACTACCTTGTTGAACGGAAAAATAGACGTCTTGACCTCAACTCTGTATTTCACTACTTGAATTTTTCCACTGTTCCTACTCCTTTCTCTATTTTGCAGGGTGTGAATAGGCTCGCCTCTGGGTGCATTCTTCAAATAGGATCAGAAATCAAACAAAAAATGTTCTGGGATCTCAGCTATCCCGAGACCTCAATTTCCTCTGTCAGTGCAATGGCACTCGAACTTTTCGATAAAATTCGTGGTGCCGTACATCGGTCAGTGGAAGGGGTTGATGTTTCAGCGCTAGGAGCCTTTTTAAGTGGAGGTACGGACAGTACGACAGTGGCAGCCTTTGCCGCTGAGGCCACTGGCCAGCCTCTAGACGTCTTTTCCATAGTTTTTGAGGATCAGGCTGTCAGCGAGGAGCCGTACATGGAGGCTGCTGCTCAACGTTTTCCGTTGCGGAGGCATAGCTTCCAACTCGATCAACCTGCCTTTCTCAGTGCTCTGGAACCCATCCGGAATATCTATGACGAACCCTATGCTAATGCCTCAGTGTATGCAGCATACTACTGTTTTCAGATGGCCAGTCATGCGGGGAAAAACCTGCTTCTCGCCGGGGATGGTGGCGACGAGATTTTTGGAGGGAATGAACGGTATTTGAAAGATGAGTTTTTTTCCTTATATACGACTATACCAGCAGGGCTTCGGGCTATTTGGGAAAATCCTCTAGAAAACTCTCAATTGAAAGGACATGCTGTCAATCGGTTGCGGAAAATTTTCAAGCGCGCACGCATGCCAAATCCTGATCGTTTTTATGCAGATACCGAATTTGCATCTGCCCATTGGAGTGAACTTCCTGGCCCGGCATATAGAAATTTTCAAATTCCAGCCGATTTGTCAGTGCAGCATATTCGAAATATTTATCGACAATGTGATTCGAGGGAAGAATTAAATCGTCTTTTGTATATTGATATGAAGTTAACAATAGCAGACAATGATTTGTTGAAAATAACAAGATGTGGCTCAATATTTAATATTTATCCTATTTTTCCTTTGCTCGATCTTGACTTGGTTGAATATGCTAATCGGATTCCTGCTTCACTAAAACTCAAAGGATTGCAAAAGCGCTATTTATTCAAAAAGGCTATGAGAGGGTATCTCCCTGATAAAATCCTTTTTAAACGAAAACAGGGGATGGGACTTCCCCTTGGCTCCTGGCTACGCACACCTGGTCCCGTATGTTCCTATGCCTTGGATAGAATAATGGATAAAACGGCAGAAAATCTTTTCAGTCGCCGTTATTTGGATAAGATTTGGGCGCAACATCACGATGGAGAATGGGATTATTCTGAGGATCTATGGCGGATAGTTGTCCTTGTTGATTGGTGTGCGACCCATGGTGGCATTGCCTGACGATGATTAAAAACCGCAAGATTCGTCTTCTGATGCTTTCCAGCTGTTTCCACCCCGCTATCGGTGGCGCTGAGAGGCAAGGATTGGCCTTGGCTTCCTGTCTGCGAGCCCGGCATTTTCCTGTCGCCATCCTTACCCTGCATGATAGGAGGCGCAAGCAAAAATGCGGTTTTTTGCCAGTACCTCTCATTGGCATCGAATTCCATAAAATCAAGATCATTGGGCCAATCATTGCCTACTGCAAAGGCATCGTGGCATTGTTTCGGCTGTCTCGCAAGAGACCGGTAGTGGCACAAGTTCAGGCTCTGGATCAATTTACCCTTGCACTGGGGCTGGCAGCCATGGTGCTCAAGATACCCTTGCTTGTGCGTATCTCGGGCGCCTATGAGATGAACCTCGGTTATCTCACGCCTCAATGGGGTGTACGCCCGCTGTTGGCAAAAGTACTGCTTCGTCGAGTTGATCATGTCCTGGCATTGAATCCGGAAATTGAACAGCGTTTGCTCGATTTAGGAGTGCAAAAGAAGAGGATCCTTCGTCTGCCAAACGCTGTTCCGGATTGTTATTACGAGATAGAGAGAACTCCTCCATTACAACGACTGCGCCTCTCATCTCCTTCCGTTCTATTGGTCGGCCGCCTCGCTCAGTTCAAGGGTGGCGAAAGCATGCTCCGGGCGTGGAAATCTGTCACAACGACTCATACCGCTGCAATGCTGCATTTTGCAGGAGATGGTCCTCTGCGTGGCGAATTAGAGGCTATGGCGGCAAGGCTCGGAATTGCAGAACGTGTGAAATTTTGGGGTGCTATTCATGATATTCCCCGTTTCTATGAGGAGGCGGATATCTTCATTTTGCCATCACAGGAAGAAGGAATGTCCAACTCACTTCTTGAGGCAATGGCTGCCGGGCTACCCTGCGTAGTGAGCGACCTTCCCAGTACCCGCTGGATTATCGATAATGGGCGTACGGGGATGCTGGTCCCGCCATTGGACGAAGCCGCGCTTGCCAGCACCATTGGTCGCCTCTTGAACAATGCGGACGAACGTTTTGCCCTGGGCCTGGCAGCGCGTGAACGTGTTGCCCCATGGGCCTTCTCGAGGCTGACTAAAGAATATACAGACCTGTACTATCAAATGCGAACAGGCGCTGGAGAAAAACATAAACTTCAAGGCAGGGCGTGATGTGTGGAATTGCTGGCGCCATAAGAACAGACGGCGGATTATTCGATAGGGCTGGCTTGGAAAGAATGGTGCGCAGTCTTGCCCATCGCGGACCCGACTCTTTAGTCTGCCGATCCTACCATATGGGGCGGGCAGGCTTAGGTCACGCCCGGTTAGCAATCATCGACCTTTCAACAGGCGATCAGCCAATGTCCTCGCATGATGGAGAAGTCGGGCTTGTATTCAATGGCGAAATCTACAACTACGTCGAACTCCGCAGCCAGTTGGAAAAGGATGGGATTTCCTTTTCGAGCAAGAGTGATACCGAAGTCATTCTAAGGCTTTATGAACGGCATGGCGAGGCCGCCATTAACCGTCTCCGCGGAATGTTCGCTTTTGCTATTTATGACAGCAAAAAAGAAAAACTCATCCTGGCACGCGACCGTCTTGGCAAGAAGCCCCTCTATTACATGGAGCGTAATCACGAGATTCTCTTTGCCTCTGAATTAAAGGCGATACTTGCCTACCTGGGCGAAGCGCCCGAAGTCGACTGGTCTTTTCTGTCTGACTACCTCATGCTGGGCTATATTCCGCAGCCTGCCACTCCGTTCCGCGATATCAGGAAATTGCAGGCGGGCCACTATCTCGTTGTTGAACAAGGGAAAAGATCGCTCAAGCCGTATTGGTCTGTACCCGATTTCCAGCCTAGTGAAATGTCACTGGATGAAGTTAGGGAACGCACGAAAAACGCCCTGCAGGAAGCTGTGTCAATCCGTCTACAAAGTGATGTGCCCTTCGGTGCCCTCCTGTCGGGAGGGATCGACTCTAGCCTAGTCACGGCGCTGATGGTGCAAAGTGGCAAACTCACGGAGACTGCTCGAACATTCAGCGTCGGGTTTCAGGACCAAGAGCATAATGAGCTTGCAGCCGCAGCCGCTATTGCCAACCATCTTGGCACGAGCCATCGAGAGGAAGTTCTGGAGATCGATGTAGCCGATGTCCTTCCCAGAATTGTTTGGCACATGGATGAACCTTTTGCCGATTCTTCCGCTATCCCGACCTGGTATGTTTCGGCTATGGCAGCCAGAGAAGTGAAGATGGTCGTGAGCGGCGATGGAGGGGATGAATTGTTTTGCGGTTATGACCGGTATGCCAAGCTTGCTCAGATACTGGCGATTAAAAAAAGAAGAGTGCTGGCAGGCTTTATTTTTGCTGCCGGACTACTCCTGCCGTCGAGCGCAGCAGGTGCCTTTGGGAAAATCAGTCGACTTGCCAGCTATCTCATAGAGACCCCTGAAAAAGTACACACGCGCTTGGTTGGAATATTCGGGCCGGAAGCACTTCGGTTTCTGGGTATAGATAACAAGTATGTTTTTCCACCGGTGCTTATCTCGAATGCATGGTTTTCTGGAGGGGGGACCGATCTAGACCGGGCCATGCACACCGATATTGGCTCCTACCTTCTAGAAGATGTTCTGGTCAAGGTAGATAGGATGTCCATGGCTCACTCTTTGGAAGTACGCAGTCCCCTTTTAGATCATGAACTGCTGGAATTGGCTGCGACGATACCGCTTAGATTTAAAAGTCTGGGAAGCAAGAAAGGTAAGCTCATCCTGCGTGATCTCGCTGCCGGTCTTCTCCCTGAGGCCATACTCATGCTACCTAAACGAGGATTTTCCTCACCTGTTGATGAGTGGTATCGGAGCGGACCGCTACGAAGCCAATTTCAGGAAGAAATACAAAAAAGCAGTGAAGTGTTAATGCGATTCCGTTCCGGTGCTATTCATGATCTCTTTGACGCGGTTGATCGGGGGGTACCCGCTACAGGGGAAAAATTGTTTGCACTGCACACTCTTCTGATCTGGCATCGTTTATGCGTAAAGGGAATGTCGGAAAGTTCCATTAATCTTAATCTAGGAAAATTTGATAAAAAAGTGAGTTGGGTCGGACAATATAACACATAGCTCTTCGCTACAGATAAGAGATACATCAATGGAATTTAAGTATATAGGAATATTGGGATTAATCGTTTTTTGCTGTTACTTGGCGAAAGTGCATAAGCCATCCTTGTACGGGTGGATTATGACCCTGTTATGTGTCTATATCCCTATTTCGGGAAAATATCCTTTGGATCTATGGCCAGGTGTCAATCTAATCAATGCTTTTTTTTTGGCTTTGTTCTTGTTAGGGAAAAGGACACCATCTCAACAAGATGTTCATGACCCTGTTCAAAAAATAGGTGTAATGTGGATTTGTGTGTTGGTTTTTTCATTTTTTATTTCCATCCTCGGGGATGGCTTCGATAATATAGGCAATCTTCTGGTCAGTTTGAAACGTTTGCTCGATCCACTTGTTATCTACTATTTTGCAAAACGTTTAGTGCAAGAAAATGATCAAAAAGCCGTCGTTGATGGAATCATACTGAGTGTAATTTTTTTTTCCGGGCATCTTTTCCTGCAGGGGTTGGATATAGGCAGTAAAGTACGGGTCGGTGGTTTTCTTGACCAGCCAAACGCTGCTGCCGCTTTTATAGCCGCCTATGGCCCGCTCTTATTAAGTTCGTTGAGTACATCAAAAAAATTCTGTAAATCCTTGGTTTTGATTGCTGCTTTGGCGCTTTGTGTTGTGGCTCAATTTCAAACCGTTTCACGAGGTGGCCTCATTGGTTTAGGCTTGGGGTTATTGTTAGTGACAACTTTATCGCAGAAAACGACTATCAAGATAGCCGTCTGGGGACTGGCTCTTTTAATGCTAGCAAGTCCATCATTGTTACCAGATAAGTTGCTGTCTCGTTTTGAAGGTAAAAGTATGTCTGGAAACGTCAATGATTTTGAGGCAGAGGCTAGTATGAATGAGCGCAAGGCAGTATGGCAAGCCAGTCTTTCAATGATTTCTTCCAATCCAATCGGTGTGGGACTGGACGGATTTCAAAGTGAAATTACTAACTATGGCGCTCCAAGAACAATGGATGCGCATAACATTTACTTGCGAGTTTGCGGGGAGATGGGAATTCAAGGGCTGTTGATATTCCTTAGTCTTGTGTATCAGTTGTTCAAGCGCGGATGGAGAGAAGCAAAAACCGGCGAAAATGAACATGGGAGGTTGGTTGGGAGTGCTTTAGTGGGTGGGATGTTTGCTATTTGTGCGACCAATATGTTCAGTACCACAATGTTAAATTCGTTAGTGATTGGTTATGTAGGAGTATTGGCGGCTATTGCTAAACTCCTTAAAGTGAATCAAGAATAGCGTTGATATGTTCCGCATCAGTTGAAAATAGACATTCAAACAGATTTATTCACAGATTCTACGGACGAGGCAAATGATTATGTTCTTCCAAAAAATCAACAGAATGCTGAGTGTCAGTATGACCTGGATGCTATTGTGCCGACAACAAGCAGCCAAGCGCAAGAGCGGTACAGTTCATGTGTTGTTCTGCATGTGTGATCACTACGAGCCGGGTACAGGCAAGGTCAGCATCAATGAAGGAATGCGGCGGGTCGATGAATTGATTGAAAAATACCCAAGTCTAGCAGATGGCCACAGTGACAGCAATGGGTTCAAGCCCAAGCGCTCCTGGTTTTTCCCGCCGCACTACCACAAGAATGGTTGGCCGAAGAAGCTAGTATCACTGTGCGAACGCGGGTATGGCGAGATTGAAATGCATTTGCACCACGGCAAACAAGTTCCCGACACCTCAGAGAACCTGCGCGCCACTCTAATGCGCACCATCGAAGAGTACTCTATTTTCGGTATCTTCGGTGAAGCTAATGGACGCCGGCAATATGGTTTTATCCATGGGGACTGGGCCCTCGACAATTCTCGAAATGGCGAGTTCTGCGGCGTGAATGATGAAATCACCATCCTCAAGGAAACAGGTTGTTACGCAGACTTCACTTTTCCTTGCTACAACGAGGCCAACCCGAAGCAAATTAATTCAATTTACTACGCCACGGACAATCCCAAGCGGTCAAAATCACACAACACAGGGGCTCCTGTTTGTGTGGGTGGCTATGCCCGCCATCCTGATGGTTCTACTGAGCGCGACCTTATGATCATCGAGGGACCGTGGCATCCTTTTTTCCGGGGGGGGCGCCTAAGTGGTTTGAGAATTTTTGGAGATGCCATCGACAACGTACAGCGCGAGACGGTGCGGCGTAGCGATAGCTGGGTTCGTACTGGAATAGCAGTCCAAGGTAAAGAGAACTGGATAATAGTCAAAACGCACACCCATGGCGCGTCAAATAGCGAGGTGGCTCTTGGCTCGGAAATGCACACGTTGTTTTCCCACCTTGAGGCCACCTACCGAGACCGCCCGGGGTACGCACTGCACTATGTGACTGCACGCGAGCTCTACAACATCATCAAGGCGGCAGAAGCAGGTAAATTGGGAGAAGATCCTTCAGTCTACAAAGACTACTTGGTCAAACCTCCTCGCTACGACTCGTCCCCTAAGGTGTCGGAGGCTTCGGCGGTGCTCAAAGAGATGATAGCGAAGTCTTATCGAGGCTGATGAGGCCCTGTGGCTCACAATCAGGGCGCAACCATGTTAAGGCGGGTTTCTCGTTTTCCCACATAGCTTGTGCTGTGACAGTCCGGGGGCATTTTATGCAACAAAATGTATTGGCCGGAAACCTGCCTCGCTACGAAATAGGGGGTGGAGGCGACAGGCTAAATGCCAATTCGGGAAGGTTTTTCCGGCACTTCCGCAGAATTTGAGGGTTAGCAGGCAGGAGTTGATCGACAACCTACTGATACAGAATGTTTATCGCCATGCCTTTCGAGCGGGGCACTCGAGATCGCTTGTCTGTTCATCTTTGCCTTGTTTAAAAGAAAAGGACAGGACCACACTGCCTGTAGCATGGAGTTGGCAAGGGTGACGGGGCGGCAGATGCCCACCCCTTTCACCTCCGGTGGGGCTCAGGTTCTGGGGTTAATTATCAACGACTTACCCACAGATTCTGCGGACGAGGCAGAAATCTTGATGCTTGGCCCTTGGGAACACATCACGGGGGACTGCCCAGTGCACTTGCAGGGTTATCTCAACGAGCTCGTTTTTAGATTAACCGGGGTGATTCTGACCAATGGTGGGTTTCGACAGTGTGCTGAAGATCGCCGCCCGAGTGGGGTCGCCGACCTACAGAACAGTATCTCGCTGTTGTTATTGATCTCTACTCCCTGCATAGTTGGATGGTCAATGAATAATGTGTTTCCAAGTGCTTGGTTTTGGACGCGCTAACCATGGCGATTTGGCGGCGGAAGCCATCGCGTGGTCTCATATTTCACTCGGGCAGAGACAGCCAGTATACCAGTCATGATTATTAAAAATTACTCAAGAGTCATGGAATATTGGCCAGTATGAGTAGAAAAGGTGATTGCTGGGATATTGCTGTTGCTAAGAGTTTTTTCGGTAGCCTCAAGATTGAGCAGATCTTTGGGGTACGGTACCTTGGCCGATACGTCGCCAAACAGGATATCGAGTTGTTTTACAACAGCAGGCGCCGTCATTTCTATTTGAGGTATACGGGTCCCATGGAATTTGAGAAACGACAGTTATGAAAAAAAATGGCTTAAGAAAACGTCTGCTTTTTGTTGACCCGTCATAGACCTCCGCCTGTTGTACGAATTGGTATCGCAACAATATCTCCCGAGGTCAGGAGGTCATAAAGTGATATTTGTAGGTGATTGAATGGTTAAGAAACATACCTGTAACCTAATAAGTCAACTGGTAATTATCGACGGTCCTGACGCTTGGGCCCAAATCGAAAATTCCGGGTTTGTTGCGGATTGGAGGAATCTTGGTGAACGAGATCCAAAATTTACAATTTACCAAGAACCTCCCTTCGTAATTGCTTGGTATCGCATTCACGGCGACATTTTCGAGCCGGTGTTTTGCCTCGGGCGTGATCATATCGGGGGATTGGTCGGGGTCATGTCACTTGCACGTAGACGCAGTGATGGAGCCTTAGTACATGCTGGCGACTTCCATGCCGAGTATCACGGTTGGGTGGCAAAATCTGAATGTGACCAGAGTTTTGCCGAAGAGTGCCTAATCGCTCTACAAGGTCGCTACCGGCTGAAACGCTGGCGTTGGAATTTCCTACCAAGGGGCACGCCGCCAGGACTGCTAAATTCGTCCCGCTTAGCTGGCCACGGTATCTCCTGCCGCGTGCGCATCGAGGCATCCCCCCTGCTCGATCTCACCGACGACGAACATCTCCTTCGACTCTTAAAGACCAAATCAATCCGCAATCAGATCAACCGATACAAGAAGCGCGGCAATTTTCGTCTTGAGCGAATCGAGAATATTGAACAGGCAGCCCGTCTTTTTCGGGTGCTACGAGCGCAGAATGACTTTCGCCAAGAAGCCGTACACGGCAATCGCCCCTTCGGTGACAACCCGCTCAAGGAACCATTCTTCTTAGAGCGTCTGAAAATTCCTCAGGCCAACCACTTTAGTGTGCTAATGTGTGATGAAACTCCATTGTCGTTTCACTTCGGGCCTTGTGATCGCGACACGCTTGTTCTGGGTCTAACAGCCTTCGATCCTTCCGAAAGCCGTAATTCCCCTGGCAAACTTCATCTAATCGAATTGGCACATATGCTCAAGCATGAGGGATTTCGCCGTATAGATCTGACACCAGGCGGAGACTCCTATAAAGAATTTCTGGCCAACGGCTCCCTGGTCCTCCAGCAACCGACGTTCTACTTCACGCGAGTGGGTAAAGCGGTAGCAGATATGGGATGGGGGATTCGCCAGACTATCAAGCGCTTACTTGCCTGCGCCAGCATACCATCCGAGCGTGTGCCTAATGCTCTCCACATAGCTACCGGATTGTTGCGTAAGATAAGAAAAATTACCCCCACCAAGTTAATGTGTCGTATGAAAAAGGTGATTCATGAAGCGCACACCTATTTTCAATTTTGCTATGACCCAGAGACCACTTTGGATCCCGACGATGATCCAGACGTACATGTGCAATGTTACGGGGACCTGCTAACATATGATGGATTTAATCCCTGGTTGTCGCGACGCGAGTTGCTATCCGCCGCATTTACACGATTCAGTGCAGGCGAGACACTGTATACGATTTGCCGTGACGGCAATTTGGTGCACTACGGATGGTTGGCTCCAGGAGGGAGGCTCCACTTTTTGGAGGGGGTCGATGCGGTGTTTCGATCACCCGATAAAAGCATCGTTCTCTATGATTTCTTCACCCACCCGACGTATCGAGGCCAAGGATTGTATCAGCAAAATCTGCGTCAAATGCTACGCGATTTGCGCCGCACCGAAACGGGGCTGATCTTTATAGGTGTTTTGAACGACAATCAACCATCACGCCGCATCATAGAAAAATTAGGTTTCAAGCTGGTCAAAATTTACAGTAAACGCCGCTTTCTATTTAAGTGTAACTACCACTTAGAAGACCCCAGACTGTAAACAGATAAGAGTATCCGGGAGAGATGATATTATCACTCTGCAGCCCTATGGTCGTTTGCCCTGAGGCATATGCCCTGACTTGGAATTCGACGACAGAGTGACTCTGCACCAAATACTTAAGCCTCGTCTGCAGAATCTGAGGGTAGGTCGTTGATAATTTATGGGATGCGGGGCAACTTCCGCAATCCTTTAAAACGAACCACTTGGCAAGACATTAAATCAAGGAAATTGTTAATTATCTTATTCAATTTAAGGGAAAACTTCTTCTCAAAAAAAACATGTACTATGTAAGCAACACAAAGAATAACAAAAATGACGCCCGAAAAAAGTATATACGGATTAACAGCAGGATAAGCAAAGTTAAAAATCATATAACCAATATTCTGGTGAAGGAGATAGAGAGGATAGGTAAGTGCGCCTGCCAAAAGCCAGCGTCTGGGGCCCCACCGACCTGTTTTTCTAAGGGAAATTGTAAGCATTACCAAAAAAAAGGATGTGATTATTCCAGCAACTGCATATCCGCTCATGTCTGTGTTGTAGTGCGGCTCGAATTTTTCCATACGATTAATAGCGTTAAATAATGCATCTCCCAAGCATAAGGAAACCATAACAATTCTTGGCACGGAAATCCCTTGAGACCAAATCAAGAAGAAGGTCGATCCGGCAATAAAGTATGCGGAGTAATCAACTAATAATAGATAGCGCAACTTACCTATTGGTGCAAATTCAAGAATAATCGATGCGATCAACCATAACATAAGAAAAAGTTGCGCTTTATCAATTTTACGAATCACTAAAACCATAGCAACAAGAGCATAAAATCTCATCTCAACGAACAATGACCAATATGCTCCGTCAATAGAGGGGACTTTGACAAATTCGTTCATCATCGTCATATTAATCAAATATTGTTTTATAGAAGCCGAGAATCGAGGTGCCCCAATAGATAAAATCATTACGAATGTAATTGTGCAGCAAGCCCAGAAAGCAGGGTAAAGCCGAACAATTCTTGAAACTACAAAAAGTCTCAGACTTCCGCTGGCCGCATTCATCAAGATAACAAATCCACTAATTAAAAAAAAATAAATTGACATCTAAATGCCCATACTTTGAAAAAGAGACTAACGGCAGGAGTGGCATGGCCGACATGTCGTCAGCTGCATAGCCTCTAAATGAATAGTGAAAAAATACGACTGCTAATGCTGCAATAAATCGCAGTAAATCAATTTCATTAACCCTTGTATTTGTCATGCAAGTGGGGGGCATTTGCACCCTCATCTATTGATGATGATCATTGATTTTATAAATGGTGCGGTGGAGAGCTTTTCGACTGCGCCAATTGCCCAAGCCGCCGGGCGAGCGTTACTGTAGAAATCTGTCGAGAATCCCTGTAGCGTAGCACCGGCTCCCAACGCTGGGCTGCGTGAT
This sequence comes from uncultured Anaerolineaceae bacterium, assembly GCA_964434665.1. Taxonomy (GTDB): domain Bacteria; phylum Chloroflexota; class Anaerolineae; order Anaerolineales; family Anaerolineaceae; genus Mesolinea. The sequence goes on from CAYSVX010000024.1 coordinate 20,523, forward strand.
GATAGAGTGTAATATGAGGCGGTAAACGGATCAGACCCTCCAGTAAAAAGTGGATCTGCCGAAATATCTCCTTGCCCATGTGCCGTTCCAGACAGAGCCTGCCATTGGGCAAGGGTACGATCATACGCTGCCCCATAGCTGCTTCCCCAATGGATAGGAGTAGTCGATTCGACTGTATACCACAAGTTATTGCTCATGGTGTAAGGAGCAAAACTATCTGTATCGGAATTTTCTGAGTACAGTGCATAGTTAGCACTATTTCTGCTGACTACAATATTATTCTTTATTACATTACCTGTGTTTGCCCCAAATGGATTTTGCAAAATAATTCCTATAAAATTATCACCGCTACTAGGAGTAATGGCTCCTGGTGCTTGAAAATCAGGGACAATAATTGTATTATTAGCTATTGTCACGTCTATCATTCCAGATCCAACATATTGCGCGAAGTGGTTATAACCTCTTCTGCAATTAACAACGATGTTGTTTCTAATTATAACATCGTGCATATAAAACTCATGTGGGCCACCATAATATTCATCGGCAGTGCTGATGCCTATAGGAAACAGTCCTTTCCATACAGTTTGGTCAGTGGGAAATCCATTGTTAGCAGCATCAGCCATGTCATAATTGGAGCAATATATGAAATTGTTCTCCGCGATGACATAAGGCGCGGTATCAATATACAGGTTCATGCTCCAGTTATCGTAAATAATATTCCCTTTAAACACTGTGTTTCCTGCGTTCATATAGGTAATTAGACCTTCACCACCGTTTTTATAGATGGTGCAGCCCGTCACTGTTCCGTGATCTCCGACCCCTAACCCGCCGCCCCATCCTCCACCCTGAGTACCACCATTAAATTTACCCCTGGGCCAATTCCAGAGAAAATTCCATGATACCTCGCTGTCGGTAACAGTAACATACGGGATTTTTAATTGAACACCAGTGTGTCTGTTAAACTTAATCTTTACGCGGTCAAGAGTTATATTTGAACTCGCACCTAATGCCTCAATCCCCCTTGCGCCGTAAAAACGGATAGTCAAATCTTGAAAATTAAAATATCCAGCATCCCAGAGGTATATGCCGTCATACTGATTACTTGTATCTGGGGCAACTCTTATTATTCCCATCGTGTGGGATGTTGGTGACCCACCTCCTGGAACCCACACATATAGAATCCCTGTGCTGTTATCCTGATAAAATTGACCTTCAGAAATAGTTACCTCAGCCCTTGTAGTGGTATCAGTATACCCCGCAGCACTATTAGTTTGTGTCACCGCTGGTTTCAGTGGCACATAATCAACAACAACAGCATCTACAGTAGTGCCAGGAGTAGTTTTGTAAATTTGTCCAGTGTCAACGGTCCACCCGCTTATAACAACTGAGCCATCAAGGATAACCTCGTTGGCATCATACGCCTTTACTGTTATGGGGTTTCCGGCACTGCCACCCGCCCCTGTGGTTACCTTGACGTGTTCGCGGTAGACACCCCCTTTTATCAGGATTGTATCACCGGGCGCAGCCGTAGACATAGCATGGTTGATAGTTTTCCATGGTGTGGCCAATGCACCATTTGCCTTATCATTACCAGCAGTATCGACATAGTAAGTGGCCCCGATACACGGAGAGATATGACAAAAGAACAAAAAAGCAATAAACCAAAATAATCCTTTCATAGCCCTGCCTCAAAGTTATCTACTCTTGGCGCATACCCACCTGATTGGTTAAAACCTACCCCCACATATGTACCTGTTGTGTAGGTTGAATCTGTCAAATTTCCAACAAGGTTCAATCCAGTTCCTACGTTAAGATAAAGTGTAAAGGTCGAGTCAACTTTTACTACCTTTATCTTATAGAAAGTGTTTAGGTGGGCGTTTTCGGAGAGAACCCAATATTTACCTGTATCTTTTAAAGTTCCTCCGGAAAAAGAATACAACTTTACATAGCCTACGCTAGAGCTAGAGATGAAATATCCCGTAGAAGTTGCCCCTGGGGCTGTTGCCCCTACAATGATTCCACTTGTGGCTCCAGTATCGATTTCGACATCGGCCTGGGCATAGTGGTGAGTGCTCCCTGTTGACCCTCGTACCAGTAAATTGTTCTGGTATTGTGCCGATCCTTTTGCAACCCCTTCAGCAATTGTAACACCTACGCCAAGATCAGTCCCAACTTTGGTGTAGTTCGCTTTGGTGTCGCTGCTGAAATCATCTGAGAAGCCGGATGCCGTATTCAATCGCAGCTGAGTTATTGTACCACCCCCTTTGTCATCGACAACCGTCAATGAAACATTATAAACGCCACCAGCCGAATAATTATGGGCCGCTGTTAGCCCTGAAGCCTGCGTGGAGTCGCCAAAATCCCATGTGTATTTGACAATGCTGCCATCAGGGTCGTTTGATTTGCTGGCATTAAAAACAACGGTGTTGCCATCTTTGGTATAATTAATCACAGCAGATGGTGCCTTGTTGGCGCCTGCTGAGTCAGTTATTGAAACAGAAATCAGGCTGCCGGTAAAATCGGCAGCATTGGCAGTGGCGGTGGTGAATAGGGCCAAGGATAGTAATCCGGCTAGTGCGGTATAACGTACTCCTGATGTACCGAGTGGCACGGTCTGGTAGGCAAGTTTGATGGGAGTTTTCATAGGTGGTCTCTTCGGGTGCTTATACGGGCATTTTGGGGGTGTTGGGTTCGGGGGTAAGAGACGTTTATTATATTACTTCTCTTTGCTTGCAACGGCGTACTTCTTTCGCGATGACGTTGTCGTTTCATGGTGTGTAAGTGATGCCGGTTGAAGATGTGCTGGTGGCGGTGTCCTTGGTACACGTCGGTTCGCCGTTGGCCAAAATTTGGAAGCCGTTGATGGTCGCTTCAAGAACTGCATCGTAGTCCTAGGTAAAGTTGGCGAGCACCTTCTCTTTCGGATGTTTGAGCGAGAAGTAGCTCACGATTTCAGTGCCGTGGCTTCCTTCTCTGTCTTTGGATTGTTCTTCTTCCGCCTTCACCTGAAACCTAGTAGTCGCAAGTTGCTGTACCCGCAGTGCCGAGGTTTCAGTGTTGGCAATGGTTTGCATTTCGGCCATCTGCAACGTCGTCTGCGCCGAGCAAGCATGGAAAGCGCCGTTGTACCATGCCGTGGGTGACCGCATTGGCAGTCCTGGCGACTTCGAACTGGACCGAACCGATTTTCAATTGGTCTGGTCAAAGGTCAGATAGCCGACCGTTTCCTCCGGATGGGTAGTTTCCGTATCCTTGGACTGCTCCTCTTCCACCTTCAGTGGCACGCCGGTCGTGGCAACGGCTCGGGCCCGCAGGGCAGCAGTGTCCGAGTTGTTGTTGGTCTGCATGTCCGCCAGGAAGAGTGGCGCCTGCGCGAAGGGTTGCTGGAAGGGGACCGTGCTCCAGGCGTCGGTCAGGCCGTTGGCTGCCCGGGCGACCTCGTAGCGCAGCGTGCCGATGGTGCCCTGGCCCGGTTCCCAGGCGATGTAGTGGACCGTTTCCTTCACGTGCTGGTTTTTGTTCTTTTCCTGCTCCTTGAAGTAGTAGGCAAAGCTCGCGGTGCTGATCTTCGAGGTCCGGCTGCTGATGGTGTCCATCTCGTTCTCCGAGGCGATCGTGGTCAGCACCACCGGGACAGTGTTGAATAGGCCGCTGAAGCGCACGTTCTGGTTGGTGGGCGTGCCGGCAAAGCTGCCCGCCTCGACGATGGTCCCGTCCGGCAGGGTGGTGCGGCCCTTGTCCATGACCAGGTAGGACACGGTCTCCTCCGGGTGCGTGCCGTCCAGGTAGTCCCACTCGGCCAGGCGGAT
>CAYSVX010000025.1:0-24221 GCA_964434665.1 uncultured Anaerolineaceae bacterium
GGTTTTCTGTCTCACTCGTTTCACGAGTTCGACTGCCTTAAGGCGCAACAAAAAAAACCGGTCAGTTGCCTGACCGGTTGTCTGTAGTAACCAAGACTACTTGCCAAACTTCTTCTTCAGAATATCCTCGAGGTCAGGTTTGCCAATTTCCTCGAGCTCGTAGCGCACGCGCTGGCTTGGGCGATTGATCTTCATGACACGGGTCAGATCGATCGGTGTACCGATGATGACCAGGTCCACATCCGCGGCTTCGATAGTTTTCTCAAGGTCGCGAATTTGTTGATCGCCATAACCCATTGCCGGTAGAATATTGCCAGTCTCAGGGTACTTCTTATAAGTGGCGAGGATTTCACCGACAGCGAACGGTCGAGGATCCACGATCTCTGCAGCGCCAAAGCGGCGGGCAGCCACCCAACCGGCACCAATCTTCATGCCGCCGTGGGTCAGCGTGGGGCCGTCTTCCACCACCAGCACCCGTTTGCCGCGGATAGCTTCAGGGTCATCCACATAGATCGGGGATGCGCCTTCGATGATGATCGCGTTGGGGTTGATGTTATGGACATTCTCCCGCACTTTGATGACATCCTCAGGATTGGCGGTGTCGACCTTGTTGATCACGACCACATCCGCCACGCGAATGTTGACCTCGCCAGGATAGTAGGCACTCTCATGCCCGGGGCGCAGAGGATCTGCCACGGTAATCTGAAGGTCGGGTTTGTAGAATGAGAAATCATTATTTCCGCCATCCCACAGGACCACATCCACTTCTTTTTCAGCTTCCCGCAGGATCGCTTCGTAATCCACACCAGCAAAGACGATCACGCCGTTGTCGAGGTGGGGTTCGTATTCCTCGCGTTCTTCAATTGTGCACTCGTGCGTGTCGAGGTCAGCATAGGTTGCAAAGCGCTGAACACGCTGCTTCACCAAATCTCCATAAGGCATTGGGTGGCGGATAGCAGCCACTTTCAAACCCATTTCCTGGAGGATCGCCGCAACGCGGCGGGTGGTCTGGCTCTTGCCGCAGCCAGTGCGAACGGCGCAGATGGCGACCACGGGTTTGGTGGATTTGACCTGGGTTTCTTTGGTGCCCATCAGGCGGAAGTCAGCGCCCAAAGCATTGACCAGAGCTGATTTGTGCATCACATAATCGTAAGGAACGTCACTGTAAGCGAAGACAACTTCGTCAACTTCGAACTGCTTGATCAGATCGGGCAGCTCTGACTCTGGGTAGATCTTGATGCCGTCTGGATACAGTTTTCCAGCAAGTTCGGCGGGATACTTCCGCCCGTCGATGTTAGGGATCTGGGTCGCGGTGAATGCAACCACTTCATATTTTTCGTTGTCACGAAAGAAAGTGTTGAAGTTGTGAAAATCCCGACCTGCTGCCCCCATGATTAGTGTACGAATTCGACTCATATATTTCTCCTTTTGATTTTGATTGTTCTTATTCTACATCACATCACTTGTGGTGACTGAATTCCGAGTAAAGATAACCCATTTTCGAGGGCAACCTTGGCAGCCTGTACAAGCACCAGGCGGGAACGACGGCTTGAACCTTCAGCCGAGAGGACCGGACATTGGGTATAAAAGTCATTGAATGATTGAGCGAGCTCAAAGGAATACGTCGCAACCAGCGAGGGTTTGAAATCAGCAGCCGCTTTTTGGACCACATCGGGAAGTTGCGAAATCTTTTCAATAAGGTTGACTTCTGCAGGCATCAGTTCGTGGCTGAAGTCTGCCTTACTGGGAGCAGGCTCGGTCAGGCGGCGCAGGATGCTGTTGGCACGTACCACCGCGTACTGGATATAGGGGGCGGACTGTCCATTGAAATCCAGCGCGGTTTCCCAGTCGAAGGTTACGATCTTGGTGTTTTCGCGCGCGATCATCGGGTATTTGATGGCACCCAAAGCCACTTTCTCCGCAACGTTGTGCATCGCGTCCGCATCCAAAGTTGGGTTTTTCTCCTTCACGACCTCAAGTGCACGCTGCGTTGCCTCCCGGATCAGGTCATCCAGCAGCACCACCGTTCCATCCCGGGAAGACATGGTCACATTCCCCGGTAAATTAACGATCTCGTAAGCCAGATGCCGCATCCGGTCAGCCCAGGGGTAGCCCATCAGCTCCATCACCTTGCTCATCTGCTTCATGTGCAGCGATTGGCGGACGTCGATCACGTAGATGGATTGGTCAAGGTCGTATTCCTGGAATTTCATGATTGCCAGTGGAATTTCCTTGGTAGCGTACAAAGAGGTACCGTCCGAGCGTAGAATTACAACCACCCGGTATTCCTCTTTGGTCCCCAGTTTTTTATCCAGGTCGATGATCACCGGGTTTTCCGGGCGGCCGTCTTCAGCCAAGCCGCTTTCGATGAGCTGGTCGATCATAGCCTTACCGGGCTCTTCGACTTCGCTTTCAAAGTAAATCCGGTCAAAATGCTCCCCCAGCAGTCCGTAAACTTGATCGAAACCTTCCATCGACCAGTCGCGGGTCTGCTTCCAAAGGTCTTTTAGGTGCTGCTCGCCGGCATCCCAGCGGGCAAAATACGCTCTCACCGCAGACTCAAACTCAGGCTCCCCGACAAAACGACGATCTGCTTCAGCGTACAGGTCAGCCATCCAACGCATCCTGTCGCTGCCCGGTTTTTCGCCGGAGTGGTACATCTCGTAATTACACATCCACTTGATCACATGCAAACCGATATCGCCGATGTAATTCGCCCGGATGACCGGCTTACCGCTCGCTTCGAGGATATTGCAAACCGATCCACCCAGGATAACGTTTCGCAAGTGACCCACATGCAGCGGCTTGTGGGTGTTGGGGTTGGAGTACTCCACCATCACCGGTTTGCCCTGTTGTTCCTGCGAACCAAAAGCCCGACCTTGTTCCAAAACCGTACTGACAACCCTCTTGGCATATTGGTGAGGCTCAAAATACAAGTTCAGGTATCCCTTGACGGCTTCAATCCGTGAGAAACCAGGCAAACCCGCAACCTGGGTTTTCAGGATTTCCGCAAATTCCTGGGCTCTCTTTGGGACTGGAACAGTTTTGTCAGGGTCTGCTGCTGCTAAAGGGAAAAGCGGCGCGGCAATCCCCCATTCCCCGCTAAAGGGAATGTTGCGGAATTCCACTTTGCCAGAAGGCAGTCCGCGCGATTGGCAAAAACTGTTTATTACCTGAGTCAATTGTTCTTTTACATCATCAAACATAGTCATCTCACAATTAGTCTTGGGCGATTATAACATCGAGGATGGCAGTTTAGCAGTGTTTGAACTCGCTCAGTGTTGTGAGCTTTACGGCATTCTTCAAGCGGATGTGTTAATCGCTTAAACAAAAAAGAGGTTCCCCACCATCAGGTTGGGGAGCCTCGGTGTGTGAATAAAATGAGCTTATTTATCTAAGCAGTTATAGCGAGCCATCAAACGAGACTTGCGGCGCGCGGCGTTGTTCTTGTGGATAACACCCTTGGCGGCAGCTTTATCCAGAGCGCGGATCGCATTGAGCACTTCCACCTGGGACTTATCAGCGTCCTCGGTGCGAATGGCGGACTGGGCTTTGCGCAGGAAAGTGCGAGCTGAGCCACGGTAGACGCGATTGCGCAGGCGAGCAGCCTGGTTTTGCTTATTTCGTTTGATCTGAGACTTAATATTTGCCAACTTCTTCCTCCAAAAATAATTCCTCTATACTTGCAAAAGACTATTTTACAATAAATCCCGAATTTGTCCAGTAATTGGGGTGGGAAAACCTAAAAACTCTCGTGAAACCCGGGGATTCTTTTCGATGTTTATTATAAACGATCCCTCGCCAATCAGACAGTTTGCAGATTTGAAGTGTTCACTGTAAACGTTGACCGTGTGATCGCAAAAAAAATGCAAAGACGTTTTTATCAGTCACCAAAAGCGGGTAGACCCACATGGTTAGCGATAAGGGCAGAAGCCGGACTCAATAGCTGGGCTGTACAACCGTAAAACGGAATAGATTATACAAATCGCCATTTGCTGGAGAAACCACTGGAAAAAAGCTGTACATTTTGAAATAATTATGTTGTACAAAAAAGAAAGAGGAAAAATGGATACCCTTCTAAGTAAGCATTGGCACCACATATCAACTGAAGAAATATTGGATATCCTTGATAGCGATTTTCAGCAGGGACTGGATATTTTTGAAGTCAAACACCGACAGGAGCGGTTTGGCTTGAACGTCCTGACACCAAAGAAAGGCAAAAGCCCTCTCATTCGTTTTCTGTTGCAATTTAATAATCCACTTGTCATCATTTTGCTGGTTGCCAGTGTTGTGACTGCGATTTTAAAAGACCCTACTGACGCGGTGGTTATTTTTGCGGTAGTCTTTATAAACTCTTTAATTGGCTTCATCCAGGAAACACGATCCGAACAATCCATTGCCGCGCTGGCAAAAACGATGACCACTGAGGCTTCGGTCCTCCGCAGTAAGAAGGTGGTAAAGCTCGATGCGTCCCAGTTGGTAACAGGAGATATTGTCTTTTTGCAGGCAGGTTCGCGAGTGCCGGCCGATATCAGGCTGATCGTCTCACGCGATTTACAAATAACAGAAGCTGCCCTGACAGGTGAATCTGTGCCGGTAGAAAAGGATGCTGCTGCTTTGGCACCTCATGATGCGGTATTGGCTGAACGCAAGAATATGGCATACGCGTCCACTTTAGTCACATATGGCACGGCAACTGGCGTTGTTGTCGCCACCGGCGACCGAAGTGAGATCGGTCGTATCTCCCAGCTTATTTCAAGCACGAAAGAGTTGGAAACACCTCTCACACGCAAGTTAGCACAATTCAGCAAAGTTCTATTAGTTGCAATACTCATTCTTTCTGCTCTTACTTTTGGAATTGGGGTACTTCGAGGTCAGCCTCCGGTCGACACCTTAATGGCTGCGATCGCGCTGGCGGTTGGTGCCATCCCTGAAGGGCTGCCTGCGGCAATGACGGTTACCCTGGCGATTGGTGTGTCACGGATGGCGAAGCGCCGCGCCATCATCCGCAATCTGCCTGCAGTCGAAACCCTTGGTTCGACGACGGTGATTGCGTCTGATAAGACAGGCACGCTCACTCAAAATCAGATGACCGTGCAGGAAATATTCACGCTGGGTGGCTTTTATCAAGTAAGCGGCGGCGGTTATCAGCCGGAGGGGGAAATATCTGGCGATTGGCAAAATGACGCTGCGGTTTTGGAAACGCTCAAAGCAGGATTGCTCTGTAATGACAGCCAACTTGTGGAATCAGAAGGTCGCTGGACTGTTCAGGGTGACCCAACCGAAGGAGCACTGTTAGTCTCAAGCAAAAAAGCGCTGCCAAACTCCGAAACAGAGCAATTTCCCAGGCGAATCGACTCCATACCTTTTGATTCACAGCATCCATTTATGGTTACGCTGCACGAGGACGGCACCATTTACATAAAAGGTGCTGCAGAGGTGATACTAAGCCGTTGTGATAGGGTGATGCTCCCTTCGGGCGAGGTGACTGCCTGTGACCAGGATAAGTTTCACGAGTCACTTGACATGATGGCGTCCAAGGGTTTACGAGTTTTGGCTTTCGCGCGGCTTTAAAAGCCTTCAGCTAATAAGGTTAACTTTGAAGATATCACCAACCTGACCCTTTTGGGATTACAGGGGATGATGGATCCGCCACGACCAGAAGTTCTGGATGCCATTCGCGCCGCTCAGCAAGCCGGCATCACTGTCAAGATGATTACGGGTGATCACGCTCTGACCGCTGCTGCAATCGGGAAGCAAATCGGTCTTTGCCAGGAGGATTGCGGCCGTGTGATAACGGGCTTAGAACTTTCGGGATTAACTGACCATGAACTGATCGAAAAAGCAGAAACAACGAACATTTTTGCCCGGGTTGCTCCTGAACAAAAATTACGGCTGGTAGAAGCTCTCCAGGCACGTGGGCATGTTGTGGCGATGACAGGAGATGGAGTCAACGACGCCCCTGCGCTTAAACAAGCCAACATTGGTGTCGCGATGGGGATAACCGGGACGGATGTTTCCAAAGAAGCAGCCGACATGATCCTGACCGATGATAGCTTTGTCTCGATCGAAGCCGCGGTTGAGGAAGGACGTGGCATTTTGATAATCTGACCAAGTTCATCGCCTGGACTTTGCCCACAAATCTCGGATCGGGATTGGTATTGCTCGCGGCAATTGTTACTGGCGCGGTTCTCCCAATCCTGCCCATTCAACTCCTTTGGATAAACATGGTCGCGGCGAGCATTCTGGGCATGACCCTCGCCCTGGAACCCAAGGAACCGGATTTGATGCTCCGTAAGCCGCGCGATCCAAATGCTCCTCTCCTCAGTGGAATGGTGATTTGGCGCATCGTGTTGGTAAGTCTCTTCATTCTGGCTGGAGCGTTTGGATTATTTAATCGTGTGCTGGATGGTGGCGCGTCGTTAGCGGAAGCCCGTACCGTGGCGGTTAACGTAGTCATCATCGTTGAGCTATTCTATCTTTTCAACGCTCGCTCTCTCACCCGTTCCCCATTCCAACTCGGATTCTTCTCCAATCCATGGGCAGTTACTGGTGGGGTCGCGATGATTTTGATTCAATTGTTGTTCACGTATGCTCCGTTCATGAACAACCTCTTCCAAAGCGCGCCAATTAACTTGGAACTCTGGCTCTCTATCCTGGCAGTCAGCATCGCAGCTTACATCATTGTTGAATTCGAGAAATGGTTACGTCGAAAATTAGCATTTCGAAAAAATTGATGATTTAAGGTCATAGTTGACCATCTACCTTTTGTCAAGGTAAAAAGTTCTCGCTGGTGTCCACACCATGCGAGGTGGTTGACCGAGAGGTCCCACACATTTATTCTGTGGAGTTATTCAACAGCGGAAGGACCAAGGCCCTTGCCTACCTTGGGCAAAATACGTAAGGTTAACTTCAATTTGTACGGTGGGGGTTTGCTCCCACCGCCTAAGGTAACGTAACAGTAATTGATTGTTCCGGGCAGGCACGGCGTGCCGTGCCCCTACTTCCGATCGCGTCGGTCTCCTGACCGAGCGTGGGATTTGACCTTTAGGTCTCCAAACTTGATGTTGACCCGTCATCGTGAAGGCAGGCACGGCGTGCCGTGCCCCTACTTCTGATCGCGCCGGTCTCCTGACCGAGCGCGGCATTTGACCTTTTGGTCTCCAAATCCTAATATTTTGAGATCTCCCAGATAAAGGAACTAGCCCGTTTGACTTTTCCCTCTCCTTCCGCTATTCTTAACTTACTCAGGTCAGCCAGGTGCGCGCGCTTAATTGTGAGGAAAGTCCGTACACCACAGAGCAGGATGCCAGGTAACCCCTGGATGGTCGTAAGATCGTGGATCGGGCCACAGAGACATACCGCTCGCAAGAGTAAGGGTGAAAAGGTGGTGTAAGAGACCACCGGCGCTTTGGTAACAAATGCGACCAGGCAACCCCCATCCGGTGCAAGGTCAAACAGGAGAAAGAGCCTGCTCGGCTCATTTGATCTCCGGGTAGACCGCATGAGCAGGCTGGTGACAGCATGCCAAGATAGATGCGCATCCAAGACAGAATACGGCTTACCGGTTGACCTGAGTGGGGAACTTCATGGCGCAAGATTCGTCTTTAATGCAGGTTTTATAACGCTATGAAAGGTTTTTATGAAAAAAAGTACCATTATTCTGCTTTTAGTTGGTTTTTTGCTCGTTGCGGTCGGATTATTCGCCTGTAATTTGCCAGGAAATAACGCCAGCATATCAATTCTCAACCCCATCTCAGGCCAGACGATCCCGGCTTTTATGGAATACCAGGTAACGTCTCAAATCAAACCCGAAGGGAACTGGTCACGGATCGAGTTATACATCAACGGTGAATTGACCCGCCTGGACACACCCGAAACAAATCCGGGCACTTTTGGACTGGTTTTGCAGCCATGGATCCCGACCAAAGAAGGTCCCACCATGGTTGAGGTCAAACTCTATCAGCGGGGGAAAACTCCCGCTGCAAGCGCGCAGGTTGCTGTGATGGTTCAGGTCATGACCGGGCAGGAAATACCACCCACACCAACGATGATCAGCCCAACTCCTGAAGTGACTCCCACCGGCACGACCACGCCGCCTGCCTGCACGATGTCCGCAGTCTTGCTGCAAGACCTTAGCATTCCTGATGGAACGGTCCTGAAACCCGGCCAGCAATTCACCAAAACCTGGCGAGTTCAAAACAACGGCACTTGTGACTGGGAGAATTACAAACTCGTCTTTGTTCGCGGCAGTTTGATGGGAGGTAATTCCCCCACCCTTCTGCCTAAGGTAACTGCCGGAAATACTATCGACATATCACTTGAACTCATCGCTCCGAGTTACCAGGGAGACTACTCAGGCTTTTGGCAGATCCAGTCGGAAAAAGGCAGCCTGATTGGTCCGGAACTGCGCTACACAATCCGCATTCCCGGTCCTACCCCAACTAACACCGCCACGGCTACGACAACTGCCACTCCCACGCGGACTTCTACTCCAACCGCGACTGCCAGCGCTACCCCAACAGCCACAACAACACCAACCCACACAGCAACTGCCACAATAACCAGCACACCTACTCAAACACCGACCGCAACAGGCACGTCCACATCGACCTTCACTCCAACAGCCACCGCAACCGTTACGCCTACAGCCCCACCCACCCTGGCACCGACCCTGACGATCACTGTACCACCAGACGACTCATCAACCACGCCGACCATTCCTCCAACGAAAACGCCATCCCCAACCCCCACCGCAGTGCCGATGGATACAGTGCAGGTTAAGGAAGAATACAGGCTCGACGCTGGCAAGACCCAGAAATTCACTGTATCCTGTGATCTTGTGAAGGGTCTGGTCATTTCCGGAGGCTATTCGATCGAAAAGGGCATCGATCTGATCGGAAGCCAACCGGTAAAAAATGGATGGGAGATTACACTGGAAAATCAAACCAAAACACTGCAGTCAGTAGTTGTTCATGCTAATTGCCTGATTGGTTTTGCTGGGAAAGTACAGACCACTCATTTAGAAAAGGCAGTTGCGGGAAAAAGCGTCGCCAACATCAAACTCGGTTGCCAGATTGCGGGGAAGGTGATGGGAGGTGGGTTCGATCTCACCGACGCTCCCGATCTGGTGATAACAGAATCGCGGCTCGTTGGCGCTGAATGGATCATCTCGGTTGTGAACCAGGGGCGCAATAAACAGACGATTCACGCCTACGCCCAGTGCCTGGCAGGTTCGGCATTACCCTCACTGACTATACGCAACGATACGGTAAAAATTCCTTCAGGCAAAAGCCAGGTCGTAGAAATGACCTGCGCCCGCATCACGACCAGTGGCGGCTTAAAACTACCGGTAGGTCTCGTACTGCGGGTAAGCCAACCGACCTCGGATGGCTGGACCTATAAGGTTGAAAACCTTACCAGGCTACCGCTAATCTTCAGACCACAAGTGGTTTGTGTGGGACCTTCAATCCAGAGCGACCAGCGAGGAAATTGACATCTGAAATCTGGCTGGGTAGCGGGTTAGGTCCGCTTAACGCAAGTTGTTCTAAGTAAGAATTAAGTCTCAGACCAGCAAGTCGTCAAGGCTCCGCTTTGGTACGTGATGCACGCCTTCCGCGTCGCGATAGTATTTAATGTCGCCATCCTGCCCAAGCGGCTCAATCAAACACGTTTCAGCAGGTTTGCCCAGCGCGATCACGTAACCAATATGAAAACGTTCGTCCAAAGCTAACGCTTCCCGTAACTTTTCACGCTGCACAGACGCAAGAATGCATCCGCCTATGCCCAGTTCACTGGCACGCAGCAGGATGGTATGCATAGCAATGCCCGCATCCACTTCTGAGAATTTGCTGATTTTCTCATCGCCAAGGACGACGATGTAAGCAGTCGGTCGTTCGCCTTCAGTTGGTCCTGACCAGTCCTGCAGGTATGCCGCGAACTTCAGGCAATCGAATACCTTATTCGTTTCGGTCTCTTCAAATACCAGGCGATACTTTAGCGGCTGCTTGTTTGCCGCCGAGGGACAGTAGCGGGTTGCCTCAACCAAATCCCGCAGGATTTCCTGGGGAATTTTCACGGACGCGTCAAAACGACGGTAGGAACGAGTTTTCAGTAACAGGTCAGTCAACATGGGATCCTCCTAGTTTGGATTTTATAAGGCGAGAAGTGTATGCAGCAGCTACCAGAAGTAATAGCAAACCGGCAGCATCAAAGATAATAAACCGCAAGATGGATGTTCTCAGAGTAGCATGTGTCAACGGAATGGAGATGTGAAGCAACGACTCACCTAATAGCCCAATTCCTTGCATCAGAACCGCTTCAATCAGGGAGAGCTGATTCCTCTTAGGGTGGACAAGCGCAAATACGTAGGGTACCTGCCACATGACGAACAGAATGCCAATCCCGACGATTGCTGCCCGCCCGGGTTCGCCGCTCAGTTCGAACGGCGCGACGTACGGCAGGGGATTGGAAATGTAGGCAATCGCACATTGAAGATTCATCGCCAGGACCACGAAGATCAACAATCGGGGTAAAAGCAGGCTGACGAAATCTTTGTTTTTCATGATCGTGTGACGATACCCTGATCCACTTGCCAAACTTCATGATCATGCACAAACTCCGGTGTGAACATGTCGAGGTCCGTGGTGGTAAGAAACGCCTGTTCCACCTGTCCAACCACTGAGAGCAGGTCCTTGCGCCGTTGCGGATCAAGCTCCGCCATGATTTCATCCAGCAGCAAAACCGGCCATTCCCCCGTGCGCTGCTTCATCCAGGCAACCTCAGCAAACTTGAGTGTTAAAAGCGCGGTGCGGGTTTGCCCGCGCGAGCCAAAGTCTCCCAAATCTATCTGGTTGCTAAGAAATCGGACTTCATCGCGGTGCGGACCAATGCTGGACTGCCCACGCTGGATGTCGGAGTGATAGGTTTGTCTATAGGCTGCCGATAATCCGCGTTCAAGTTCGTCCAGAGTGATGCCCGTCCGGTCCAGTGTGGTTTGCACTGGAAGCGCCATTTGACCAGCCGGCTTTCTGAGCGGTTCATATGAGGGAGCATAATGAAACTGCAGTATCTCCATATCTCTCGTCAGGCGTTGGTGGATAGGAATTGCCTGTTTTTCAAGCGCCGCGAGAGCCAGAATTCGGGCATGCATGATCGAACTCCCGTGCCTGGCAAGCAACTCGTCCCAGGGTTCAAGTTGGGCTCTGTCTCCACCCACTTCCGCCAGAGTTTTCAGAAGCGCATTTCGCTGGGTCAGCGCCTTGGAATAGGCTGAAATGTGGCGTGAATATCCTTGCTCCACCTGCGAAAGGATCTCGTCGAAGTATTGACGCCTGTCAGCAGGAGCGCCTTCAATAACCCTGGACATCTGGGGCAGAAAGGTGACCGCGTTAAACTGACCGTACACATCCGAGAGGCGCTTTTTCACGCCATCGAGCAGCACTTGCTTGGAATATCGCGGGTTGGCGGGATTCGCAGCCGAATCCTGGATAAGCCGAACTTCCAGGGTATGGCGGCGTCCCTCGCGTTCGAACTCACCAATGATTCTGGCAACCACAATTGGCTCAATCGGAGCAGAAAAGTTCATCAATTGACGATCATTTGCAGCCGAAAACGAGGAAAAGTTAGCCAGGTAGGCAACCGCCTCCAGAATGGAAGTCTTCCCCTGGGCATTATGCCCGGTGAATAAAATAACCCGCCTGGGGAAATCCAGTTCCAGGCGGGAGAAAATTCGATAGTTCGTCAGAGAAAGCCGGGTAAGGTACATTAATCCCTGATCTGTTCAGCTTCCTCAGGAGTTGGCTCAAACACTTCCAGTGCCCTATCGATGTAGAGCACCCCGTCGAGGTGATCTATTTCGTGCTGGAAGATTCGCGCAAGCCAACCTTCTGCCTCAATTTTGAGCGGCTTACCAAAGCGATTTTTAGCCTTGACCGTCACCGCTTCGTGGCGTTCGACCATGCCAGCCAGACCAGGCAGCGAAAGGCAGCCTTCAATGTCTGTTATCATTTCCTCAGAGCGTTTTATAATTTCCGGATTGACCAGGACGTACTTTTTTGGTTTGGCATTTTCATCCTCATCCTCGGTGTATTCCACCACGACCAGCTGCACTGATTCGCCAATTTGAGGGGCTGCCAGCCCTACACCCGGGGCAGCACGCATTGTCTCAATCATGTTATCTATGAGAGTTTGCAGTTCTGTGTCAAATTTGGTGATTTGCTTTGCCTTAAGCCTGAGGGAGGGCTCGGGAAAGGTCACGATATCTAAAATTGCCATAAGTCACCATCCAATATTTTGTGTATTCTACCTTAAGGCAGTGCTGGATTCAAACAGGGTGATAAGGGTATAGTTATCGTTTCATTCTCGATGACCAGATTAGTGTTCGAAACAGGACCCGAATTGCCAGGAGTTAATGGCTTCAAAGAATTAAGTTGTAATGGGACGCGTGGGCTCGGATTGCACGGAGGTGGTCAAACCTTGCTCAGCTTCCTCCTGGAACACCTTGAACCACTGGGCAACCCGTTCCCGTTCGAGCATCGTGTTTCGTTCATCGCGTTCTTGGGCGTGCTGCCCCATGCGCGCAAAAATGTCTTGCTGCACAACCGACGGTTGGTATACATTGTTGAATGTCAGCTGCGTGTTGCCGATCGTAATATAGACCGTGCCATAATTAAAGATCATCGGGATAAGTCCTCTGCGTTCGTACTCGATGCTGAGGATATTTTCCAGCGGGGCGGAACGTCTTGACTCGCGTCCGAATGGTTTGCGGTCAAGGTCGATCACCTGGTTTGCAGTCAGCTGAAAAAGGTCGTTGCGCCAGTCAACATACTGATAGACAAGGAGTCCCGCAGCCACGAAGATGAGAAAATAGCCGGCTACCAGACCCATGGTATAGTCCACCTGCGTCAAATTGTGGGTGACGATGGAAACGACAAATATTATCGATAGGATCAGCGCGAAGAGCGGTAGTATCAATTTTTGGAGCAGGATCAGCCAGTGTTTTCGATAGGTGATCGTGCCACCAACCTCATGCCTCACCCGCACAAAATCCGCGAACAACCACTGGAAAAAGTTGATTTCTTTTGGATCCGGCTCTACAGTACCCAGTTCAACCTGAAGATCTTTGGCAGTGATGTCCTCAGCCTCTTTGCCAAATTTCTGACGGAGCGCTTTGCGGATCTCTCGCGCGTCGAGCTCGAGGTCCATGCGTTTTCCTCTCGCCCAGTTCGTTTCGATCAGTTTGCCAATTGTTCGGGCGTGGGCGACGCGTTCAAAACGGATATCGCCGATGTATGTCCGGACTATTACATCTGAATAGCCCAGAAAAACGCCAAGCTGGGAAGTTTTGATACCGACCGAGATAAGTGTACTGAGCGGTGCCTCCTGCCGGCTGTCATAAAACCCGGTGACATGTTCCACCCACACCATTCTGCGTGAGGTGATCAGGTAAAAGTCATTCGCCCAGTTATTGATATTCCAAACAAGCCAAAGTAAACAAAACAAAAAGCCCGATACCAATCCGATCAACGACCAAAAGGGGTTTTTTGCATTTAGAAGCACCATCAAAAACCAGATGACAGCGAACGCGGCGATGGGTGGAATGGCACGGAAGAAGAGAAAAACCGGGTGTTTGCGTGCCATCAAATGGATCTTTTCACCTGGTTCGAGCCAGGTCATCGGAACATAGGATGCCAGCCGAACACTATTGAAGAGCACCGAGGCAGTTTCTTTAAAGGCAGGAACCTCAGCATACAAAGCACTAATATCTTTGTTAGCGAGGAAGTAGACCTGGGAATCTGTGAAAGCCACTGCAGTTTTGAGACGCGTTGGGAGGAAATTCAGGGCTTCAGTCCCGACCACTTCCGCGTGTTTGAGGATTTCAAGCTGCTTTCCAGCTTCATCGAGCAAGGTGAGTTGACCTGAGGAAATTATAAAAATCCCATCAGTAGGTTCCTGTGCCTGATAAAGCGTCTCCCCTTTGGGCAGTTCAACCAAAACGAACTCCCCCGCCAAGCCCTCCAACTCCTCCACGGCAAGCCCGCTAAAAAGCGGAACTTCGCGCAGTAAGGTAAGAATGGGTTGTGTCTGTTCGTCCATGGTCAGCTAAGGTCAAGAGAAGAGCGATCTGGATTTACAAACCGCTCTTCAATAAAAGTTATTCAGTTTCCAATCCGGGCTGCTGTTGTTCGATCGTCTCAAAGCTGAGACCTTCTTTTCCTTCCTCGCGGAAGATGTGGACCGAAGCACCTGTCGCGAGACCACCCTCAAGCAACTTGATCGCCAAAGGACTTTCGACAAACTTTTGCAGCGCGCGCTTTAGTGGTCGTGCGCCCAGCAGGGGGTCATAACCCTGATCAGCCAGCCATGATTTCGCTGAAGGATCCACCACCAGTCCGAAGCCGTACTCTTGGGTGCGTTCGACAATCTCCTTTAGCTGCAGTTCAACAATTTCGAGCACGTCGTCCTTGCTCAACTCTGAGAACATGATGATCTCATCGATACGGTTGAGGAACTCAGGTCGGAAAGCATCCTTGAGAGCTTTCTCAATTTTTTCGTGAGAGACCTTGACATCATCGCTTTCATCCTTGCCCAGGAACCCAAGCGAGCCGCTGCTTTTAACAAATTCTGTGCCAAGGTTGCTGGTCATGATCAAAACAGTGTTTTTGAAATCCACCACCCTGCCCTGACCATCGGTCAGGCGGCCATCATCCAATATCTGTAACAGCGAGTTCCACACTTCAGGATGGGCTTTTTCAATTTCGTCGAATAGCACAACGCGATAGGGGCGGCGTCGAACGGCTTCAGTGAGCTGTCCGCCTTCCTCATAGCCCACGTAACCAGGAGGCGCGCCAAAGAGCCGCGAGACGGTGTGCTGCTCGCGATATTCGCTCATGTCCACCCGCACCAGGGCATCTTCGTCATCAAAGAGGAACTCAGCCAGTGCTTTTGCCAGCTCAGTCTTGCCCACACCAGAAGGACCGATGAAGATGAAAGAGCCTATAGGTCGATTGGGGTCTTTAAGCCCGGAACGCCCGCGCCGGATGGCATCTGAAATCGCCTTGATTGCCTGGTCCTGACCAACGATACGGTCGTGCAGGCGGGTTTCCATCTCGAGAAGCTTTTGGGATTCTGACTCAAGCAATTGAGTCACCGGTATGCCAGTCCATTGGTGGATAACAGAGGCAATATCATCGGCGTCAACGATGTCATCCAGTTTGTGCTCAGCCTCCCAAACGCTGCGCTTTGCCTTGAATTCCTCTTCAAGCCGCAAACGTTCGGCTTTCAGTTTGACCGCGCGCTCGTAATCGCGCTCCACACCGGCTTGCTCCTCTTCAGCAGTAAGCCGGTCAATTTCCTTCTTCTCTTGCTTGAGATCATCAGGCATCGAATATAAGGCTACGCGCAACTTGGCTGCAGCCTCATCCATCAGATCGATGGCTTTGTCAGGCAGGCGGCGTCCGGTCATGTAGCGGGCAGAAAGTTTCGAAGCAGCCTCGAGCGCCTGATCCGAGAGCACCACATTGTGATGCGCCTCGTAGCGGTCCCGCAGACTCTTCAGCATCTTGACGGTATCTTCGATGCTTGGTTCTTCAACATAGATAGGAGCAAAGCGTCGTTCAAGCGCGGCATCCTTCTCGATGTACTTGTGATATTCATCGCTGGTTGTCGCGCCGATACACTGCAGATCACCGCGCGCCAACGCTGGTTTGAGCATGTTCGAAGCGTCCATAGCACCCTGTGCCGCGCCTGCTCCGACAACCGTATGCAGCTCATCGATAAACAGGATCACTTCTCCGTCGGATTCCTGAATTTCTTCGATGGTATTTTTCAGGCGTTCTTCAAACTCCCCTCTAAAGCGTGTGCCGGCAACCATGGCGCCAAGATCAAGCGCGACCACGATTTTGTCCGCCAAAATTTCGGGAACGTCATCATTGGCAATTTTTTGCGCCAGACCTTCCACGATGGCAGTCTTTCCCACTCCAGCTCCGCCAATCAATACCGGGTTATTTTTGGTGCGGCGTGAAAGGACCTGGACAACACGCATGATTTCAGATTCGCGTCCGTAGACTGGGTCCAACTTGCCATCTTTGGCAGCTTGTGTGAGGTTACGGGAAAATTTCTCAAGCGTTTTATAGCGCGATTCGAATTTTCGTCCGGTGGATTTCTTTGTGCCGCGCAGCTCGAGAACATTCTCATAGACGCCCTGCCGTGTGAGATTAAACTCCTCCAACAAACGTGCCAACTGCGTGTTCTTTTCTGAAAGGACGGCAAGGAAGAGGTGCTCTGTTGAAATGTATTCATCTCCCAGGCGGTTGGCTTCGGTCTTGGCAAGATCCACCACCATCTTTACCCGGGGAGTCAGGAATACCTGCCCGGAAGGACCGCCAAAAATGTTGGCTTTTGGCGTGGTTCGCAGGATCACATCCAGACGGTCAGCAATAATACCCGGGTCAGCGTTTGCCATCTCAATCAACTGGGAAACGGTCCCTTCAGGCTGTTCGATCAGAGCGAGAAGGATGTGCTCAGAATCAATTTGGTTGTGACCATATCGTTGAATGATCTCAGCAGCACGCGCTGCCACATCCTGAGCTCGTTCAGAAAACTTATCAAATCGCATCATAGTGTGCTTTTCCTCATATTTTGTTTTCTTTGCAACAGAAAACACGTTGCAATTAATGTTCCAAAGAGAAAGTTTAATGGATGGATATAAGAATCAGGTAAAAGTCCTGGTTCACAATAGCAACATTGCGTCACCAAAGGAGAAAAAACGATAACCCTCAGTCTTTGCAACCTCGTAGGCATTGAGCATGGTTTCCCTGCCGGCGAACGCGCTGACCAACATCAGCAGGGTGGATTTTGGCAGGTGGAAGTTAGTGATTACGGCATCCACAAGCTTAAATTTATAACCCGGCAGGATGAATAGGCTGGTATCCCCCTGCCATGCCTGCAGCAATCCGTTTTGGCTATGCGCAGCCGCGCTTTCGAGCGTGCGCACAGAGGTTGTGCCAACAGCGATCACCCTGCCTCCGTTGTGTTTGGTCTGATTGATCGCCTGGGCAGTTTCGGCACTGATCGCGCACCATTCCTTATGGATACTATGGGTTTCAGGGTCTTCTTCGGTCACTGGAGCAAAAGTGTCCAGCCCGACATGCAAGTCGATTTTTGCCAGTCCCACACCCTGCTGCTGCAGTTTTTCGAGCAAAGCTGGTGTAAAGTGCAGCCCAGCTGTGGGAGCCGCGGCAGAACCGAGGGTCTTATTGAAAACGGTTTGGTAGCGCTCCGGGTCGCCTTTGTAAGCGTGAATGTAAGGTGGCAAGGGAACGTGACCCGCCTTCTCGAACGCACCTTCAATCGGCTCCGCGAAACGGACCAATCGCCGTGATTCGCCGAGATCTTCGATTATTTGAGCGGATGGACCCTCCGTAACCTGTAGATGCCTGCCCGGTTTCATCCCGCTGCCTCCCACCAGGCACTCCCAGGTTAAATCATCCATCTTTCTCAACAGCAATATTTCAACTTTACCCCCGCCTGGCAGTTTGCTGCCAAAAAACCTCGCTGGAAAGACGCGTGTCTCATTGACTACCAGCAGGTCGCCAGGGCCCAGGAATTGACCAATATCAAAAAAGTGGTGGTGTCTGATCAGCCCGGTCGAACGCTCAAGGACCATCAAGCGCGAGTGATCGCGTGGCTCAGCGGGAGTCTGGGCGATATACTCTGCGGGCAGATGGTATGCAAAATCTTCAGTTTTCATGGGAAAGGATCACCCGGCATCATTGAATAAGTCAGGCTGCGGACTGGATGGCACATAGGTTTTTCCGAGGTGATCATAAGCGGCTTTTGTTGCCACCCTGCCCTGGGCAGTGCGGTCGAGGAATCCGAGCTGGAGTAAGTAGGGTTCCACGACATCCATGATGGTGTCGGTTTCCTCGCTGACAGAAGCAGAGATCGTGTTTAGCCCGACGGGTCCGCCGTTATATTTCTCGATGATGGTCAAAAGAATGCGGCGGTCCATTTCATCCAGACCAATTCCGTCGATGTTCATCATCGTCAAGCCAGCCTCGGCGACTTTCGCGGTGATGTGACCTCCAGCTTTGACCTCGGCATAGTCGCGTACCCGACGCAGCATGCGCAGGGCGATGCGGGGTGTTCCTCTTGCCCGGCGGGCAATTTCGAGGATGCCGTCCTCTTCACAAGGGACGTTTAACAAGCCTGCTCCCCTCCGAACGATGTCGGAAAGGGCTTTGGTGTCGTAATAATCGAGGCGATAGACTGCTCCAAAACGGGCTCTGAGGGGAGCGCTGAGCAGTGCCAGGCGGGTGGTTGCCCCAACCACGGTAAAACGTGGCAACTTCAAACGTACTGAACGAGCCGCTGGTCCCTTGCCAATGATGATATCCAGGGCGTAATCTTCCATGGCGGGGTAGAGGATCTCCTCCACCATCCGTCCCAAACGATGGACTTCATCAATAAACAGGATATCGCCGGCGCGCAGATTGGTCAGAATGGCTGCCAGATCGCCAGCCCGTTCAATGGCTGGACCAGAGGTCACCTTGATGTTGACTCCCATTTCGGTGGCGAGAATATGCGCCAATGTTGTCTTGCCAAGCCCGGGAGGTCCGTGGAAAAGAACATGTTCCAGGGCTTCTTCGCGCTGTTTGGCTGCCTGGATTTGAATGCGCAGGTTTTCTTTGACCAGGTCCTGCCCGATCAACTCATCCAAAGCTGAAGGACGTAAGGCTAAATCCACCGGATCTTCAGGCTGCTTGCGCCCTCCCAAGACACTTTCGTCATTCTTCGTGTTCATCGCAAAAATTATACCCGACTTTATCGCGTTGCCCCTGCCAGGCATTATAATCAGGCAGGAAACCAAGTGTGTGGAGCATCCATGAAACTCTCGATTGTCGTGCCAGTCTATAACGAAGAAAAAAACCTGCCTGAGCTGTTTGAACAGATCGTGGCAGCCATGCAGCCGCTTAAAATGGACTGGGATGTGACTTTTGTGGATGACGGCAGCCGCGACGCGAGTGTTGAAGTCATCCGCAATCTGCATGCCCAAGCCCCTGAAAAAGTCAGAATAGTGGTTTTCCGGCGTAACTATGGGCAGACCGCTGCCATCAGCGCAGGCATTGATGAGTCCGATGGAGACGTGGTGATCCTGATGGATGCCGACCTGCAGAATGACCCGGCTGACATCCCCTTGCTGCTTGAAGAGCTGGATAAAGGCTTCGACGTGGTGAGCGGTTGGCGCAAAGACCGGCAGGACAACCAGCTGACGCGCAATCTTCCCTCACATCTCGCAAACAAGTTGATCTCCTCCAGCACGGGCGTACATTTGCACGACTATGGCTGCACGCTCAAGGCGTACCGGCGTGATATTCTGGAAGCCATCAACCTCTATGGTGAAATGCACCGCTTCATCCCGGTCTATGCGAAGGAAGCCGGTGGAAAGATCAGTGAAGTAGTGGTACGCCATCACCCTCGCAAGCACGGTAAAGCAAACTATGGACTGGAACGCACCATCAAGGTCGTCCTGGACCTGTTCACCGTGCAATTCTTGATGAAATTCTCCCAAAAACCAATCTATCTGTTCGGCGGGGTTGGGCTGGGTTTGATGGGGATCAGTTTCGCGATCTTCCTGTTTCTGGCGATACGGCGAATTGTTGCTGCGGTGTCAGTTCTGGGTTCACCCTGGTTCCAAATCAGCGTGATGATGTTCATCCTGGGTTTCCTGGCAGTGCTATTAGGACTGATCGCCGAATTGGTGATGAGAACCTACTACGAATCTCAGGACAAAAAGACCTACTCCATCCGCGAAGTAGTTGATCCCGAGTAAAACCTTAATTAGATTTAAGTTGAGAATCTAATAATTTTTGAATTAATTCTGTCTCGCCCTGTGGGACAAGCAGGTTGATTTCGCCGTTGCGCCAGGAGAGTACGCCTTCGTACTCTGCCAACATCGGCAGCACTACCTTCTCCACCCAGGCATTGTTTTCATCGGCAAAACCGCGATTACTGCCTTGAATATTCGTCGAAAGTGAATCGCTCATAATGGCGACAAAGGCATTATCCTGCAACTTTTGTTGGAAAATACTCAGATATTCGACGTTGTTGCCCATCGCCATTTCCATCAGGAAAACTTTTTCATATTCGGGGACAACCGGCAGGTCCAACTCGCCAAAAGTGAGCAATTGGCGTTCTGAGATGAAGAGCACATCTCCGCCGTTCTCTTGCAGCACCGCGACCGCTCGTTTCAGGTCAGCTAACTCAGTGCCCTGAGACTGGGCGGCGCCAAAAGACCAGGATCCGGAGCGCATAAATGCAAAGAAAACCGGGATAATGACTGCCATTGCCAGCCAAAATCGCCAGGTTTGATTTTCCGCAGTTTTTTCCGCTGGTTTGGCCAAGCAAGGGCTCATTGCCAGGATGCCGCCAACAATCAGCGCCCAAAAGACCAGGAATCCGTCCAGGTTATGAAGGTCGCCTCCACCGCCAATTTTCACGCTGACCACCAACCCACCGGCAAAGAAAACTCCCAGGATGCCAGCCAGACCCAACCACTGCAGCCAGTGCAAAGCGGGCAGGCTTTTCTGGCGGAATTTCAGCCAGAATAATGCCGCGCCAGGCAGGATCACCAGCAGGATCGCCGGCACGATGCCAAGGAAAAATGTCGCGTTAGGCCACAGCCTGCGCCAAAGCAGCGCGGAGGAAAAAGCAGAATCAAACAGAGCTGGGTCCTCGCCGGATATGGCGATATAACCCTGTTTGGAGAGGTAGGCAATAGCAAAACCTCCAATCACCCAAACGACTGGCCAAATCAGGTATTTTGCCCATTTTTTGCCATCAAAAGGCGTCTCAAGCAGGTAAAGTGCGACCGCCATCAAGCCAGGTACTGGCATCCAGTTAACCCGGCTGATGCCCGCCCAGGCAGAAGCGAGCAGCACAAAGATCAGTGTGCGAATGGGTTTTTCTTTTTTGTAGCCCAGCAAAATCAGCACCACGCAGACCATCAGGTGGTAATAGACCGCGCCTTGGAAAAAGAAGAGAAAGAGCAAAGCTGTCAGCCACGAAAGCGTAACTTTTGAGGTAGGTGGGAGGCGTTTTGCCATCAACCAACTGCCCCACAGTGTCATTCCAAGCCAAAGCACCACCTGCCAGATGCGATGGACCAGGATGGAGCGAATGCCGACAAAAAATGGCAGTGCCTGCATAAGGTAGCGGCTCGGGTGCAGCACAGGAAGCGGGAGCTTCAAACCGTACAGGCTTTGGGAAGCAAAGACCGAGGCATTGTAAAAACGACTTCCTTCGGACCAACCCAAGGCGAATGGTCCGCTTTGGATCTCGGGCACAAACGCTGCCACGCGGTGCAGCACCCCAAACACGAGCAGGCATTTCGCGAAACTTATGTATGGCGAAGTATTTTCGTGACGGGTGAGGAGTAGTGCAAAGATGCCTGAAAACCCGATCGCGAAGGCAAATCTTCCGCTGCCATAATTGAAAAGGTGAAATTTCAGATTGAAAAATAGCACGGTCAGACCAATTGCGATGATCGCAAAAATCATCCGGGAACTTTTCCAACTTCTTGAAGAAGGAACCTTGTCAACAAAACCAGGCTTAAGCTTCCAGGTCAGGAAAAACAAGATGGCGCACACCAGCAGCATACCGGCCATCGCTATAAACCAGATATTGCGCACATAGCGGCTTTCCCACAAAAACCAAACACAAGCCGCGCCCAGCAGCAACAGCCAGTGGCGCAGAAATTTTTTGGTTTCTTCCGGATTCACAGCGGTTCCTCCGGGAGCGATTCTTCCACCTCGGCTGGAGATTTGCCAGCCAGCACTTCACCGATAAAAAAGGCTCCCGGCAAGCTGCCAATCAACCAGACAAGGCGCAGGATGAGTGCCAGAGCAATGCTGGTGGCAGGGGAAAGCCCGCCAAGCAGCGTGTAGAGGTTGGTGATGGTGACTTCCTGCAAGCCCAAACCGTTGATAGAGATGGGCAGGAGCGTGATAAAGTAGGTTAGGCTCCAGATTCCAGCTATTTGCCAAAAGCTGAGCGACTCGCCCATGCCCTCAATCAGGATGCGAATGATCAGGTAAATGGCTGCCTGGTGGATCAGTGTGAATCCGAGTGCCTTGAGCAATATAAGCGGGTGTTTTGACCAAAAGCGCAGGTTTTGCAGCACTTTCCTGAAACCGTTCTTGAGGTTGCCAAAGAGCGGCACTGCCATGCTCCCCGCCGGGGCAGAAAGAGCGCGTGAACGCAGATAATCGTTCAGTCCAGGAAGAGAAAAAGGCAGCATTAGCGCCATCCCAGTCATCCCCACCAAGCGGTCGACTACCAGTGAAGCCGCTGCCAGGCTGGTGCTGAGCCCAAGCCGGACCGCTCCAGCCAGGCGCAGCATGTCGCCCCCAATCGTTGTAGGAAGTACATTTGAGGCGAAAAGCCCCGCGAAAGTGAGCTTGAGGGTGTCCGCCATGCTCAGTGTGGGAGTCTGATCTTTCAGCAGTGTGTACCAACGACTAAAAATCGCAAATCTTGAAATGAAGACCAGCACAAAAACGATAAGAATCCGCCAGGCGGTCAATTGGCGGATGGTCTGCCAGGCTTCCCCCCAACCCACGCGGCTGAGCAGGTAAATCAAGACCGCTATCGAGAGAAGTGTTCCCCCCCAACGGATGATCAGGTTCAGACGCTGCTTGTTTTGCTTTGACATAGGAGACCTGGTCGCAATTATACAACAGGCAGCCTGTACGATTTGTTACAATAGGGCATAAAAATTTTCGGAGGAATTGATGGATCTACACCTGATCGACCCTTATGAGTTTACAGTTCAACCGCACGACCTTTTTGATCGCCAGATGGTATTGCTGACCAGCGGTGACTTTGCCAAAGGAGAGTTCAACTGCATGACCATCGGCTGGGGTTTGTTCGGCACGATGTGGAGCGTTCCCGCGGCGTTGGTTGTCGTTCGACCGAGCCGGTTCACCTACGAATTCATGGAACGGTTTGACAACTTCACCCTGACTGCCTTTCCAGCTGATTTTAGAAGGGATTTGGGCTACCTGGGCAACCATTCCGGCAGAGATGAAGATAAGCTGTTGAAAACTCAGTTGACGCCAATTGCAGCAGATCTGGTGAGCTCACCAACCTTCGCCGAGGCGGAATTAAGCGTGGAATGCAAGAAGATTTACTACACAGATTACCAACCCGAGCGATTCCTTGCGCCATTCATCCATGAGCAGTATGAAGGCGGAGATTACCACCGACTTTATTACGGTGAAATCCTCCAGGTCAAAGGCATCAGCAAGTATCAAGGCACAAAGGAGCAATAAGAAATGCCAAAAAGGTCGTGGAAGGCGTTATAATCTAAGCGACAACGAAAAGGAGAGTCAATGACCGAGAAAAAGATTCGCGTTTTGATTGCCAAACCTGGTCTGGATGGTCACGACCGGGGTGCCAAAGTGGTGGCACGCGCATTACGGGATGACGGCATGGAAGTCATCTACACCGGCTTACGCCAGACCCCCGAAATGATCGCCGAAGCCGCCTTGCAAGAGGATGTGGACGTTGTTGGGCTTTCCATCCTTTCCGGCGCACACAACGCGTTGGTTCCGCAGGTGATCGCCGACCTCCGAGCGAACGGACAGTCGAATGTTGTACTGTTCCTCGGCGGAATCATCCCGGAAAATGACATCCAAACGCTGCTTGACCAGGGCGTTTTCAAGATCTACGGACCGGGCACAGACACACGCGAAGTCTGCAAAGACATCCGTGAAGCTGTGAGAATGAAAGCGTAGGCATGTCTTCCGAATTAATCGACTCGCTGAGAAAGGGCAACAGACTTGCCCTTTCTCGCATTTTGAGCCAGGTTGAAGACGGCACAAACCACGGCAAAGCCGCGCTTGAAGAGCTGTTCCTCGAGACCGGTACCGCCCAGAAAATCGGCGTAACGGGTCCGCCTGGTTCAGGGAAAAGCACGCTGGTGAACGCCCTGGCGCGCGAGCTACGCAAGCGGCAGCCCGACCAGAAAGTCGCCATTATTGCGGTGGACCCTTCAAGCCCTTTCACCGGCGGCGCTCTGCTCGGCGACCGGGTTCGAATGCTCAATTTGCAGGACGATAAACAGATCTTCATCCGCTCCATGGCATCCCGCGGTGCGCTTGGCGGGCTCGCGGAGCAGACCGAAGCCCTCAGCCAGGTGTTTGACGCTGCCGGCTATG
>CAYSVX010000026.1:0-23666 GCA_964434665.1 uncultured Anaerolineaceae bacterium
ACGTCATCAAATTCCTGGCGGATTTTGAGGTCCCGATTTACCTGATACTCGGGATTGTTGCCGTGGTGTACCTGCGGCGGATCGTGATCTCGCTCGAGGAGAAGCGCACCGCCATCTTCGGGCTCGAACGCGAGGCTGCCCAGCGCAAGGTGACTGCCGCTGCTTCGATCCTGATCCTGGTTGGACTGCTGACCGTCATGGAATTTGTTGTTGCGACGTTCCTGGCAGGGGAGCTCTCGCAAGAGGCGACTTTCGCCACGCCCACGATCGAAATGCTCACCACTCCCACCACCACCCTGCCTGGACCAGTTCCGACCGACGCTACGCCAACACCCACGCTTTATCCCCAGGCGCAAATTGAGGGGATTGATTCCCAGTGCGTCAATGACGTCCTGGAGATTGAAAGCCCGGTGCATGATGGGGAAGTGAGCGGTGTGGTCGAGATCACCGGGTCGGTAAACACGGCTTCTTTGGGCTCCTACCGCTATGACTTTTCCACGATGGGCGAGCCCAAATGGCAGACGATTGCCGCCGGCAGCGGCGTGCGCATAGATGAGAACCTCGGCAGCTGGTATACGAGCGACCTTGCGCCTGGACCTTACATGCTGCGTCTGGTGGCGCTGGATAATGACGGCATCGAAACGTCATCCTGTGTTATCGTTGTAAATGTTACAGCAGATGAATAAGAGGAATCGATGGCAAAACTGAAAATTTTGATGGCAACCCGCACGCATATGGAGAAAATGATCGCGATGGACCATCGCGTCACCACGGTCTATTCTTACCGCTTGCAGACCAGCGAGGACCCCCTGGGGTGGGGTTTGACCTTCCAGCGCGTGAAACTGCCCCGTGAAGTCACCATCAAATACCCGCGTGACGAGAATGCGCTGCTGCGTTCCTGGGCGGATGCCGACCTGATCTATGCCGGCATGTTGGATGACTTACTGGTGGCGTATATCACGCTCGAAGCCAAGACTCTGCCCAAGACAGCGCGTATCTGCGACCTGGTGGTCACGCCGGAAGTGCGCCTGAATGGGGTCGCCACCACGATGCTTGCCGCCTGTGAGGCTTGGGCTGCCAAGAAGCACCTGGACAGGGTGCTGATCGAAACCCCGATGCGCAATTTCCCGGGGATCAGTCTGGCGCGTAAATGCGGCTATGAACAGTGCGGTTTCCTGGACCAATACTTCCCCAATTCGGACCCTGCCTTGTTCTTTGAAAAGAGGCTTGGGAGTTAGCGGCTTGTGATCCTTCCTTTCGCGCTTGACCTGACCAGCATTTTCGAAACGGTCTACCAGATCCTGGCTGCCGGCGTGGCAATCACGGCGGTGGCTTTGATGATGTACGCCACCAGCTTCAATATCCGCGACCGGCTCGTTCAAACGTACGTTCTGCTTCTCGCTTGTGTCATGTTCATCTACGCGGGTGAAGCCATGGCAAGCGTCTCAAACACTCCGGCCTACGTGGAATTTCTGCTGCAGATGAAATGGGTCGGGCTGGTGATGCTTCCGGCTGTTTACCTGCATTTTTCAGACGCATTGCTCACCCTCACGGGTCGCCCCAGCCGTGGCCGTCGCCGGATGGTGGTGCTGGTCATTTACATTCTTTCGGCTGTGATGGCGATCCTTGTCTTCCTTGGGATCACCGTCGGCGGGTTATCTCCCGAGGAAGCGCCTGGACCATACCTGGAACGCAACCTGGTAACCTTCTTCTTTGGCGTCTTTTACATCCTGGTGATGTTGATGGTCAGCTACAACTTGCTTCGAGTTGTGCTCCGAAGTGCCACCCGCACCAGCCAGCGCCGCTTGTTCTACCTGGCGGCAGGCGCCGCAGCCCCCGCCCTCACGAGCATTCTGTTCCTGTTCCACGGCAACCTGACCCTGGCGACTCACCCAGATTTCTTCTGGTTGGTTTCCATTGTAGGATCTTTCATCACTGGTTTTTTCCTGATCGTGATGGCTTACGTGGTCTCTTTCTTCGGGCTCAACTGGACTGACCGCGCCATCAAGAGCAGGTTGCTGCGCTGGATGTTGCGAGGTCCGTTTGTGGCTGCGATCGTGCTGGCAATGACCACCATTGTGCGGCGCTTTGGCGAATCCCAGGGTGTTCCGAACTTCTTTCTCGTCCCGGTGGTAATGGTAGCGGTGATACTCTTACTCGAATATGCCATCACACTCGCCTCGCCTTATCTTGAAAAGGTCTTTTTCTGGGGCGAAGACCGGGCTGACCTGGAAGTGATCCAATCCCTGCAGGACCGCATGCTGACGGGGAAAGACCTGGATCAATTTCTTGAGATGGTGAGCGCCTCCATTTGCGACCGGTTGCAGGTGAAAGCAGGCTTTATTGCGGTTCTTGAAGATGGAAAGATCGACCGGGTGATCCAAACCGGTGATAAGAAAACACTCACATCCCTTAACCTGGATGACAGCATGCTGCAGGAAATTGACAATCCGACGGATGAAGAGACCGACTTCCAGTCGTTGGGGGAGCTGAATGTGGTCCGGCTGGAACATGCCAACGGCAGTGGCAATAAGATTTTGCTTGGCGTTTGCGGTTTCCTCAAATTTGATCCTGAAGTGGTGGAAGAAGAGGATCTGAAAGCGGTGCGGCTGCTGATCGACCGCGCCACCATCGCTTTGAAAGACCGTGCTTACCAACAGCAGGTGCTGCGGTCCATCACAAGCCTGCAGTTTGAGGTGGACTACATCCAGGACTTGCGCGCCAGCGCCAGCTATAACCAGCAGCGCATCTACAGCGGCGAGCACCATAGCGTGCCGGACGAAATGACCGACTGGGTCAAGGACGCTCTGACACATTATTGGGGTGGTCCAAAACTGACAAATAATCCGCTGATGAACTTCAAAGTGGTCGAAAACGCCAGCGAGGCAAACGAAGGTAACCGGGTAAATGCCCTGCGCAGCATCATCAAAGAGGCAATCGAAAAGGTCCGTCCTGAAGGTGAGCGCAAATTCACGAGTGACTGGCTGCTGTATAACATCCTCGAATTGAAATTCCTGCAGGGGAAGAAAGTGCGCGAAGTGGCGCGCAAATTGTCGGTCTCCGAAGCTGACCTTTACCGCAAACAGAAAGTCGCGCTCGAAAGTGTTGCACAGGTAATTGCAGACATGGAACTTGACGGGTCAAGCTCTCCCTCCGGGCAAGCAAGCGAAACCAAACCTTCCGATACGAATTTAGACAAATAATACGATAATGACCTTGAATTGTCCGTGGTCGGCCTCGACCGGGATGGTTGTATGGGACATGCGGTGAGCACCTTGTAGGGTTGACGCCTGCGTCAACCGTTATGATATCGGGTGTGGAAAAGGAAGGAAAAGGCAGGCTTTTTCCATGCGGGGTGTGGTAATTGGTGGAGAACCTTGTAGGGTCGATGGCCGTGCAAAGCCTCCCCCTGCGGGATGCCTCGACCGGAATCGTTCAGTGGGCATACGATTGAGGACCTTGTAGGGTCGATGGCCGTGCAAAGCCTCCCCCTGCTGGATGCCTCGACCGGAATCGTTGAGTGGACAAAGGATTGAGGACCTTGTAGGGTCGATGGCCGTGCAAAGCCTCCACCTGCGGGATGCCTCGACCGGAATCGTTGAGT
This sequence comes from uncultured Anaerolineaceae bacterium, assembly GCA_964434665.1. Classification (GTDB taxonomy): domain Bacteria; phylum Chloroflexota; class Anaerolineae; order Anaerolineales; family Anaerolineaceae; genus Mesolinea. The sequence goes on from CAYSVX010000026.1 coordinate 3,605, forward strand.
GGGCAAACGATTGAGAACCTTGTAGGGTCGATGGCCCGCCTCGACCGGGATTATTGTGTGGGTAATCGGTTGCGGACCTCGTAGGGTCGACGGCCGTGCAAAGCCTCCCCCTGCGGGATGCCTCGACCGGAATAATTGAGTGGACAAAGGATTGAGGACCTTGTAGGGTCGATGGCCGTGCAAAGACTCCCCCTGCGGGATGCCTCGACCGGAATCGTTGCATGGGATAAACCCTCCAGGAAAAGGCAGGCCTTTTCCCTACGGGGAACTTCCCTAACTGGCACGATTGGTGCAATGTTTTATGCTGAATATTTCTTCAGCATACTCTGCTGCATGAACGGAGAAAACCTGTGAGCCAGACCGCCAATAAGAGCCACTCGCGCGACTCAGCCAAAACAAAACAAGCAGCTGAAGCTGCAGCCCAAAAGGCCGAAGCCCAGGCTCGAGCCAACAAAGAAAGATTGATCAGGGTAGGGTGGGACTTTTTTGGTTTGGTCCTGCTGGTATTGGGAGCGCTCTTGCTTCTGGCAGTCCTCGGCATCACGCATGGGCGGGTTGTGGACCTGGGGGCCGCGATCCTGCGGCGCTGGTTTGGCTATGGACGCTTTATCGTTGCCGCGGCAGTCTTTTCGGCGGGTTGGTTGCTTTTACTTTGGCGCAAAAACCAAGCCAGGCAAGTCAATCTCCTTCGTGTCATAGTTGTGGAAGTTGCTTTTTTTCTCTTACTGGGCTCTCTCTCCGCCTTTTTCAATGATTCCGTCAGCACCGTAAACGCAGGCACAAGCGCTGGTGGGATCAGTGGCTACGGGGTAGCTTTTCCCTTGACCAGCCTGATAACACGCTTACCTGCTGGCATCCTTTTGCTTATTTTGGGTTTGATCGCGCTGCTCTTTGGCTTTGACCTGGTTGGCAGTCTCGATCGTTGGGCAAGGACCAGGCTTGGGGAGCCCGCGGAAACAGCGCAGCAATTCCCCACTATCCATGAAACGCAGCCTGCAACAACTGTCTTAAAAACGCAACCTAAACCCGTCGAACAAAAACCTGTTCGAAATCCGCAAGGGCAGGCACAATTACCGCTGCAATATCGGAAAAAATTTACCGAGATGGAAGAAGATGAGGTGCAGACGCCCATCAAATACCATCGTCCGGAAGGTTTGCCGCCGATGACTCTGCTCGAGAACGAGAAAACAGTCGCCACCAACCAGGCTGCCATCAACATGAACGCCGGCTTGCTGGAAAAGACACTGACCGAGTTTGGTGTACCTGCCAAAGTTGTCGGCTATCGGGTGGGACCTACCGTGACCCAGTACGCGGTTGAACCCGGTTACATTGAAAAAATTGGTCAGGATGACAAACAAAAGGTACGCATCTCCAAAATTTCAGCGCTTTCCAAAGACCTGGCTCTGGCATTGAAAGCGGAACGCCTGCGAATCGTGGCTCCTGTACCTGGAAAATCCTATGTGGGGGTGGAAGTGCCCAACACCGAACACATGCTGGTTCGCTTGCGCCCTCTGCTCGAATCGGAAGAATTCGCCCGCGTCAATTCACCGCTGGCAATTCCGCTTGGCAGAGGTGTCTCTGGTGAGCCAATCGTCTCGGATCTTTCAACGATGCCTCACCTGCTCATCGCGGGTACGACCAATTCCGGCAAGTCCATCTGTATCGCGGCAATCACCATGTCGCTGGTGTTGAACAATCATCCCGATGATCTTAAACTGGTGATGATCGACCCGAAACGCGTGGAACTGCGGCGGTTCAGCGGCTTGCCTCATCTTTACGGGGAGGTGGAGACCGAGGTCGAACGCATCATGGGCGTTTTGCGATGGGCGACAACGGAGATGGATAACCGATATCGGCTGCTGGAGAGCACCCGTGCGCGAAACTTGGACTCTTTCAACATCAAGATGGTAAAGGCTGGAAAACCAAAACTCCCCCGCATCGTGATTTTGATCGATGAATTGGCAGACCTGATGCTCAATTCCGCTGACCAGACCCAGGACCTTATTGTGCGGCTGGCACAGAAAGCACGGGCGATCGGAATCCACCTGGTGGTTGCTACTCAGCGCCCGAGCGTGGATGTTGTAACGGGCGTTATCAAAGCGAACTTCCCTACCCGGATTGCCTTCACTGTGGCTTCGCAGGTGGATTCGAGGGTTGTGATCGATAAACCTGGTGCTGAAACGCTGCTTGGCAAGGGAGACATGCTGTTTGTCCATCCCGAAACTGGCATCCAGCGGTCTCAAGGCGCGATGATCACTGACGCGGAAATCCGAGCGGTTATCAAATGGTGGGCTGAACACACGGACCCCAGGCACAAACAGCAACTCGACCTGCCTGCTCCGGAACCTGCAAAACCCACCGCGCAACCTGTGGAGACAACAGCTGAAGTCCCGGTGGAAGAGGAAGCTCCCTGGGAAGAAGTGATTCAAGACTTTCAACCCGAGGACAGCGACGAGATGCTCATCAACCAGGCCATCGACCTCGTGCGGCGCAGCCGGCGGGCAAGCGCGTCTTATTTGCAGCGTCACATGCGCCTGGGTTACCCAAGGGCAGCCTGGCTGATTGACCAGCTTGAAGCACGCGGCGTGCTTGGTCATGCCCAAAGTGGTGGAAAAGACCGCGAAATCCTGCTTGACCCGCCTGAATCTGAAGAAGAAGAGGAATAGATGAGCAAATCCAAGCCGGATGTCGAAGCTTTCCTGCGCCGTACCTTCCAATCGCCTTTGGACTCAATCGCTGGTTTTCTTTTGAAATTGGGCATCACAGCAAATTTCATTACTTTGCTTGGTCTTGTTGGCAACGTTGTGGCAGCATACTTAATCGCCCGTGGGCAGCTGCTTGCCGGCGGTTTGGTGGCAGCGTTTATGGCACCCCTGGATGCGGTGGATGGCGCTTTGGCGCGTAAGATGGGTGTGGTGGGCAAGTTTGGTGCTTTCCTCGATTCGGTCGTCGATCGCTATGATGAAATGGTTCTCCTTGCCGGGGTTCTCTTCCATTTTCAGAGTGAAGCTTATACATTGGGCATCATGCTCACCTATACCGCCCTGTGTGGTTCCGTGCTCGTTTCTTACACCCGTGCCCGGGCAGAAGGGCTTGGTTTCTCGGGAAAAGCAGGCATTTTCAGCCGCATTGAACGGTCCATCGTCCTGATACTCGGACTTGTGTTTAATCAACTGCTCATTTCCGTTGGTATAATTGCTATCCTGGCAAATGTAACCGCGCTTCAGCGGATATTCTTCGTCTGGAAGCAGTCAAAGCAAGCCTAATTCTAAGCGGTTGCAGAAAGGAAATTTCATGCCTCAAGGTTTTAATATTGGTCCTTTAACGATTCGTTTTTATGCGATCATCATCATTTTTGGTGCCATTCTTGGCTCATGGTTAGCCGCAAGACTTGCAAAGCGGGCTGGTCGCGATCCTGAAGTCATCCTGGACATCCTCCCCTGGCTGTTGATTGGCGGCATCATCGGTGCGCGCCTCTGGCACGTTTTCACCCCCTCCGCGTCAAACCAAGCCATGGGAATCACCACCGAGAACTACCTGCGCAACCCGATCGAGATCCTCAAGATCTGGAAGGGCGGGCTCGGCATCCCTGGCGGCGTGATTGGTGGGGCGCTGACCCTCATCATCTACTGCAAAGCCAAAAAACTCAATTTTCTTGAGTGGGCCGACTACATTTCGCCAGGTCTCCTGATCGGGCAGGCTATTGGACGGTGGGGCAATTTCGTCAACCAGGAAGTTTACGGCGGTCCTTCAAACCTCCCCTGGGCAATCACCATCGATCCCCCCTACCGGATGCAAGGTTTCGAACAGGTAGCAAAGTATCACCCGCTCTTCCTTTATGAGAGCCTTTTAAATATTCTTGCGGCAGGGCTGCTCGTTTTGATCAACCGTCGGTGGCGTAAAAAACTTTTCACTGGCGATCTGTTCCTGCTTTATCTCGTTCTCTACCCAACCATTCGTTTCTTGCTTGAATTCCTGCGTCTTGATCCTTCGCCGGTTGCTGGCATCAACATTAATCAAACCTCAATGCTGGTCGTCCTGATTATTGCCGTGTTGCTGCTGGTTTTGCGCCACACTGTCTGGGCAAAAAACCTTAAGGCAAAGGAAGAAAAGCTGGTTGAGGACCTGGCTGCTGAGATTAATGCTGGCGAGCTTGCTTCACCTGGAGCTGAGGTCGAAGTGGAACAAGTCGACGAAGCGGTAGAAGAAGGTGAGGAAAGTTTCGAATTCATATCGCAAGAGGTTGAAGAGGCAGCACCTGAGGTTGATCTGATTGATGACGAAATCATCCCGGAAGGTGAATCTTTGCTTAGAGCTGATCCAAAACTTGAGGATGATATTTCATCCTATCCGAACGATTAATCCGAGAAACGTACGAAACAAAACGGATGGTTTTGCCATCCGTTTTTTGGTTGTGTGGAGTCTTCAAGGTAGACGGCCTTGCACCGTTCTTTATTATGAACAAACAAAACCGCATTGTAGGGTCGACGCAGGCGTCGACCTTAACGATAAAGGCGGAAGATGACGAGGAACTGGCATCCTTCATTGGGAGGATTTGCACGGCCAGTTCCCTGCAGAGATCCATTCAACCAACGCGTAGGTCAGGTTCCGGGGTTCAACCTGACATCGGACAGCCTTGCACCGTTCCCCCAAGAGATCCTTGGCACCGTACACTCAACCCCTTCCGAAATTCGACAAAGCCTCCGTTCGTAGGGAAGGTGCCCTGCCCTGGTAGCGAAGCGGAGAGGGCGTCCCCTTCCGCAACTCAACCCGACAGAACGGCGCAACCCAGGTTTCCCACAAGGCTCATTTACGTCACAAAAGATCATAGTAGGGTGGGTTGGCGTCCAGGAGCATCGGAAATAAATGGGTGTTTAAAAGCCAACCCACCATTAATGGACGCAAGGTACCAGTTAGGTGGGTTGGCTATCATGAGACACAGTCAGGTGGAAGCATTTTGACGCCAATCCACCCTACCCTGACAATTTTGGTGGAAATTTGGGGATTATGACATCAAACTCTTGGACCGTATGACTCACTCCACTAAGTCAACATTTTGTTCACGATGGCGGGAAGCATATTGGAATTGCGCTTAGTGTTATAAAAAATCCAGTGGTAAAATCAACTTTTATAGTAACTCAGCTATCACGGTCACACGCCGAAATTTGACCGTGCAGGAGACCAAGATGAACATCGATGAACAAGTTGAATATTTAATGCAGGGTGCCGATTTTGGCGACAAAACCATCGCAGATAATATGGCTGATGAATTGCGCCAGAGATTGATTGAAGCCGAAAAGGCTGGGAAACCGCTGCGCGTTTATTGCGGCTACGACCCCACCTCCACTGATCTTCATCTCGGGCACACCGTCACCATGCGCAAACTGCGCCAATTCCAGGAGCTTGGTCATGAAGTCTTCTTCGTGATCGGCACTTACACCTCCATGATTGGCGACCCTTCCGATAAGGATAAACTTCGTCCGCATTTGAGCGAGGAAAAGGTCATGGAAAACGCGCGTACTTATGCCGAGCAAGCCTTCCGAATCCTCGATCGCGAGCGTACCCAGGTGGTGTATAACGATCAGTGGCTCCGGAAACTCACCATGGCTGAATTCATCGGACTGGCTTCCAACTTCACCGTCCAGCAGTTCCTGACTCGCGATAACTTCCACAATCGTTGGGATAAAAGCGAGCCGATCTACCTGCACGAATTCTTCTACGCGATCATGCAGGGCTACGATGCCTACCACCTCGATGCAGATGTCCAGGTAGGTGGGTCGGACCAGTTGTTTAACATCATTACCGCATCCCGTAAGGTCATGGCATCGCTGGGAAAGAAACCCAATATTGGGATCATTCTTGGCATTCTACCAGGTACCGACGGCGAAGTCCGGATGAGCAAATCCCTGGGCAACCACATCCCGCTCAACACCAATGCCGCTGATATGTACGGCAAGGTTATGAGCATCCCGGACAAGGCCATGCCGGCCTATGCCGAGCTTGCCACCGAGTGGTCCCCCGAGCAACTTACCCGCTTCAAGGCTGGCTTAGCCACCAGCAGCTTGCACCCGCGCGACGCAAAAATGCAGCTTGCTTTTGGCATCACCACCGTTTTCTATGGCGTTGAAGCAGCTGAGAATGCCCAGGCTCAGTTTGTCCAAATGTTTCAAAAAGGCGACACTCCGGAAGATATGCCCGAGTACCGTCCAGGGGCGGAAGAGACCTTGCTCGACATAATGGTGGGGCAAAAATTGGCTGGCACCCGAAGTGAAGCCCGCCGCCTGATTGATCAGATGGGTGTGAAGGTCAACGGTGTCACAGTGAATGACCCCACCTGCAAGCCGGATCCAGACAGCGTACTCCAGGTTGGGCGTCGCAAGTTCCTGCGGATCCGCTAAAGCTTACTCAGTCGCGAATAAACTCAACAGACTGCTCCCGATTTCTTGTGCAAGGTCGGGAGCGTTTGATTCTATAGCTACAGCGATCGCCAGCGGCGTGGCAACCCAATCCTCGGTTGTCCCGCCTATGTACCAGGTGAGGATCTGACCATCCCGCGTGAGGGCGTGCCCGCTCTGGAACCAAAAAGCCGGATCATCTCCGATCAAGCTTGTCCTCAGTCGGTCCATTGCCCTCGATTCAACCACCCGAACTGGAATGTCGCCTTCCCTGAAGGGTATCCACTGACCATCTTCCGCGAGGTAGGTGTTGCGCAACCGTGGGGAGGGTAATAACCCGTCATTGGTGATACTTGCCGCGATCAACGCCATCTGCAGTGGGGTTGCCTGGATTTCGAGCGCGCTCATCGGCTTTGTTTCGATGACGGCAGGGTCTGGTTTTTCGCCAGGCGCGATTGTGCGCAGTGAAAAATCAGGCGCGGTGAATAGGCCAAACGCTTCCAAATGATCCAGGAATACGACAGGATCGAGGTTTTGGATCAGAGCTAAAGCTGCCAGTTCGCAGCCGCTTTGGTAACCGCTCAATTCCTCGCCATAAGCCTCGCTGGCTGCCTGGCAGTACTCGTCCTGTCCTCCGGCTGCCGCTGGTAAAGCCCCTTCAGCGGCTTGCGGCTGATTGTAATACGCGGCAAGCCCCAAGCTGTTTACCAATGTTCCCAAGGGATAGGTTGCCTGCGTAGTTCGGTTTACCAGCGGGGCGTTTGCATCCTGGCGCAACTGCTCCCAATTATCCGCGAGGGTATTGGCGTCATAGTAAGGGTGTGAAGCCAATGCGTAGATTTCACCTGTGGTCGCGTTCAACAGCACGACCGCGCCTTTTTCATCACCCAACAAGGCATCGGCGGTGGATTGCAAGGATGAATTGATGTTTAGCTTGATGTCCACACCTGGAGGAGGTTGATTGTAGAATAGTTGGTACTTCCAGATAGTGTCGTAACTTCTCCCCGAGTACCCTCTCAACCACTGATACTGGCTCAATTCCAAGCCGTCCTGTCCATACAGACCGCTCGTATATCCAATTGTGTTGCTCAAGGAAGGAACGAGGACTTTTCTTTCGTAACTGCCAGCCTCACCTGTGGTCACTGCCAGTTCCTCTCCCGCCTGGCTCAGGATCCTGCCCCTCGGAGAGTAGAGGTCGTAGACCGCCCAGCGTGGATTTTCAGGTTTTGCCAGCAATTCATCCCGTTTCAAGATCGCGAGCCAACTATTGGCAGCTATCACCACGCTGAACAAGATCAGAAAGATTGCCGCCACCCAACGGTATGGTCGGCGCACAGGTTCAGCCAGGGGTTCTGTGGCAAGCTCTGAACTGATTTTGAGCAGCAGCATTACCGCGATCAGATTTGTGACGAGCGATGAGCCGCCGTAGGAAAGGAAGGGGAATGTTACGCCAGTTAATGGCAGCAATCCCAGATTGCCCCCGACAATGAAAAAGGTCTGCAGCCCAAAATAGACTGCGACTCCGAAAGCCAGGTAACGCCCAAATGTAGTTTTCGTGGATTGGGCGATGCTGATGCCGCGAACGACCAGGATCAGCATCAAGAGGATCAGAGCCGAGCTGCCCAACAAGCCTGCTTCTTCCGCTACGGCTGGGAAAACGAAATCCGAGACCGCCACCGGGATGAACAGAGGGCTGCCCAACCCGGGTCCTGTTCCCACCAATCCGCCCGCAGCTACCGCGATTTGGGCTTGCACCAGCTGCCAGGCGTTCCCTGATGCCTGTGCCCAGGGGTCAAGCCAAATATCGATCCGGGTTTTTACAACATCAAACACAAAGTAGCCGATCACCCCCGCTGCAATGCCAGCCAGGGGGATAAGCCACAAGAAACGGCGCTTTTGGGTGGTCACCGTCAGCATAAATATATAGAGGCAGACGAACAAACTTGCTGTACCGAGATCCCTCTGACCGATCAATAAAACACCTGCAGCCGCCGCCACTATCAGCGTTGGAAAAACCGAACCCAGCAGTGTGATGTTGGGCTTGATCTGGTCAGCGAAAAAGGCTGCGAGGTAAACAATTATCAGGAGCTTCAAAGGCTCAGATGGTTGAAAGTAGAACCCGAGCGCCTGAAGCCACAATTGCGGACCTGCGCCTGTCGGATTTACGCCGATGAAGAATGTCAGACCAATCAGCATCAATCCGATCAACAGCCAAACATATTTGTAGCGCTTCAATAAACGGCTAAGGCGATTGGTGTTCAAGCCGAGCCAAAACAAGCAACAACCTACCAAATACCAACCAAGCTGTTTGAGTCCAAGGCTTGGCGAGAGCCGCCAAACGGTGAGTAAACCCCAACCGACTAAAGCCGCGAAGGTTGGAAAAATCCACGGATCCCGGTTTGGCAGTTTGCGCCTGACAGCTTTACTGAGCACCAGAATTCCGCCCAACCAGACAAAATAGGGCAAAAAAACCATCCAATCAGGCTGCAGTATATCAGAACGCAGCCTCGTGCTACCCGCCAGCGAGAGCGCAGCTGTTTGAAAAAACAGGAATAGCACCGCCAGCACGAGCAGCCTGGGCTGTTTTGAATGGGGTCGGGTCGCGGCTTTGGCAGACAAGATTATCCGAGATACTTATCAACCAGGCGGCTGAGCCTGGATTTGGTTTCCGGGTTGATTTTCGCGGGATTGGTCATGATGGCATTTTGCAGCGCGTGATCACACTCGCAGGATTCAGTGCCGCCCTCCTCGGATACCAGATCCACCAGGCGGACCAGGGTGTTTTGCGCCACTGCTGTGTTGTGGGAAAGGGTGTTTATCACCATTTCAACCGTGACCGGCTCTTCGGAGATATGCCAGCAGTCGTAATCTGTTACGTGCGCCATTGTGGCATAGCAGATTTCTGCCTCGCGTGCCAGGAATACCTCAGGAGAGGCTGTCATCCCCACCAAAGACATTCCCCAACTGCGAAAAGTGTTCGACTCGCCCCGCGTCGAAAAGCGCGGTCCTTCGATGGTGATATAAGCGCCGCCATTGTGCACCACGACTTCCTGTTCCTGTAAAGCTCTCAGGAGTTGCGCACTCAGTTTGGGGCAGAATGGCTCGGCTGTGCTGATATGGGCAACAATCCCATCGCCAAAAAAACTGCGTTTTCGGTCTTTGGTGAAGTCAAAAATCTGGTCTGGAACAACAATATGCCCGGGGGCGTAATCCTCCCTTAGGGAACCCACAGCGCTTACGCTGATGATCTTGCCAATGCCCAGTTCTTTGAAAGCATAGATATTCGCACGGTAATTCACCTCAGAAGGTAAAAGGACATGTCCATATCCGTGGCGTGCCAGAAAAGCCAGTTTTTTGCCCTTCACTTCGCCAATCACGATGGGTGAGGATGGTTTGCCAAAAGGAGTATCCACTTCAATCGTCTCCACGTTCTGCAAGCCATTAAAGCCATATAGTCCTGATCCTCCGATGATCCCGAATGCAAACTCTTCTGTCATTTTCGCCTCTCTTCTTGTTCAATTGGTTTGATGGTAATTTTAAAAATTGCGTCGCCGCAAAAGATCTCGTCGTTATCTTTCACAACAATTGGCTCCTCTACGCGGATTCCATCCAGGTAAGAACCATTTGTTGACTTAAGGTCCTCGAACCACCATTGATTCAGGTTGTAGAATAAGCGGGCATGCCTGGAAGAAACGGTTGAATCCTCAAGCACAAAATCACAATCCAGGCTGCGGCCAATCAGCACCTCCGTGCCGGCGAAGGTCTGCGCCAGTGGTTCGGCGGTCATGCTGGAAGATAAGGTCAGGCCTGGGATCGGCAGATTTCCATGGTTGGCTTGCTTCGAAACCACGCTGCGCCACAACATCCACATCGCGAGGATCAAAAAGGCATATAGAAAAGCCAGGAAAAGTGCGCGCAGGATCAGACCGACTGTGGCAGACATTTCACTCCTCCGTAGCTATGATTTTGGTCGGATTTAAACCCGTCCCGGGCACATCCTGGTTATAGATAAGCAGTGTCTTACCGATCCGGATCACATCGCCAGGCTTGAGCGTGGCGGTTTTAACAGGCTGGTTATTGACAAAAGTCCCGCCGGTTGAACTAAGATCGAAAAGCAAATAACGGCCATTTTTTGCCCTTAGCTGCACATGATCCCGCGAAACCATGGGGTCGTCAAGTTGAATATCGCTGTTGCTCCGCCGCCCGATTTTGATGATGGTCTTGGTCAGATAGTGCTGTTCCTTGCCGTTAATGATGAAATACGCGTGCTCCGGTCTGACTGGGTCAGCTAACGATTCAGGAACCGTAAGTTGCAGAGCAGTTTTTGAGGTGTCCGCGGATGGGAGCGTCAGAGCCGTGGAAATTTCTACCGCGTCAACTGCCAGGCTGGCGTTTTGCGCCAGTTGAATCCGGAGCGGAACTCTAAACTGATAACCCTGTTCGAGCCAGGTGGCTTCCACTTCGCTGGCAACCTGGTTCAGCGTGGGGATGGTTTCCTGCCAGGCATCCCACTTTTCTGGAGAGACAAACAGTGTGATCAAATCGGGTGCGAATTTGTTGCGTGTGTCCGTTTGCGCCAGGATCTTCTCGTCAATCATCCGGACGAGCTGGCTGCTGAGCGAAACCGCCGCCCCAGGGTAGAGCAGCCTGTCCAACGTCCCTTCAAGCAGGGCTTGAATTTTGCTTTCAATCAACGCTAAAAAATTCTGCATAGCAGCCACGCTGAAATTATACCAATGAAAAGACAGGCGCCATTTTGCCGGTGTACTTTAAACAAGGTAACCGCATCTTCTTCCCGTCCTCGCGAATGGGAGAATGAATGGCAGGATTAAAAAGAGACCTTTGTGTAGGTCAGGTTCCGCAGGTGAACCTGACGTCACAAATGGTAGCAAAAATCGTACTCGGCTAAGACCTTGCAGGGGCACGATTGGCGCTGCATACTCACAATGACCCTGGCCTCCTCCAGAGCCGCGAGATTACGTTCAGGAATGATTAAAAAGCATATCGCGGCTCGATGGGAGGGGGAATAAAAGGGGGTGGGACCCATATTTGTTTCAATAAGCATAAAAATCGAGCGTGAGATAATGAAAACAATCGGACTAAGCAAAGCTTCGAGGCACTTACGAGGATAACTCAGGAGACCTTTTTTGCCTGATTACTGCCTCAAACCGCATAAATTGGATTGCTAAAGATCCACCCCCGATGGCGCCCGCGGTAATCGATATACACCTCTGTGCGGTAAATCCCGGGCTCCTTCGTGAGGTGCGTCAACACCTCCCGGTCCCGAGCCTCCAGCACCACCTGCCCATCCTTCAGCAACCGAATGTGCGCCCGGATCGGCGATCGCACCTGGAAGGTCAGCCCCGCGTCCGCATCCACGCGGTCACCCATCCAGAAAGTGCCGTCGTTGTTATTGCACGTGAAGCGAAACCCCCGGGTCGGGTGCGGCAGGTCATTGGCGCAAAAGCAACGCCCTGCAGCCAGCGCCTCATACACCATGCGCCTGTCCGAGTTGATCTCGCCGCTCAGGGCTTTGGGCGTGATGATGTGGGTCGTGATCGAGCGGAACAGCGTCTCGTATGGGTACACCTGCACCTTGAATGGTCCCGCGGGATAGGTGTGCGCGTGCGCGTCCACCCCCGCCACACCCACCACCGGATGCTTGCGCGTCAACAGCAGCTCGTCCCACAGCTTGAGTGTTCGTTCCAGGGGGCCAAGCATCATGAATCCCGGGAAGAGCGCGTGCAATGCAGCTTTGGGCAGGGTCTGGGAGCGGGTTTTAAACTCGCTCATCTGATTCCACAATTCAATGCCGGTAAACCCTTTCACCTCCCAATCAGTCCAATTGAAGGACTTCTCGTGGAAAAGCGCTAAGGGGTCATCAATAGGATGCGCCAGGAAAGTTAGCGCGCCAGCGGAGCGTGCCTGGTCAATCAGCTGCTGGCGGTTGGATGCAAAACGCGACAGCTCAAGATTGTGCCCGAAGATCAGCATGTGATTACCGCCAACAGCGGATGTGCGGTCGTGCACCTCCTCACCGGCAAGCAACAGGAGCCGGCGCTTTCCTTCCTGCGTGTAGCCTTCTACGTCGTTTACCAGCACGTTATGATCCGTCACGATCAAAACGTCCACGCCAGCCTTCAACCCCGCGGCAGCCAGGTCGGCATGCTTGCCGCTTCCGTCTGAATAGACAGTGTGCATGTGCAGGGCAACGATCAGTTCTTCCATAATGACACGATTATACCGCTGCTCAGGCGTTCATTTGGTGGGTTGGTTGGAGGTTTGATTCCTCCATCGGCGAGATCATTTACCTTACGCTAAACCGACAATTTTGTTTTCTTTTCGTAAGCCGGGTTTCGCAGACCTGCCCTGGGGTTCTTCTCTCCAGGGTGAAATCAGGCTTCGGTTTTCGATACACGTTGAACTTTGTTGGAGACCTGACGGTCAGACGCCTTTCATGGTGAGGACACCATGAAAGAACTAAGGGTGGGGGAGAAAGTGCAAAAGTGCAAGGTTTTTTGCTGTGTCATTATTGCACTTTCTCAAATTTTACCGTAGGGCGAACCATTGCCTTCTCCCGCAATGAGCAGTTGTTTATAGATCAACCCGTCCAGTAGTCAGCCAACTTGCTGGCTTGATCAAGCACTTTGTTGACTGAAACGGTGTACTCCCGGGTTGCAGGGTCATCAGGCGGGTATTTGTACTTCCGCAGGAGGCGTTTTACCAACACGCGCAATTTTGCCTGTACGCTCTCCTTCAATTGCCAGTCGATAGTGGCGTTTTTACGCACGCTCTCGGTCAATTCCACCGCAATCTGACGCAAAATATCGTCTCCCAGCAAAGTTTCCGCGTTAGGGTTGTCTGCCAGGGCGTCGTAAAACGCCAGTTCATCCGGCTGTAATCCCAGGTCTTCACCACGCTGATCGGCCTGGCGGATTTCCTGAGCCAGTTGGATCAGTTCCTCGATCATCCTGACTGAGTCGATCAACCCGTTCTGGTAGCGCTTTACCGCTTCCGCCAGAATTTCGGAGAATTTCCGTTCCTGGGTGACATTCATTCTGCCGCGAATTTTGATCTCATCTGCCAAAAGCTTCTTCAACAGTTCCAGAGCAATGTTCTTGTGCTCCATGCCCTGGATTTCCGCCAGGAACTCATCTGAAAGGATGGAGATATCGGGCTTGCGGATCCCCACCGCGTCAAAGATATCCACCACCTCCTCCGAGATGATGGCATCGTTGACGATTCGGCGGATTTCCGCCTCGATCTGGGAGTAGGTGCGCTTCTGACCCGAGCGTTCAAACTTCTCAAAACGAGCTTTAATTGCCAGGAAGAAAGCCAGGTCGTCCCTGATTTCAAGCGCCTTAGGATGTGGCACTGCCAATCCATAAGCTTTACGCAGGCGCAGCAGGTTTTCTTTGAAGCGATCTGTGCCGGTTAGCAGTTTGTCGCCTTGCTGGATGTCGCTCAAAGACGCGATGTGGTTGGCGGCATCAAGGATGAAATTAAGTTTCTGCGCAGGTGGAAGCGTGAAATAGCGGCGGTATTCGAACCTGCCAAACATATCCCGCACAATCTCAAATTCACGCAGCATGATTTTGACTGCCGCTTCCTGGTCCAGAGCGATCTCACCTCTGCCTTGCCCTTCGGTATACACCGCCAGAGCCGTTTTTAAGTCCTGGGCTATGCCGATATAGTCCACGATCAACCCACCAGTCTTCTCACCAAAGACCCGATTAACCCGTGCTATCGCCTGCATCAGGGTGTGCCCGTTCATGGGCTTGTCGATATACATCGTATCCAGTGGCGGGGCATCGAATCCGGTCAGGAACATATCCCGTACGATCAGCAGCTGCAGGTCGTCCTGGTCATTCCGCAGGCGGTAACCGATCTGCTTGCGGCGTTCCTTATTTCGAATGTGTTCCTGCCATTCCACCGGGTCACTGGCGGATCCGGTCATGACGATCTTGATCTTACCTTCCGCATCAGCCGGGTGGTGCCAATCTGGTCGCAGCCGCACAATTTCGTCGTAAAGCTCCACGCAAATGCGCCGGCTCATGCACACGATCATGCCCTTGCCGCCAGTAGATACCCGCCTGGCTTCGAAATGCCCCACGATATCCGCAGCCACTTGCCGCAAACGAGGTGCGGAACCAACTACGGCTTCCTTGCTTGCCCATTTAGCATAGTTCTTTTGCTTGTCGCTCAACTCCTCATTTTCGGCTATCTCATCAATCCGTTGGTCAAGCACTTTCTGGTCCACCTCGGATAACGAGATTTTCGCCAGGCGGCTTTCGTAATAAATTGGCACGGTCGCCCCATCTTCAACTGCCTGTTGAATGTCATAAATATCCACATAATTGCCAAAGACTGCCTGGGTGTTCTTATCTTCTTTCTCGATAGGTGTGCCGGTAAAGCCGATAAAAGTGGCATTGGGTAGAGCGTCCCGCATATGCCTGGCGAAACCATCAATGAAGTCATACTGGCTGCGGTGTGCTTCATCGGCAATCACGACCACATTTCGCCGTTCGGTCAGCGTTGGGAATGCCTGGTCGCCATTCTCGGGGAAGAACTTTTGGATGGTAGTGAACACGATCCCACCCGAAACCACCTGGAGCAATTCCCGCAGGTGTTCACGGCTTTCAGCCTGCACAGGTGCCTGCCGGAGCAGTTGCTGGCAGGCAGCAAAAGTGTCGAACAATTGCTGATCAAGATCATTGCGGTCAGTTAAAACCACAATGGTTGGGTTGCTCATGGCAGGTTCCAACACCAATTTGCCGGTATAAAAAACCATCGACAGGCTCTTGCCGCTGCCTTGGGTATGCCAGACCACTCCTCCGCGTTTATCTCCACTCTGTTGTTCATGAACACTGGGTAACCCGTAGTCGGCTGGATGGTGACGGGCATACAGCTTCCCTTCCACTTGCGCGGACGCACGCAAGGTCGAATCAATGGCCTTATTGACCGCAAAATACTGGTGATATGCAGCCAGTTTCTTGATCGTCCCTTCACGTGTTCGTTCGAATACCAGGAAATGGCGCACGAGGTCCAGCAAGGTGTGCTTGTTCAGCATGCCCTGGATCAGGGGTTGCAGTTCAGATTCTCTGCCTGAATCAACCACCAAGTTGCCATCAACGCTTTTCCATTGCATGAAACGGTTGTAATCGCTGCTGATCGTGCCGGCGGCTGCCGACCACCCGTCACTGATTACCTCAAACGTGTTGTAAGGGAAAAGCGAGGGAATGACGGTATGATAGGTGAGCAGCTGGTTGAAAGCTTTTTCGAGGTTGGCTTGCTCGTCCACCGCGTTCTTTAGTTCAAAGACTACCAATGGCAGTCCATTGATGAACAGAACGATATCCGGGCGGCGATTTTCCTGGATGGAGGTGTGGATGCCGGAAGTGTCCACCAAAGTGAATTGATTGACCGCCAGGAATTCGTTGTTGGGTCCTTCAGGGTCTTTCCAGTCGATCAACCAGACTTTATCGGTGCGGCTCTTGCCGTCCCCTATGCCAAATTTAACATCCACCCCGTTGATCAACAGGTCGTGGAAGTATTCGTTCTTGTCGATCAGCTGACCCACTGGAAGCCGCAACACCTGTTTGAAGGCGTCTTCCCTCGCAGAGGCTGGGACGTGGGGATTGATGCGGTCAATGGCATCTTTGACCCGCCTGGTGAGCAGAACATCTGTTAGCTCGCGTTCTTTATCAATCCCGTCAGCCAGGTCAGGACCATAAGCCACCTGGTAGCCATTCAGCTCTTTCAGCAAGTCAAGCGCGGTTTGTTCGATTTCAGATTCATTCAGGATCATTTCGTACCCCTTGAATGCAATTCATCGTTTTCCCATTGGATCGGGTTGTTCAAAATGTAAGCCTGGGCGTTGTATAGATCTTTTTCATCACGGATAATGTGCTCCCAGTAATTACGTTGCCAGACGGGATTGCCAGGTGTGCAGCGTTTTTGATTTATTTGCGTCGTAACAGCGGATTTAAACCCGCGCACCATCGCACCCAGGGTCCTCGAGGGCGATTCAAATTTTGCGGGGTTTGGCGTTGGTAGGGGCGTATGGCCATACGCCCGTACGATTTTGTTGTGATACGCCCGTACGGGTTCGTGGATTATGACGATTCCGTGAAAATGGTTGGGCATGATCACAAACTCATCCAAATCAATTTCACCCCGGATCAAGGCGGTTTTATGCCATTCTTCGTGCGCGATTTGCCCAAATTCATTTAATTTCATTTCTCCATCCACAATTTTCCCGAAAAGATTTTCGCGTTGGTGCGTGCAAATGGTGATGAAATACGCGCCAGCCTGGGAATAATCATATTCCTTCAACCGGATGGAACGGCGGTGGTGGAGATCGGGGGTTTTATGGTCGGGAACGTTCATTGTGGTTAATCATACCTCGTAGGGGCGTATGGCAATACGCTCCGATGGCAATACTAATGCCCATTTAAACCAAAGGGTTTTGGTGGTGGAAATAAGAGAAGGTGATGTTTAATCTTTAAGTTGTTCAATCTTCGCAACCGAAACTCTACAACCCAATTCACGCATAACGTTTGTCGCTTGCATTAGGTTTACTTTACTGAAAAACGGTAATGCGTCCGCAATTGCGCCTTTTTTGTTTGTGGCGATTGCATAGACATATCGGATTTTGCTGTTGTTAACCTCATTCGTGTAATTAATACTGATACCTGAAGTTGCAATCTTTTTACAGATAAAATCTCTGTAATCAAGGACTCGGTTATGTAGTTTTGCTGATACTGTGCCTTGGTTGAACAAATGGCTTAAGGTCGATGATCTGGTGTGTTTCTTGACACAGATAAAATCAAGATCAGGTGTTAGTAGATCTGCCACTTCAACCTGATCATGGCCCTTGAGTGGAAAGTCTTTTTTATCTAGACAAAGGTAAGATTTCAGTTTTGCTACCCTAAGGTTGTAAACCCCTTCCTCTTCTTTTGGGTTCATAGCTGGCAAATACGAAGAATCGGTAACATCCTCGATCTTCTTAACAAAACTATTCACTTCCTCATAAAAAGTTTTGTCTATTTCATACCATCGGCCTAATATTAGGACATAATTGCAATTTTTAAGCTTTGTCTCATAAACAACATAATCGAACAACGTAGCTTTTTGTCCCACTTGTTCATTGTTTGAGTTATAAGCAATAACCAACACATCTCTGATGTCGATAGGTGGGGTAAAGGATCGTCTTAACACCGAGAGTAGGACATCCGAGTCAATTGATTCTAGGGTAGTTTCAGCTTTGTTGTATTCGAGTTTGTAATGAGATATGTCTCCAATTTCGCTTAATTCAGGATTGGCAAAAAATATGGAATCATCATTATTACTAGTAGATGATGCTTCATCAACCAATTGATTAAGCTCTGATAAGAGTCCGTCTTCTCTAACTTCTCTTCGCTGGTCGATGAATGGAAACCTTTCTTTATATGAATCCTTTTTGAATGATTCTAGTAGCTTTTCACAAATCTCACCCAATTTTGACAGATCTAATTTTGATTGAATGGTTAATGAATCAGAACCAGAAATCATGACACCTAAATCCTTGTCTAAAGGCAATCCTGAAACAGTTCTTAACAAATCAGAATCTAGTTGAAACTTGAAATCATAGATCTTACTGTTTCTATTTGTCGCTACTTGAGTTTGTTTTGTGCTTGTATCAATGTTCCTGGAAACAACGGATCGGAAAGCTGACGGGTTAATTTCATTTAGCACTACCTTCAAGCCGAAGTCGCGTTCTAACTGATTCTTGTTTAGTGCCGTATGCCCATATCCGTGTGTTAGAGCAAACAGTCTCTCAGTCACTTTAACAAGAATCACCAAAGAGTTGCTAACATTCTTCAACTTGATATTACCTAACTGAAAATATTCACCTGCAGTTTCCGCCCAACTCGGAATCGACTCATTTTGCTGTTGTAAATAGGCTTCACATGAAAAAGGAAGCTGCGTTTTTGGTGCTAGTTTTTTATAACTATTTTCTCCAACTAGCTTTCCCGCATTAAAGGCATCTTCAGAAGATTTAACAGATTCTTTGAAAAGGTAAATTGTAAACTTCATGGTTACTCCCTAATTCTTGGTCTCATTAATTTGGGAAGCAGAGAATCGCGTATTTTTATCAGTGTATTGGTCTCCTCATTAAGGATCATCATTTTTTTATGTAATAACGAAAGGAGGCCTTCAAGTGTACCTAAGCTGTCTGGAACTGAACAAAGGGCCTTGGTAAGATGTTCCCGTTTTATGTGCCCCATTGTTGTTGTTTTTTCTTCAGCAATATTTCGAAAATTGGTAAGATGATGCAAAATCCAATGATAGCAAAACCAAAGTGGGTAATCTTTTGACGTGACTTTAAAGAGGTGTTGATTTAATGCGCCCTCACCTCCAACCCAAAACTTCACCTCTAGCGATCCTGACCAAGAAAACAACAGATCGCCATCCTTAACAATGTATTTGTCAGGAAGCTTACGCGATGCTCGATCTGACGATTCAGTCACCCCATTTCTAAGTTCTCTGATTTTGATGACTGGTAGATATTCCGTCTCATTTTCAGGAGGGAACTTTTGAAGGGCTAGCCCGTTTAGGAAATCAGCAATCTCGTCCAGAGGTTTTATGCTCCAACCTTTTGGGATCAGACCCAATTCGCTATCGACCAGTTCGCCGGTGGCGCCGGGGTAGTTGAAGTCGACAAACCATTCCTTAAAAATTGCCTGGGCGATGGCTTCGAGGGTGGCGTTGGTCTGGCGGTTGAGCTCAATCTTCTCATCCAATGATGAGAGGATATCAGCGATTTTGTGTTGGGAAGATACTGGTGGAACTGATATGTGCAACGACACGATGTTGTATATTGGAAGCTTGGGTTGCGTTGTTCCAACCGTCTTACTCTTTATTTCATTTTGACATTTCTCGGATATCAGATAATAGTAAAGATATTCATCTAAAATACCGTCAAGATTAGTGATTTTTACACAATTTTCAGTCAAACTAGCATAATCTAGGTCAGATGTAATTCTTGTGACTAATCCGATTGTTCCGACTATTGATAGGATAATATCTCCATCGCGTACTATATATTGTGAAATTGACGGGAAAATCTTGTCGGGAACGTAGAGTAATTTAGAACTATCAACCGTTTTATTTCCCATATCAGACACTCTGATGTATGGGTGGGCGTTTTCACTTTCTTGCAGACTCAAACCTTTGGGCAGGCGTTTTCCGCCCTTTACTTTAGCTATTTCCCCTAATTCACAATCTCTCCAAACTTCAGAACTCATAACCAATCCCCTTCAAATTCTCACGGATGCGTTCCTGGAGCTCAATGCCTTTGGTAAATTGTTCTGCCAGTTGTTCGGTCAGTTCTGCCATCTTCTCCTCAAAAGACACACCATCATCTTCGGCTTCTTCCATGCCCACGTAACGCCCGGGCATGAGGACGTAGCCATACTGCTGGACCTCATCCAGGGTGGCAGCTTTGCAGAACCCAGGAGTGTCTTCGTAAACGCCACCTTCACCACGCCAGGCATGGTAAGTGCCAGCGATTTTGGCGATGTCTTCATCAGTCATTATCTTGTTGCGGCGGGTGATCATGCTGCCCAGATTGCGGGCATCAATGAACAGGATCTCGCCGGATCGGTCGCGGAATTTGTGGTTGG
>CAYSVX010000027.1:0-23377 GCA_964434665.1 uncultured Anaerolineaceae bacterium
AACATGTAAACAATCACCCTTGATAATGTGTAAACAATCATACTTGTCTAAACAGTTCACTCCCTCCGATTTTGGATTCATGCGTTAGCGATAGGTCGCGTTGGGTGTTCAACCCGGCCATAACCCTCGCCGTATCGCTGCTTGAAAGCCTTCGCGCAGGCTGTATGCTATAATCACCCATTACAGGCTGCCAAAAGAGGCGGTCTGGTTGTGTAAAATCTACAAAACAACGGTTTACAGGGAATAACTTATGTTCAAAAAAATTGGGCAGATCTTCAAAGGAGATCCGCATAGAAAGAAAATAGATAAACTGGTCACGGTCGTAGACCAGATCAACGCGCTCGAAGCGCAATTCGAAAAGCTGAGCGACACGGAACTTGGGGCCAAGACGCTCGAATATAAAGCTCGCCTGGCGAATGGCGAGTCGCTTGACAATCTCCTCCCGGAAGCCTTCGCGACCGTGCGCGAAGCCGGCAAACGCGTTTTGGGGCAGCGCCACTATGACGTGCAGCTGATCTGCGGCATTAATTTGCATGAAGGTGGCATCTCAGAGCTGCGAACCGGAGAGGGTAAGACCTTATCCGCAACCTTGCCGCTTTACCTCAACGCGCTGGAAGGCAAAGGCGCCCACCTGATCACCGTCAACGATTACCTGGCCAGGCGCGACGGACGCTGGATGGGCGCGATATTTGGCATGCTGGGTTTGAGCGTGGGCGTGCTCCAGTCCGCGGGCAGCGCGGAAGGCAACGACCGGGCTTTCATCTTTGATCCCAGTGAGAGATCATTAGCCGAAGCTACCGATCTGCTCAGACCGGTGCCGCGCAAGCAAGCCTACCTGGCTGATATCACGTATGGAACCAACAGCGAGTTTGGCTTCGACTACCTGCGCGACAACATCACGATGCGTTGGGATCAGCGCGTTCAGCGTGGGCATCACTTCGCCATCATCGACGAGGTCGACAACATCCTGATCGACGAGGCGCGTACTCCGTTGATCATTTCGGGTCCTTCGCATGAAGACTCCGAGAATTACATCCGCATGGCACAAATTGTCAGGGCTTTAAACCCTGAAGATTATGAAGTAGCAGAAAAAGACCAAATCGTTAGCCTGACCGAGGTTGGTATTGGGCACGTGGAAGAGATGCTGGGCGAGCCGCTTTCGGACCCTGAGAGACCTGAAGATATCAAGCCCGAACAAGCCCGCCTGATGGGCTTCCTGGAGCAATCCTTGCGAGCCAGATTCTTGTTCCGCCGGGATAAGGAGTACATTGTCCAGAACGGTGAAGTCATTATCGTGGATGAGTTCACCGGCCGCATGATGCCCGGAAGGCGCTGGTCAGACGGATTGCACCAGGCGGTGGAAGCCAAGGAAGGCGTGAGGGTGCAGGCGGAAAATATCACGCATGCCACCATCACCATCCAGAACTACTTCCGCATGTACAAAAAACTGGCGGGCATGACTGGTACTGCCCTCACCGAGAAAGAAGAGTTCTTCCGCATCTATGGTTTGGATGTGCTTTCGATCCCGACCAACCTCGAATACCAGGCTATGCGCCCGGAATCGGGACTGAACGATGAAGAAGCCAAGGACGAAGAAGGCTACAAATTTACCTATTATTATGCCGAATCCGATCAGCGTAAGAAACCGTTGTTTTTTAAACGCAAGGATTACCCGGATGTAATTTATCGCACCACCGAAGGCAAAGTGCGCGCGATCGTGCTGGAGATCATCCGCTACCATGTGATCGGGAGACCACAACTGGTGGGCACGACCTCCGTGGAGAATTCCGAGCGCCTTTCTGAGCGATTGAGCTCGGATATGGTGCGCCGCATGCTGCAGGTGAAGCTGATCCGGCAGGCATGGTTCAAAACAAAAAACCTGAATGAAGCCGATTTTGTCGACCAACCCGAACTGAGGGTTCTGGCTGAACCCTTGGACAAACTGCGCATGCCGGAACTTCGCCGACTTGCCACACAAAATGGAATGACCACGGTCGACCTGGCGGATGAAAGCAATAAGGCGAACCTGCTGGCTCTGCTTCGCCTGGAGGAAAAAGACTGGGATCGTCTGAAAGATTTGTTCGATAGCGGCGTCCCGCACCAGGTGCTGAACGCGCGCAAGCACACGGAAGAGTCGCTCATCATCGCCGGCGCTGGCGCTTTTGGGGCTGTCACGATTGCTACCAACATGGCTGGTCGCGGTGTGGATATCAAGCTGGGCGGTGAGCTTTCTGAAAGCTTACTCTCACGCGTGAACCAGGTGCTGGTGGAGAAAACCCCAACCGATCCCTACAACATGACCATGCAGGAGCGATTGCAAGCGGTGAAGACGCTGGATGCGGAGCTCGATGAGAGCCAGCAGGAAGCAGTGGATGGCTTCCTGGTGTACATGGATAACATGGCTAAGGTGCGGGAACTGGGCGGCTTGCATGTGGTCGGCTCGGAACGGCACGAAGCAAGGCGGATTGACAACCAGCTGCGCGGTCGCGCTGGCAGGCAGGGAGACCCTGGCTCTTCGCGCTTCTACCTGGCGTTGGACGATGAACTGATGCGGATGTTTGGTGGGCAGCAGATGGAAGGTCTGCTGACGCGCTTCAAGATCGACGAGAACATGCCGATCGAGATATCCCTGGTGAACAAGTTGGTTGAGCAATCTCAGACCCGCGTGGAAGGCGCAAACTTTGACGTACGCAAGCATCTGCTGGAATATGATGATGTGCTCAACGCGCAGAGAAACCGCATTTACAGCCAGCGGGATAAGATCTTTACCAAGGACGATCTGCATGAAGATGTAAGCGAGATGCTGATCACCGAGCTTGGTGCCAGGATCCGCACTGGTCTTGAAGACAAAGAAGGTCCCTGGAAGCTTTTGGGCTTCCTGGAGGATGTCCAGCCGACCATCCAGACGGAGTTTGGCAGCTATCCGAGTTACTCTTTGAAGATGGTGATGGAAAACCTGGGCACTCCGCAGGATGAAAGCGCCCTGGTCGAAAAACTTGTAGCGTTGGCTAAAAATGCAGTGTTGACTGAGAATGAGCACATCCGCGAGGGGGCAGGCTTGCTCTTCGAACGCAGCGAGCAAAGCATGAAGACCCAGCTGGCAGAACGCAGTGAAATACTGGATGCCTACCTCGAAAGCTTCGACCCAAGCGAACAGCATGACCTGGCAGTCGAAATTGGGGAGATCGTGCAGACCCCGGTAAAGATGGCGCCTGCCCAGCAGCGCAGCTTCATGGAAGACCCCATGAGCATGAAAGCGCCGCTGAAGGAAGCTTTGAGAACCAGCGTGACCTTAACAACTGTCCGGCGCATCCTCCTGACGCTGGAAAAACGCTTTGGCGATAACTGGGCAATGAAACCCATCGAACTGGCGCAGCTTCCATGGGCGGAAGTGCGGCAAAAGATTGACAGCCAGATCACAGACGCGCTCGAAAAGCGGGTCGAACGGCTGTTTGGAACTGAAGGGGAAGTGCGGCGCGACCTGGAAGCCAATCCGGAACTACTGCAAGCCGCGCTAAGCGACGCGGACGCGCTGGCACAGCTGGTGCAGGTCAGCGCGGAGGGCAAAAGGATCGCTTTTGATACGCGCTCTCATCGCAAAACATTCCAAACCCACCAGAGATTGACCTACATCTTTGCGATGGCAGAGCAATTATTAAGACAGCCTGTCGAAAAGGTCACAGAAGATGTCTTGACGCATTTACAGGGCGCGGAAAAGATGCTTGCCGAAATTTTCGGGAAGTTCGAACTACGGCACCTGGCAAACAACACCTTTAAACTGTCCGATTTGCCAAAAGCGACCAGGGACGCGTTAAGCGCGAAGCTTGGTGAAATGCAATATGGGGACATCTCGGGTTTAGCCATTGAGGAAATCCCGGAAAGCCTGCATGAAGACATTCGGAAAGTTTTGGGAGAAAAAGCCCAGAATCGCGTCTATCGCGATTTGCTGCTGGGCACAATCACCGAAACCTGGGTGGATTACCTGACGCGCATGGAAGCCTTGCGAGTTTCGATCAGCATGGAGTCCTATGCCCAACGCGACCCGCTGGTGCGTTATAAGAGCCAGGCGAGCACGCTGTTCACCGAGATGCTTTCCGAAGTACGTCAAACGGTCATCAGCCGCATGTTCCGCTATCGCCCGACCAAGGCGGCTGAAGCGCAGAGTGCGATCGCGACGCCTGCTCCAGTAAAAGCATCAGGCGGAGCAGAATCCAAGCCTGCCGTTGAAAAAACTTCGAATAAGAAGCGGCGAAAACGCCACTAAGAGGCAATAGATGACCCATTTTTTGGTGACGAATGATGATGGAGTGCTGGCACCTGGTTTGCTGGCGCTGGTTAAGGCGATCAGGCAAATCCCAGGAAACGAAGTGAGTGTGTTGGCTCCTGACCATAACTGGTCGGCGTGCGGGCACGTCAAGACCCTGACCCGCCCGCTGAGGGTGCGCGCGGTAAAGCTGGCTGACGGCAGCTCAGCGCTTTCTTGTGATGGCGCGCCTTCGGACTGCGTGGCAATCGCCATCATGGGCGCGATTGAAAAACCCATTGATGTGGTGGTTTCGGGCATCAACCCGAATGCCAACGTGGGTCTGGATGTGACTTACTCCGGAACGGTGACAGCGGCAATGGAAGCCTACATCAATGGCAAGCCCGGCATTGCTGTCTCGCTGGACGCGCCGGAGCATCATGATGGCGAGCTCGATTTTGCGCCTGCTGCCAAAGCTGCGGTGGATGTTATATTGGGTTTGATGGCGGATAAGAACGAAACGAGCAAGCAACCCATCTGGAATATCAACCTGCCCTATCGGCAAGAGGGGCAGTTTGAAGGCATGCTCTACACCCGGCAGGGCGTCAGGCTTTACCGGGACGTGCTCGAGAAACGGCTCGATCCGCAAGGAAAACCTTACTATTGGATTGGCGGTGAAGCGCCGACTGGTCTGATGGATGAGGGCACCGATTATTGGGCGATCAAGCAAGGCTATATATCCGTAACCCCGTTACAGATGGATATGACCAACAAGGTTTTGCTGGAAAGATTGAACCAATCGATCGGATAAATGGGAGGGTTAGTCGGTGGGCAGCGATGCCGCCCGATTAATGATTGTTGCTGAGCTGGGATACAATTAGCCTATGTTACCTGATCATCGTGTGCGCCAAAGAGAGTATCTGCTCGAGATCTCACGAGCTCTCACCGAGGAGCTAAACCTAAACACGCTCCTGAGCCGCATCCTGCACATCGCGATTGAGATGCTGGGCGGTCATGCCGGTTTTATTGCCCTGGCGGGAGATGCCGGCGATTGGCACATAGCGATCAACCAGGGCATCCCGCCAGCCCTATTGACTTATCTTGAGACCTGGCTGGTTCGCATCAGCGAGAGTGAAGATGGTGCTGAAACGCGCATCCCTGAGATCAACCGCATGTTGAGTGATATCAGCATGGGCATGATCACAGGCGTGGGCATCGCGATGACGGTCCAACAAAGTACGATCGGGCAAATATTTGTCTTCCGCAACTACCGCGCCAGCTTCTCAGCAAACGATTACTCCATTTTGAACAGCTTTGCCAACCAGGCAGCCATAGCCGTGCGTAATGCCAGGCTCTACACCCAGGTGACTCGCCAGAACTTGCGGATGGCGGGGCTGCTCAGTTCAGTTGCCGACGGGATCCTCATCCTGAAACCAGACCTGACGGTATTGCAGGTGAACCATTCGTTTGAACGGTTAGTCAACGCGCCTGGTGAAGAATTGGTCAATAAACCCTTTGACCAGGTGGTGAGGTGGGCGAAACCCCCAAAGGGGCTTGAGTTGAATGAGGCGGTGAACTCGCAGTGGCAGTGGGGAGCCTCGAAAGATCTATTTTTGGAAGGCGACATGCTGCGTTACAGCCCGCTGGACCCGATCCCGGTCGAGATCACTTACGCGCCGTTGTTCTCGGACGAAGGGGAGCTGCTCAACATCATCGCTTCCGTGCGAGATATTACCCGTTTCAGGGAGGCGGAGGAACTCAAGACAAACTTTATCTCAGTCATCAGCCATGAGCTGAAAACCCCGATCGCCCTGATCAAAGGCTATGCCAACACGCTCAGGCGCGATGATGTGGAATGGGATAAGGCGATGGTCACAGAGAGCTTGCAGGTGATCGAAGAAGAGGCGGATCATCTGACCGCGATGGTGGAAGATCTATTGGACGCGACGAAGCTGCAATCGGGCGGGATCACCCTGCACAAAACAGAAGTGGATCTGGCGGCGCTGATCAACGATTTGAGCAAGAAGTTTGCCTTGCAAAGCGACAAACATCGCATTTTTACGAACCTATCAGAAGATTTCCCAGACATCACTGCTGACGAGACTCGGCTGAGCCAACTTATTTCCAATCTGCTGACCAATGCCATCAAATACTCTGAGGGGGGCTCCATAAAAATAGATGGGAAAAAAATCGAGGAGAACGTCCAACTTTGCATCACAGATCAAGGCAAGGGAATTGACCCGATGGATGTTCCTCATGTGTTCGAACGCTTCTATCGGTCAAACGGGGTTGCAAAGACCACCAAAGGTACTGGTTTGGGGCTGTATTTGTGCCAGTCGATCGTGAAGGCGCATGGGGGGAGGATCTGGGTGGATGAATCCTATCACCAGGGTGCGAGAATCTGTTTTACCCTGCCCATTAAGACCCAAAGCCAGCTCGTTTTATGAACTTCCAGCTACAACACCTTGAGGAGGCAAGTTCCTCAAATGATCTTGCTCTGAATGCAGCCAGGTCTGGTGCTGAGGATGGTTTGGTAGTTTGGGCAGACTGGCAAACCAGGGGGCGTGGGCAGAGGGATCGCTCGTGGGAAAGCCAGCCTGGAAGCTCATTGACCTTTACGGTGTTATTCAGACCAACTGAGGAAGAACAAACTGCATTGGGGCGTTTTACGGCGCTCGGAGCCCTGGCAGTGGCACAGGCAGTCAAAGCAAAGACAGGCTTTGAGGTACAGGTGAAGTGGCCGAATGATGTCCTGCTCGATGGCAAAAAGATTTGCGGTGTATTAGCAGAAACCGACCTTCAGGCGGGGAAAGCCAACGCGGTGGTGGTTGGAGTGGGGGTAAACCTGATGCCAGGTGCGTTTGGGGAAGATCTGGCCATGAACTTTCCGGCAAGTGATATTTTCAGCGAAACCGGCTTTAGTTTGGATGCTGAAACCTGGCTGTGGACTGTTCTGGAATCCATGGCCGAGTTGCGGCGGCTCTTGCCTGGTGATGCGTTTATCCGGGAGTGGAACGAAAGGCTTGCCTTCAAGGGGGAGATCAGGCGGTTAAAGAATCATAAAGGCGAAACGGATCTGTTTCGCCTTCTGGGTGTTTTGTCTGATGGCTCACTTCTGGTGGAGGATGCCAACGGTCAACAATTCAATTTTCAATCGGTGGAAGTATTATCCTCATCCTTTTCTTCGTCAGAGTAAACGATATCCTCTTCGGTCACTTCCAAATCGGACTCAGGTTCCACATCCTCATCCTTCACAATGGCTTTCCGTCCGGAACGGCGCGGCGCGCTTTCGCCGGCGGCTACCGAGGCGGCATGGGTTTGTTCGGAGAGTTCCACTTCCTCACGCGAAATGCGGGCAACCGCGGCGATGCTATCGCCTTCGCCCAGATCCATGATCTTTACGCCCTGGGTGGAGCGTCCTTGAACGGATATCTCCAAAACCTTGGTGCGCAGCACAATCCCCCCTCGGGAAATCATGGTGACTTCTTCACCGTCGAGCACAACCCGCGCCTCAGTCACATCTCCAACGGTTTCGCGCACATCTTGATTGATGGTGGTCACGCCGAGCGTGCCGCGCGTCTTGGGGATGTATTCTTCAAGGGGGGTTCGCTTGCCCTGACCCTTCTCAGTCAGAACAAACAGGAATCCATCCGGTTCAGCAACTTCAAGACCAGCCACCTGGTCATCGCCGCGAAGGGTAATGCCCGTAACGCCCATGGTGGTGCGCCCGGTTGGGCGGACTTGTTTCTCGTGGAAGCGCAAGGCTTTCCCCTTTCGGGTTACCAGCAGGAGATCATTCTGACCGCTGGTCATTCGAACCCAGCCCAATTCGTCTCCGTCATTGAGTCGGATGGCAATCAGACCTGAGGGGCGCACGCTTTCAAAATCGGACATGGGCACGCGCTTAATGCGGCCAAGTTTGGTGGCAAGAGCGCAGAATTTTGCGCTGCTAAAGCTTTCAACGGACAACAAGGCTGTCACGCTCTCATCTGGTTCAAGGTTCAGGATGTTGACCAAAGGTATGCCGCGTCCCTGGCGGGATTCTTCAGGCAGTTCAAACACCCGTTCGGAATAGACTTTACCCTTGTTGGTAAAGAAAAGCATGGTGCCGAGCGTGTTGGCACGCACAAAGAAAGTAACTGTATCTTCGTTTCGCATGCTCTGACCAATTACGCCGCGACCGCCTCTCCCCTGGGAGCGGTAAGCCTGATCCGAAACGCGTTTGATGTAACCGCGTTCAGTGATCGAAACAAACACCGGTTCGTCCTGGACGAGTGATTCGTCCGAAAGGTCCATTTCGAGATCAGGCACAATGTGCGTTCGCCGATCGTTGCCGTACTTTTCGGCAACTTCGTTGAGGTCGGTGCGGATGATCTCAAGAATTTTTTGCGGGTTTGCAAGGATGCCTTCAAGCTCGGCGATGGTTTCAACCAACGCTTTATATTCATCTTCGATCTTCTGGCGTTCGAGCGCAGCCAGGCGGCGTAGCTGCATATCGAGAATTGCCTGTGCCTGGATCTCGGTCAGGTTGAAACGGCTCACCAAATTTGATTTCGCGACGTCAGCGTCTTTCGATTCGCGAATGGTCTTGATCACAGCGTCCAGATTGGCAATGGCAATCAGGAGACCATCAAGCACATGGGCGCGTTTTTTGGCTTTATCGAGTTCAAAGAGAGTGCGGCGTGTGATAACTACCTGGCGATGTTCGAGATAATGCACCAGGGCGCGTTTGAGGGTAAGCATGCGTGGTTCGGCATCCACCAGGGCGAGCAATTGCACACCAAAGGTTGACTGAAGCGCGGTGTATTTGTAGAGCTGATTGAGAACACGCTTTGGCTGAGTGCCGCGTTTGAGCTCAACAACGATGCGCATACCTTTGCGGTCAGACTCGTCGCGCATATCAGAGATGGAATCGATGCGTCCCTCGCGGTGAAGCGCTGCAATGCGTTCAATCAGGCTGGTTTTGTTGAGCTGATAAGGGATCTCGTAAATGATGATGGCAAAACGTCCATCGCGAATTTCTTCGATGGTGGCTGAACCGCGCATGGTGATGTGACCGCGACCAGTGCTATATGCCTGGCGGATGCCCTCGCTGCCAACGATGATGCCGCCAGTGGGGAAGTCCGGTCCGGGGATGATCTGCATCAGGTCTTCGACACTGACCTCATCAAGTTCGTCAAAACGGTCGATGAGCAGGTTGAGGCCTTTTACCAGCTCGCGCAGGTTGTGAGGCGGGATGTTGGTAGCCATACCGACCGCGATGCCGTTGGAGCCGTTCATCAGCAGGTTGGGGATGCGGGCGGGCAAAACCTCAGGCTCTGTTAAAGAGCCGTCAAAGTTGTCGAGAAGATCCACTGTGTCTTTATCGAGGTCAGCCAGGATTTCATCAGCGATCTTTGTAAGACGCGCTTCGGTGTAACGCATGGCTGCCGGGGAGTCGCCATCGATCGAGCCAAAGTTGCCCTGACCGTCGATGAGGGGGTATCGCATCGAGAAATCCTGCGCCATACGCGCCATTGAATCGTAGACGGCTGAATCGCCATGGGGATGGTATTTACCCAGAACTTCACCAACGATACGGGCGGATTTTTTGTAGGGGGTGTTGGCGCGAATGCCCATATCCTGCATGGCGTAAAGGATGCGCCGGTGGACTGGCTTGAGGCCATCGCGCACATCAGGGATGGCACGGGCAACGATAACGCTCATGGCATAATCAAGGTAAGCTGTGCGCATTTGATCGTCAATGCCAACGGACTGAAGACTACCAGCGTTGTTTACGATAGGTTCTTCAGCGGGAATTTCAGTTTGTTCAGTCATTTTTTTCTTTCGATGCAGCCAGGTTGATGGATTAGCTTAACCCTTTCATTATACCCCATTTAATTAATAAATTGCCGGAGAGCGAAAAAAAGCGCTAATTTTCAAGAATTGCTTGATTGATGAAATAAACCCCGACACCACTTTTGCCTGTTTAAAAAGGCAATTTTAAAAAAATAGCCCGGGTTTCAATGCCCGGGCAGTTAGCAGAACCGGTGAATTAATTTACAGGACAGCCAAGTATGCCGTTGGCAGAGAAGAAACACCACCAGCTGGTTGGCATGAAGATGACGATTACCATGATGATGATAATCGCGATCAGGAGCAGAACAAAAAAGTTGGAATACCATGGAGTGGTTGGTTTTTGCTCAGGAACCGGTGCAGGCGCCAGCGGCTGTTGGGGAATGGGTTTTTGAGCAGGCTGATAGGCGACTTGTTGAGCCACGGGCGCAGGCGCAGGGATTGATTCCGGTGTGGGGTAGGCACTATAGGTGGGGGTCTTGGCCTGGTCAGGCCATTCGAAACTCATCACAGTTGCTTCCGCGAGGGTGATCAGGTCGCCGTTGTTTAGGCGCTGGGGTGAGCTGATGCGAACCCCGTTTAGGAATGTGCCGTTTGTGGAACCGAGGTCTTCAATGTACACACCGTCTGTGCGGGTAAGAAATCGCGCGTGACGGCGGGAGATTTCCTGGTCTGGAACCGGGATGTCAGTAGCGAGGTCACGACCAAGGGTGACTTCAGTCTTTTCGAGATAAAAACTCGATCCGGGGATTGGCCCCGAGCGCATGACGATAAGGGGTTTTTGTTCTGGCATGGTCGCTCCTAATGTTTACAGTCAATTTAGATAACTGATTTTACCATTGTCTGCAAGAGTCAGTTCAAAAGGTAGAGGGAATGCCTGGAGCGCAGGGTCAGAGCAAAAAGATCGTTGACGCTGGCAAGGAATCCTGCTATTATCAAATTAATGAGCACTCCCGCAAAGAAAGACAATAGTTTGAAGCGGCTGATCGAACGCATCAGCCACGAATTCAAATGGCTTGCGCCAGGAATGGGCTATAAGCGCTGGCTGGTGTTGACGATTATCGGTTCGATGTTGCTGGGTCTTGGCGCGGCAGTGTTGGTTTTGGATTACTACCGCAGCACCACAAATCAGGCGTTGGTACCCATTCTCGCAGTACTCTCACTCCGTTTTCTCGACCGACCCATTCGGTTCCTGCTCTTTGGCGGGTTGGGAATGGCGATGATCCTGATTGGGATTTGGGGAGCGAACCGATCGTTATTACGACCGTTTGAAAAAAACGGCAAACCGATCTGGGATACGCTCAAAAATTACCGGCAACGAGAGAGGGGCATCAAAGTTGTGGTGATTGGCGGCGGTCATGGTCTGGCAGCCCTGTTGAGGGGCTTGAAGGAGTACACCCACAAGATTACCGCAATCGTGACTGTGGCTGATGATGGCGGATCCTCGGGGGAACTGCGGCGCGATCTGGGCGTGTTACCTCCGGGAGATATCCGCAACTGTCTGGCCGCTCTCAGCAGTGATGAAGCGCTGCTTTCCCAGGTTTTTCAATATCGCTTTACCTCAGGAGCTGGACTGGAAGGGCATTCCCTCGGCAACCTGTTCATCACTGCCCTCAGTGAGATTACCGGCAGTTTTGAGGAAGCGGTTGCAGAATCCGGTAGGGTTTTGGCAATTTATGGGCAGGTGCTGCCCTCGACTTTAAGTAATGTACAGCTTATTGGGGAAGTTCAGGACCAGGCAACACAGCAGATTGTGGAAGTGAGGGGTGAGGCGGAACTGACAGAGTATCCGGGCAAGATCCTGAAAGTCTGGCTCGATCCAGAAGAATCACCGGCTTATCCTCCCACCACTTCCGCGATTTTGGACGCAGATTTGATCTTGATTGGTCCGGGTAGTTTGTATACCAGTTTGCTGCCGAACCTGCTGGTGAGGGGGCTTTCGGATGCAATCCTGGCGACCCGCGCGGATGTTTATTACATTTGCAATATCGCCACCGAGCAGGGTGAAACCGACGGATTCAATGCCTCGGATCACGCCCGGGAAATTGACCGTCATATCTGCAAGCATCTTTTCAACCTGGCGATTTGCAACCGAAATTATCATGGAGACCTGGGAGGCAGAGCCGAATGGGTCCATCTTGACGATGAGATGCGGCAGAATTACCGGGTGTACGAAGCCGATCTGGTGGATGATCTCTATCCGTGGCGGCACAGTTCCAGGAAGCTCGCACGGGCAATCATGAATTTGTATGAAGAGCGTACAGGACCTTTGAATTAGAGCTGGTTTAGCACAACCAAACCATCAATACCATCTATGTTCCCTTGGCGGGACTGCTTGTAAACTGAGAACTTGTGCTCTTTATATAAAGTTTTTTACTGAAGAGCCATTAAATCGGATATAATTCTATAGGTTAAACATAAACACTCTGGCAGCAATGCCAGTTAAGAATAAGCCAAATTCACATAATCGGAGGATATATGAGAACTAAAGTAGCAATCAATGGCTTCGGCCGCATCGGACGCCAGGTTTTAAAGCGCATTCTCGAGGACGCTTCAGAGACTCTGGAAATTGTAGCGATCAACGATCTGTTTGATCCCCAAACCAATGCCCACCTTTTCAAGTACGACTCAAACTACGGCATCTTCAAGGGTGACGTTGCAGTCAGCGAGGCTGGCAATCTGGTGATTGATGGCAATGAAATTAAAGTCTTTGCTGAAAAAGATCCGGGTAATCTGCCCTGGGGAGATCTCGGTGTGGATATCGTTTTTGAGTGCACCGGCATCTTTACCAACGCCAAGAGCGAAGGCGGCAAGATAGGCGCTGATGCGCACATCCTTCGCGCTGGAGCAAAGAAAGTCATCATCTCCGCGCCTGCCAAGGGTGAGGATCTGACAATCGTTCTGGGTGTGAATGAGGAAAAGTACGACAGTACGATTCACCACATCATTTCGAATGCTTCCTGCACCACCAACTGCCTGGCACCTGCCGCCAAGATCGTGAATGATCGCTTTGGCATCATCAGCGCTGTCATGACCACCATCCACTCCTATACCAATGACCAGGTTATCCTTGATCAGGGTCACAAGAAAGAAATGCGCCGCTCTCGCGCTGCCGGTTTGAACATCATCCCCACCAGCACTGGTGCTGCCAAGGCTGTGTCTCTGGTCATCCCCGAGCTCAAGGGTAAGTTTGACGGCTACGCTTTGCGCGTTCCGACCCCAACCGTCTCGATTGTTGACTTTGTTGCCCTGGTTGAAAAACCGACCACCAAGGAAGAACTGAACGCCGCCTTCACCGAGGCTTCTCAAGGAGCCATGAAGGGCATCCTGGGCGTGACCACCGGCGCTTACAATCAGCCGCTGGTTTCGAGCGACTTCAAGGGTGACTCCCGCTCTTCCATCGTTGACCTCGAAAAGAATATGGTCATGAATGGCAATCTTGTGAAGGTTGTGACCTGGTACGACAACGAATGGGGCTATAGCTGCCGCGCTGTTGACCTGGGCAAGATGATTGCAGCGCAACTCTAAACCTCAAGGTTTTCTGATCGAATGGATGCGCAGCATTGTTTCAAAAGACAGTGATGCGCATTTTTCATAGAAGGAGAAAAAATGTCTGACAAGAAAATGGTAACTGATCTGGATGTGGCTGGTAAGAAGGTGTTAGTGCGGGTGGACTTCAACGTGCCCATCAAGGAAGGCAAAATCAAAGACGATACGCGCATCACTTCCGCTTTGCCAACAATTAATTATTTGCTCGAACATGGAGCTTCCGTAATTTTGATGTCCCACCTGGGGCGCCCAAAGGGGCAACCCAACCTGGAATATTCAATGAAACCAGTGGCGGATCATCTGGCTAATTTGATTTCCGCGCCAGTGAAGTTTGCGGCGGATTGCCGCGGTGAGATTGCCAAAGCTGCCTCCGAGGCTTTAAAGCCAGGCGAAGTTCTGGTACTCGAGAACACCCGCTTCTATGCGGAGGAAGAAAAGAATGATCCTCAAATGTCAGCCGATCTTGCGTCCCTGGCGGATCTGTTTGTGAATGATGCTTTTGGCTCAGCACACAGGGCGCATTCCTCAACCCACGGAGTGGCTACGCTGCTGCCATCCGCGGCTGGCTTCCTGATGGAAAAAGAGATCAAATACCTTGGCGACGCGATCGCTGATCCGGAACGTCCGTTTGTGGCGATTTTGGGCGGCGCGAAAATCTCTGACAAGATCGGTGTGATCGAGAACCTGCTCAAGAAAGCTGACAAGATCCTGATCGGCGGCGGCATGGCGAACACCTTCCTCAAGGCGCTTGGTTACGAACTAGCGGATTCTCTGGTGGAGAACGAAGTTCTTGATACTGCCAAAGCACTGCTTGAGAAATCTGAAGGCAAACTGGTTTTGCCGGTGGATATGGTGCTCGGCGACGCTTTTGACGCGGAAGCGAAAATGGAAACCCTGCCCGTGGGCGATGTGCCAGCCGGCTGGAGAATCCTTGATATCGGACCGAAGACAGTGGAAGCGTTTGGCGCGGAAATCGCCAGCGCGGGCACGATTGTTTGGAATGGACCGATGGGCGTGTTTGAGTTCCCCCGTTTTGCCGCGGGCACATTCGCGGTCGCGCATAAAGTGGCTGAGAGTTGCGCCGTTAGCATCATTGGCGGCGGAGATTCCGTTTCAGCCATCAATCAGTCTGGCTTGAGCGATCAGATCACCCACATCTCAACTGGCGGTGGCGCGTCTCTCGAAATGCTGGAAGGCATTGAACTCCCCGGGCTTGCCATCCTCTCGAACAAGTAATTTCAATCAAAATATGAGCCGCGACTGCAAGTCGCGGCTTTTTTTGTTATCCTTATGAATGGCAAATCATTTGTTTTTTGGATTAGTGATAGAATCCCAAAAAACATACCGATTCAGCGCCTATGGTTTAGGCTGCAAAATTAATGATGGAGAATATCATGAGAAAAATATCTAAAATGAGATGGATTATCTTGGGGCTTCTGAGCCTGAGCCTTGCGCTGGCTGCTTGTGCCCCTTCAGTTCCCCCTGCCCCCTCAGAAGCTGAGATGGCGCAACAAGTCGCTGCGACGCAGCAAGCAAAGGCAACCCAGAACTCGGTGGAAACTTTGGTGGCATTGGTAACACAATTGAGCAGCCAACCCACCTGGACCCCCCAGCCTGCCTGCCCGGTTTGCCCGACCCAGGTTGTGGTAGTCCCAACCGCGGTCACCACCGAAAGCGCGCCTGCCGGCACACCTCAGCCGACTGCAGTTCCCACTGAGGAAACGAGTGTGAAGTGCATCCAATTTGATTTTTTGGGTGATGTAAACTACGCTCCTGGCACCGTTGTGAAACCAGGTACAAAATTCAATAAAACTTGGACAATCAAGAATACCGGCACCTGCACGTGGCACACGGATTATGACCTGATCCTCGTTGAGGGCAGCGAAGCCTTCGGTACTAACAAGCGAGGTGATGTTCCCGCTGAAGTGATTCCAGGCGAGACGATTGATGTCACGATTTATAATATGGTCGCTCCGATGACGGAGGGTACCTATTATAGTTACTGGATGCTGATGGCACCAGATGGGTCGCGCGTTGGTTATGGACCCGGGCAGCAGTGGGGCCTTGGCATCCAATTGATCGTTTCAAACAATTAATTGAGACACAACCGCCCGATAGGGCGGTTGTTTTTTGCGTGGAACTTTTACCAATCGGCAGGCGTCTTTAAAAGTGAGATTGTCAGGTCTATTAAGGAGTCAGAAGATGAAAAGCAAAACGACTATGAAACCACGTTGGATTTTCCCAGGCTTAATTGTGCTGGCATTGAGTCTAATCTTAGCAGCATGTATTATGCCCGGCACGCCTGCCCCTGTGGGCGACCCCGTGGAGCAAGCGATGCAAACTTTGCAAGCCCAAGCAACGCAGGAGTATTACCAAACGGTAGTAGCTCAGTTAACGGCAACCGCGCCGGTCATTGAGAATACACCGACCCTCAACCCCACCAATATCAATCAAATTCCAACCGATGTCCCCACAGTTGTTGTGACGCAGATACCTGCTACACCTACGCAACCTGTGCCGACTGCTATCCCCGCTACACCGACCCGGATCCCGCCAACAGCAACGCCTATCCCGTGCTATCAAGTTAAATTCGTTGAGGATTTGACGATCCCGGATGGAACAAAAATCGTTGCGGGAAATTCATTTACGAAAACCTGGCGCATCCGCAACAGCGGTGCCTGCACCTGGGACACTCGCTTTGATATTGTTTTTGTTGATGGCACGCAAATGACACCAGGCAAAGTTTGGGACCTGAAAAAAGAGGTAAAGTCGGGTGAGACAGTGGATATCTCTATTGACATGACCGCCCCCTCCACCATGGGGACTTTCCAGGGGAACTTCCAGATGCTCAACCCGAACGGAGTACGCTTTGGTACCGGTCCGGACAGCAAGGGCTCCTTCTGGGTGAAAATCCAGGTGATTGATGGTAAGGGTCTTGTTTACAGCTTTGCCAAGAATGCCTGTGACGCAAAATGGTCTACCAGCGAAACCAATCCACTGAGCTGCCCGGGTAAAGAAACTGACATTGAAAAAGGTTATGTTTTAACCAAGGATGAACCCTTACGCGAAGATGGTGGTAAGGAAAATGAAATTGGTCTGATCACGCGACCCAACGATGACAGCGATGGCTACATTCAGGGTATTTATCCAGCCTTCCTTGTGAAGGATGGCGATCAGTTCCGCGCAGCCGTTCAGTGTGAGGCAAACAGCCCCAAATGCAGCCTGAAGTTTGAGCTTTACTATCGCATTGGCGATGGGAAATTCATTGAGTTGGGCGAGTGGCTTGAAGTTTACGACAAGAAGTGGAAGCCAGTTCAGATAGACCTCTCCTCGCTAGCCGGCAAGAACGTCCAGTTCTCGTTGGTGGTGTGGAACGATGACACCGCTCAGGACAACCGCGGGTTGTGGCTTAACCCGATGATCTATCGCACCAAGTAGTTAGCTGCTGTAATAGTCAAAGGCTGAACGGATTCCCCGGTCAGCCTTTTTTATTGGCAGACCAAGGCCAAGATTCGTAGGGTGGATCATCGTGCTCGAAGAGTATGGCGTCGCATAACTTTTTTCAACCCAGGCCCCTTTATCGCCTAGTTTTAATATTCCATCAGACCACAAGCAATAATTCGTAGGGTGGGTTGGCGTCACGTAACCTGTTTCGACCCAAGTCTCTTTATAGCCTACCCACCGAAAGATTGCACCTCTATCCGGTGGGTTGACTATTAAAGACCCCTTTATCCTTAAAACTCATCGACGCCAACCCACCCTACCCTTCGCACTGTTCGGACACGATGACCCATCCCACGAATAACGTTTCACTGGCGAACCCTCCGCATCTTGATGATAAAATATCAATACAAAATCGTAGAGGAAGGTAATAATTATGAGAAAGCCGATGGTTGCAGGTAACTGGAAAATGAACAAGGGTTTGTATGAGACCCGTGATTTAATCCGCGAGCTGTATCCTTTACTGCACGCGGTGGAAGGTGTGGATGTTGTGATCTGTCCGCCATTTGTGGGGTTGGGAGTGGCAAGGCGTGAAGTGCAGGATTCCACCATTAAACTCGGCGCTCAGAATATGCACTGGGCGAACTCCGGCGCATTCACCGGTGAGACCTCTCCACTCATGCTGAAAGAACTTTGCGAGTATGTCATTTTGGGTCACTCTGAACGGCGTGCGATGTTTGGCGAGACGGATGAAACGGTCAACAAGAAGGTTTTGGCGGCCTTGGCACATGGACTGAAGCCGATTGTGTGCGTGGGCGAAACTTTGGAAGAAAACCAGGGTGGCATTACCGCCGAGGTCGTCAGCCGGCAAGTGCGGGCGGACCTCGAAGGTCTGACCCAGGAGCAGGCGGAGCAGTTAGTGATCGCCTACGAGCCTGTCTGGGCAATCGGCACCGGTCTGGCAGCCACCCCCGAAGGCGCGAATGCCGTGCATAAGGATGTCATCCGCCCAATCCTGCGCGAGATGTTTGGCGAGGAAATCGGTGACGGCATGCGCATTTTGTATGGCGGCTCGGTAACTCCAGCTAATGCCGCGGAGCTGTTTGGTCAGTCGGACATTGATGGTGGGTTGATTGGCGGCGCGAGCCTGAAGGCTGAATCTTTCATCGCGCTTGTAAACGCCGCGCTGTAATTTTTTTGCAAGATATGAAGCCGGGTGAAAGCCCGGCTTGTTTTATGCCAAAAGATGTTCTCGCCGGTCTATGTTCTCGCCAGTCTTGACAATCCCCGGAGCAAAGCGGAGTGGGACCCGACCGTGCGAGTGTGTTGACCGTATGGTCTCCTTTGGTGATGAATGAACCGTCAAGTCTACGCTATTCATGGCAACACCGGTAGGGGCGAAGCGTCCTACAACAAAAGCTCTGCAACATCCTAATAAACCATCATGGACGCTTCGCCCTTAAATATTCATAAAACTCCTGAGAAGACATTGAGGTAGTGGCGACGCAGTGCGAAGCCTCCCCTTGCGGGATGCGTCGCCACTGCTGGATATCAAACATTAATGTTCCGAGACGAGTCCCTTGGTCAGTGCTGGAAAATATTTTTTCTTACATCTCTCTCTTGGCTTAATTGGTGTTAGCTATCGTGTAATCATTGGCAGGAAGATCCAATTCGTAGTGAATAACGCGGTGATGCTGGTGTCTCCCTGAATAGCAAAGGTCAGGGGATTGTCCGACCCACTTGCATCGCCACTCCAACCCGCAAAGCTCCAGCTCGGATCCGCCGTCGCAGTTAGAGTGACTTCCGTTCCGTAAATGTAGGTGGCTTGAATGGGTTCAATCGCAACGGAACCAGAGCCTTCAATTGTCACGGCAAGTGTGTACTGGTCTTGCGTGAAATTCGCAGTGATGTTGGTATCGCCAAAGATTGTGACAGTCAGAGGATTGTTCGAGCCGCTTGCATCCTCGGTCCACTCCGAAAACGTCCACCCGGGGTTGGTAACCGGGGTGAGTGTGACCTCATCACCGTAGTGATACGTCGTCTGCATCGGAGAAATGTTCACTGTTCCAGATCCGACAGGTTCGACATTGACCACCAGCGTGTATTCATTCTGAGTGAAGGTCGCAGTGATGCTGGTATCGCCAACGATCGTGTATGTAAGCGGGTTGTCAGACCCCGAACCATCTCCACCCCAACCATCAAAGGTCCAGCCTGGATTAGCTGTGGGTGTAAGGGTAATAAGATCACCGTAATGATAGGTAGCTTGAACAGGGTCAATCACTACCGTCCCTGAACCAATCGGTGTAACGGTCAGAGTGTATTCATCCTGCGTGAAAGTGGCGGTGATACTGGTATCGCCAAGGATCGTGTATGTCAGCGGGTTATCAGACCCTGAACCATCATCACTCCAACCGGTAAACGTCCAACCTGGATCAGTAGTCGGTGTAAGGGTAACAATATCACCGTAATGGTAGGTGGCTTGTATGGGATCAACCGTCACTATGCCAGAACCTATGGGTGTGACAGTCAAAGAATACTCATCCTGTGTAAAGGTTGCGGTGATGGTTGTGTTTCCTTGGATTGTGATAGTCAATGGATTATTCGACCCAGAAGCATCACCTCCCCATTCAGAGAAGGTCCAACCTGGATCAGCTGTTGGAGTAAGAGTAATTACATCACCATAATGATAAGTGGCTTGCACGGGCTCAACAGCAACAGTTCCTGAGCCAACAGGGGTGATAGTCAAAGTGTATTCATCCTGGGTGAAGGTGGCAGAAATGGTCGTGTTTCCGATTATTGTGTATGTTAGTGGGTTCTCTGAACCTGAAGCCTGTCCTCCCCATCCAAAGAAGGTCCAGCCTGGATCAGCAGTGGGTGTAAGAGTGACGATATCCCCGTAATGATAAGTGGCTTGCACCGGATCAATGGCTACCGTCCCTGAACCGATCGGTGTGACGGTCAAAGTGTACTCATCCTGCGTGAAAGTGGCGGTGATGCTGGTATTACCAACGATTGTGTATGTGAGGGGATTGTCCGATCCTGTTGCATTGCCACTCCAACCAATGAAAGTCCAGCCGGGATCAGCACTCGGTGTAAGGGTGACGATATCCCCGTAATGATAGGTGGCTTGAACAGGATCAACCGCCACCGTCCCTGAACCAATCGGTGTAACGGTCAGAGTGTATTCATCCTGCGTGAAAGTGGCGGTGATGCTGGTATTGCCAACGATTGTGTATGTCAGGGGATTGTCCGATCCTGTTGCATTGCCACTCCAACCAGTGAAAGTCCAGCCGGGATCGGCGGTGGGTGTGAGTGTGACCACATCGCCGTAATGATAGGTGGCTTGAACAGGATCAACCGCCACCGTCCCAGAACCGATGGGAGTGATGGTGAGTGTATATTCATCCTGAGTGAAGGTAGCGGTGATGCTGGTATTGCCAACGACTGTGTATGTCAGCGGATTATCTGAGCCCGAAGCATCGCCTCCCCATCCATTGAAGGTCCATCCTGGATTAGCCGTGGGGATGAGGGTCACTACATCACCATAATGATAGGTGGCTTGCACCGGATTAATGGCTACCGTCCCTGAACCGATCGGTGTGACGGTGAGTGAATATTCATCCTGGGTGAAGGTGGCGGTGATGCTGGTATTGCCAACGACTGTGTATGTCAGCGGATTATCTGAGCCCGAAGCATCGCCTCCCCATCCATTGAAGGTCAATCCTGGATTAGCCGTGGGGATGAGGGTCACTACATCACCATAATGATAGGTAGCTTGTAATGGGTCGACATTCACTGAGCCTTTACCTGTTGGATTAATTGACACAGTCAGCGTGTATTCATCCTGTGTGAAATTTGCCGTAATACTTGTGTTGCCTGTGATGTTATAGACTAATGGATTATCGGTGCCAGAGGCGTCTCCAGACCAACTGTCAAATGTCCACCCAAGTTCCGCTGTTGGGGTAAGCGTAACAACGTCGCCATAATGATAGTTTGGCTTCAAAGGGGAGATAGTAACGGAACCCATTCCTGTTGGATTGACAGAAACGATCAGTGAATACTCATCTTGTGTGAAGTTTGCAGTTATGTTTATGTCACTATCAATGGTAACAATGAGCGGAGTATCTATTCCTTCCGCATCCCCACTCCATCCCGCAAAGCTCCAACCAGGAACAGCGGTAGCGGTAAGGGTAACCTCATCCCCAAATTGGTAATTCTCTTCAAGAGGGTCAACTGTTACAGAACCCATTCCTTCGGGAGTAACCGATACGTTCAGTGACCATTCATCAACGACAAAGTTAGCAGTGATATTTGTGTTTCCTTCAATAGTTACAGTGATTGGGTTTTCCGTTCCACTTACATCACCACTCCAACCAGTGAAGACCCAATTATTATCAGCAATTGCGGTCAATGTTACTATTTCACCAAAAGAATATCCGTATTTTTCTGGGGTTTTAGTAACAATGCCATTGCCATCTGTATCAACCGTCAAAATAAATCCGTCGACTGTTGCCCCATACTCATATGCACCCATATCACAAATTGAGGTTCCATCCCCATTACCATCAATCGGACGGACATAGAAACGCTGGTCAGAAGCAGGACAGTTATTCGGATTACCAGCATCAATGGCTGGACTTCCAGCGCTTAAGGCATGAGTTTGGGTAGAGCCGCCGTTATCCCCTAATTCTCCTAAAAGCGGGTCAACATCGATATTTCCATTTCCAATGAAGCCACCTTGAATATCACTGTAGGTTACAGTTGTTTCATCCCCATCAATTTGCTCTGGTGAGTTTCCCCAAAAGATTGTGTTCGTTACTTCGGGAATGCCAGGAAAATTG
Source organism: uncultured Anaerolineaceae bacterium (assembly GCA_964434665.1). Taxonomy (GTDB): domain Bacteria; phylum Chloroflexota; class Anaerolineae; order Anaerolineales; family Anaerolineaceae; genus Mesolinea. Next base: position 21,910 of record CAYSVX010000027.1, read on the forward strand.
CTCACATTATATATCCCACCGCCACGGTATGACGCAGTATTTCCGGAAAAGGTGACATTGGTCAGTGATGGGCTGCTACTATAGATATTGGACATCCCGCCGCCTGCATTTGCTGTATTTGCTGATATTGTCACGTTAATCATAGTAGGGCTGCTTTCGTTATTATGGACACCACCACCAGTTTGACCCGCTTCATTTGCGGTAAAAGAGACAGATTTTAGCAGGGGGTTACTGTCGCCATAGTTGGAAATCCCACCGCCGTAAACAGTTGCAGTATTTCCTAGAAAAGTGACATTGGTAAGCGCAGACCTGCAGTGAAAAATGTTAAATAATCCGCCGCCATTTATTGACACATTTTCAGAAAAAATTACGTTAGTCAGGGTGGGACTACTGTATTTGTTGTACATTCCACCCCCACTACCGCTCACAACTGTATTATTAGTAAATGTAACATTGGTCAGATTGGGATTGCTACGGAAGTTTGCCATCCCTCCTCCGCCCTTGATGTCGTTATCACCCACCGCTTCGTTGCCAGAAAATAATACATTCATCAAGGTAGGGTTGTTTGCGTCTCGATTGTTCATCCCTCCGCCAGAACCCTCTGATGTATTTCCGCTGAATGTGACATCAGTCAGGGTAGGACTGCCGAAGTGGTTGTTCATCCCGCCGCCCTCATTAATCGCTGAGTTATTACTGAAGATTAGATTCGTTAGGGTAGGACTACTGCTGTAGTTATGCATCCCACCGCCGACATCATTTGGAGAAGTCCCATTTGCATTCCCAAGACTGATGGTAAAGCCATCCACAATAGTGGTCACGTCCACTCCACTCCCAGTCACCACGTGGTAACTGTTGTCATCGTTGTTTCCAACAATCCCAATATCTCCGCTCAGAGTAGTGGCGTTTGTCTCCCAATCCCGTTGTGACCAATCTCCACCACCAGCCGGGAAGCCACCATAAATTGATACACCATTCTTTAACTGGAACGTCGATTCACGATTCGATGAAGTAGTTGGTTTGTAGGTCCCTGCTGCCACCCAGATTTGGTCACCAGCCACCGCGTTGAACAGGGCAGTCTGCAGCTCGCAGGCATCCGCCCAGGAAGAGCAGGTGCCATTCGCGCCGGGTTTGACGTAGAGAATCACGCTCTGCGTTTCAGCGTCAGTGGAATAGGCGGAAACTTCATTCCAACTGGGAGTAAAGAATAGCAAGAACACGAAAATCAGACTGGGAAGAAGGTTAGGGAAGGATTTGCGCATAGGAACCCCTTTCAGAAAGAACCCCAAATTAGTTTGTTCATTATAGCATGCCAGCTGTTGCCCTTGACCATGCTTCTTAAAACTTCTATAATAGGGCGAACGATGTTGAGTGAGGAAAGTAGGCTTTAGAGCCCCAACAGGGAGACGCGGTCAGGACTGAGAGCGGCGCCAGGCAAGCGAAAGTTGAAGTTCCCTCAGGAGTCGCGCGG
>CAYSVX010000028.1:0-22921 GCA_964434665.1 uncultured Anaerolineaceae bacterium
CTACGAAGGCGAGTCTGCGTAGGTCAGGTTCCTAAACCAATTTTGACACCACCGGTATTTTCGTAGGTCAGGTTCCGTACTTGAACCTGACATCAAAACGCTGGCTCACACAACACAAGGCGTAGGGTGGGTTGGCGTCATTAAACACGGGCAACATGACCATGTTTTTATAGCCAAACCACCAACAGAAGTCTGCGTAGGTCAGGTTGCGGAGCTACCCCGTGTCTTTTTGCGGGCTTCAACCTGACGTCATCAGCTGGCCTACAAAAAATACGCGTAGGGTGGGTAGGCGTCATAAAGCATAGGTAGGAGCACATCGGGTTATAGCCTACCCACCGCAGCACAAGCGAATCGATTCATTTACGATTTGCCAATGGAAGATTGCTTTTTTTGGTGGGTTGGCTTTTTCAAGGCTATACTTGGTATAGGTTCTATGACGCCAACCCACCCTACAAGGGCTTAATTTTGACACCTCAAGTTGTTTTCGTAGGTCAGGTCATCGTGTTCGAAGAGTATGGCGTCAGGAAATATGGGAAATATGGCGATGGTTTTAAAGCCTACCCACCGGAGAAAGCGCAATCCCGGAAATTTATTACATGTATAATTAACGCGAAAACTGCGAAAATAATAACTAATTAACGGGCGAAACATGAACATATCTGATATTTTCAAACACAAAAAGGTCAGCTACTCGCTGGAAATCTTCCCTCCGAAAAAAGACAGCTCTTACAATGTGATCTACAACACCTTGCTCCGTCTGCGGGGTCTGCCCGCGGATTACATCAGTGTGACCTATGGCGCTGGCGGCAGTCTTGCTCAACGCGAGAAAACAGTTGAAATCGCGTCTCTCATCCGCACCAACTACCACATCGAACCCGTCGCTCACATTACCTGTGTCAATTCAACCGAGCAGGACGTAATAGAGACGCTCGCAAAGCTAAAGGAAAACCAGGTGATGAACCTGATGGTACTCCGCGGCGACATCAGTCCAGATGCACCCCCCAAGGATGACTTCAAATTCGCCTGTGATCTGGCTGATTTCATCAAAAAACGCGAGCCTGAATTTAATCTTCTTGGAGCTTGCTACCCTGAAGGGCACTACCAGGCGCCTTCATTGGAAGAAGATATCCGAAATTTGCATCACAAAATCGCCAATGGCGTCACTACCCTGGTAACGCAGCTTTTCTTTGACAACGATGCTTTTTATCGTTTCAGAGACCTGGCAACCGCCGATGGGATCAACGTGCCGATCGTCGCCGGGATTATGCCCATCACCAGCCTCAGGCAGATCGAGCGCACCGTCGCGCTATCGGGCGCGAGCGTGCCGGCAAAACTCTCACGCTTGTTCAGCAAATACGCCAATAAACCTGAAGCGCTGCGGGATGCCGGTATCTTTTATGCCATCGAACAGATCATGGACTTGATCGATAATGACATCCGCGGCATCCATCTCTACACCATGAATAATGTGGAGACTGCCTACAAAATAAGCGAGGCGGTTCAAAATGTCATCATGGCGGAAAATTTGCCGTAAACAAAAATGCCCGGGTTTCCGGGCATTTTTATCGATCGGTAATCACTACTGGTTGCGATACAGTGCTTCGTTTAGCATGTTTGAAATTGCGTAATTATCGGGCATCAACACCATCGCCCCTTCAGCGGTTATCCAATTGGAAACCATTGCAGGCGTGACGGCGAATTTGTGGATATTCTCTGAGTTCATCAGCGATGAAGCCATCGGCAGCAACGGCAACGCGTCCATTAATTGCACATCCGTATCCACATACTCGCGATAAAGGCTGTAAAGCTCAGGCAGTTTGATGAGCATATTCAGGTTGACCGCTTTGCGGAAAATTGCTGTCACCACATCTTGCGCGCGTCGGTTGCGGTCAAAATCGCTGGTCGTCTTGCGTGATCGCGCGTACCAGAGCGCTTGTCCGCCATCCATGTGCGTTTCACCGGGTTCCAGGATGCACCAACCAGACGGGTTTGTCTCACAGGCATCCTGCAGTTCCTCGGTAACGTCCACATCAATCCCGCCCAAGCTGTTGACCACATCTTTGAATCCGTTGTAGTTGACCATCATGTAATTATCCGGGCGAATGCCAAAGTTGACCTCGAAGGTTTGCGCCAGCAGTTCAAAACCGCCCAGAGACCAGGCGGTGTTGATGCGGTTGGACCAATAACCTGGGATGGTGACGTAGAGGTCGCGTGGGAATGAAATCAGGCTCACTGTTTTGTACTTGGGATTGATGGATGCCAGGATGATCACATCCGTGCGGAAGTTGTTAGCTCCAAAGTCATCCACGCCAAGCATAAGGATGTTCAGTTGGTTTTCTGGCAATTCTCCCACCGGGATGATTGGCACAGGGGTCGGGGTGAGAACGGGTTGCGGCATGAGCTCAATGGTGCCGTCTTCAAGAATGTTCGCGAATGAATTGGGCTGGTAGGGAGTGGCAGTAATCTGGTAATCCCTGAAGCTAACCTGGTAAGGCGAAGTGTCGGACCTTGCCATGGCTGCCACGATGACACCTGCAAAAATAACTCCGATAAAGGCCAGGGTTGTGACGAACAAGACCGCGAGTGTGATGGATTGGTGCTTCTTCAGGCGCATATGGTTCAGTGCTTCTCCACGGGGGATGTAGCAAGATTACTGCCAGCGTTATCCGCTCCGATGTTCGCAGGGATCGCAACGCGGTGAATGGTCAGAGTGTCCGGCACGGAGTGGATCCACCAGTGACCCCCCAGGGTCTGAGTCAGGTCGACCGCTTCACGAAGCGCTTGAACGTCATTCCAATTATGCGCGGCGGGATCGGAGTCTGATTTGAGATTGTCAAGGAACTTTGTCTGATCCTCAGGCTTCAGCCCCGGACCTGCATCACTGACGCGAATTTCGATGAACCCCGGGTGGTCCTGTGAGGGCATCAGCTCCAGGAGGACCTCGGAGCCTGGTTTGCTGACTGCCAACGCGTTGCCCAACAAGGAGCGGCTTAGCTTGAGCAATTGCGCCTTGGTTTTTGAATCAGGTTCTGCCTTCAGTTCATTTTCAACGCTTACACGGATTCGCTTCTGAACAAATTCCAATTTCAGATGTGCGATCAAGACCCTTAGTTCGTCGACCAGGCTGGCAGATGGTTCCGCAGCGGGAGCAGGATTTTGGGGGCTCATTTGCTCGAGCATGTTGCGCGCTTGGTCCAGTGCGGCGCGAAGCCCCTCAACCTGCAAGGCGTTTTGCGCCATGGAAAGCTCCAAATTTTCCTTTTCGACCCGCAAGGCTTCAGCCTGGGCAATGGTCGCTTCGTTCTGACGTAGGGTCGTCTGCAATTCCTCAAGTTGATCTTCAAGCGCTTCCTGCCGGGACAACCACAATTCCACTTCGGACACGTGCGTCTGACCGGTGATTTGCAGCTCTTCCTGTAAATCTGCCAATAGATTCTGCGATTGCAGGAATTGTTCAACCGTTTGCGCCCGATCGCGCTGGACCTGGTTCAGCAGGGTTTGCAGGTGTTGGGCAGATGTGGCTTTTTGCTCGATGTCGTCAGCTCCAGTGAGGATTTCGTCGACTTTTAGAGCGATGATGCTCAGCTGATCAAGTTCTTTGGGATTCCAGGTTCGTTGGGTATAGGGGCTCAGGCAGAGCATTCCGCGTGCTGTTGGAGCGTCGATTGGATTCAGAGGAAACATCAACAGATTGCCGATTTGGTTATAACCAATCAGGTCCATCAGTGCGCTCTTTTCCTGGACGAGTTCTCTTGGCGCGTTGGAGATCAACGCCTCACGATCCTCGAAATGAGCTGTTAAAGTGCGGAAAGTATGTTTGGGGAGCTGAATCGTTCCGAGAAACTCTTCACGAATCAGGTCATAGGTATTCTGAAGCGTTAGATGATCACTTTCTGTGTCCGCGGTCAGGAACCCGCAAAGGTCAGCTAGCAGATAGAGCCCGAGGCTGTGGGTCAGGCTGCGTTGGATCTGGGTGTTCGTCTGTTGTAAACTCACATCCAACAGGCGGGCAGCAACTTCCCCTGAGAGCTCACGCCGCTCAACCGAAACAGGCAGGTCTTGCGGGGAGGCGTCTGCTTTTTTACGCTGCCATGCCAGGCTGATCAGCAGCGGATAGTAGAGCAGTTGGCTGACCATCACTGCGGCGGGCAGGCTGCCGCTGTTGGGCAATGCCAGGTAAAACAGGTAACCCATGGCAGCCAGAACAAGGATTAGGATGCCCTCCACCCGGTCTGTATGGTCCAGCTGTAGGTAAACAATCGCCCCAACAGCAATAGTAAGGACGGTGATGCCAACCCAAAGCAGGTCCTGCCAGGAGCCATTAAAGCTCTGCTCGCCTGCCAGAGATAACCATGCTACTGTAAGAATGCTGGCAGTGGTTAGGATAAGCGCAGTAAACGCCCACACCAGCCATCCATGGCGCTGCTGAGGCCGCCAGAAAAGTGCGCGCAACAACCAAACGATGCACACCAGTGTCAGAGCCCGAAAAGCGATGGGGAAAACCAGGTTGAGTTGCGAAAGACCCTGGTAGATCAACAGGCTGAGAGTCAGCAGAATAATTTGGCTGAAGAAAATGACAGTCAAGCTGCCGCGTAGGTCGGGATTATTTGCAGGGTTGGCGCGCCTGAAAGCAAAAATCGCCAATCCCGCGGAGGCAAGCAGGATGGCGTAATAAAGCAGTGCGTAAGGGTACACCGACAGAACCGGCAGAATGTCGAGGATGGGTATCATTTCTCGTTGCCTTTTTCACTTCTTTGGTGCAAGAATTGTACCTCCACGGGGTAAAAAACGTAGGTCGGAATGAGCCTATTTTGCTCACTCCGACAATATTAGGTCCTACAACTGACTTAATTGCGGAGTGGTGAACTGCACACCATTCCGCCCTACAACGATCTATTGTCATCATTAGCCTCCTTTGCGCCTCTGCCCACGAAGCAGGACATAGCGATCTGAAAAACGATTCAGTCATCGCGAGCTTCTCCTGCCCTTGTGTCTTTTTACTAGGGTTGCGTGGCGATCTGCCTTTAATCTTTACCCCCCAAATAAAGCGCAGACTGCCGCGTCGGTCGACACACTTGGGACTGGGCTTCCCCTGGGGGAAGCTGGCTCCCGCCGCAAAGCGGATGGGAGACTGTAGAGGGTGTCTCCTGTTTTCCGCCATTAATCGAAATGAATTGAAAATAGCCTTCGCTTATTGGAACCACGTTGACGGCGGATTGAGGGCACAAAATATTAATCTGCCACATCGATCGTGACGCCCTCAGTTTCGCCCTACAAAAGATTGTTATAACTCTACCCCAATTTGCTTAATCCAAGCCCAATCCGCCGCAGAGCTTCCTCTTTCCCCAGCAATGCCGCCAACTCCGTTGCGCCGCCGGGTGAAGTTTCCTGCCCGGAGAGCGCGGTCCGGATCGGCCACATAACCGTCCCCAACTTGTAACCTTGCTCCTGTGAGAAAGCCTTGAGCACCGCAAACAAATCTTCGTTGCTCCAGCTTTCCAAACGCTCCAACAGAGGCACAACCGCTTCCAGCACTGACCGCGAACTCTCCAGAGTAGATTTGGACTTCTGATTCTCGAACAATTCAACCGGGTACTTCGGCAGGTTCGCCAGGAAACCGACCAAACCCGGAATGTCCGTGAGCGTTTCGGTGCGAACCTGGATTAACTGGCTTATCTTTTCCAACTCAAAACCAGATAAACCCTCAGGGTAATATCGCCTGGCATTCTCGTGGAAGGCTTGAGGGGTGAGCGAGCGGATATGCTCACCATTCAGCCAGCGCAGTTTATCGAGTGAGAAAGCCGCGTTGGCTTTGTTGATGCGGTCCATATCGAACGCCTCGATCAGATCCTCCATCAAGAAGAATTCGCGTTCGTCCCCGGGATTCCAACCGAGCAGCGCGACATAATTGACAATCGCACGGGGCAGAAAACCCATCCGCACCAGGTCCTCAAAGGACGGATCCCCCTTACGCTTGCTCATTTTTGCGCCATCCTCCCGGATGATGTGCGGCAGGTGGATGTATTCCGGATGCTGCCAGCCAAAGGCGTCATAAAGAAGATTGTATTTTGGGGTGGAGGAGAGGTATTCCTGCCCGCGGATGACATGCGAGATTTGCATCAGGTGATCATCGACCACGTTAGCGAAGTTGTAGGTCGGGAATCCGTCAGATTTGAGCAGCACCTGGTCATCAAGCTGTTTGTTCTCTATTGAAATGTGTCCATAAACGTGGTCATCAAAACTGCTGACACCCTCCAGCGGTATGCGCTGGCGCACAACCGGCACGACGCCTTCGGCAAAGCGTGCTTCCACATCCTGCGGGCTCAGGTTGCGGCATGGGTCACGGTAACCTTCCACGCGTTCGTTACTGGCTTCGAGGGCAGGTTTGTCTTCCTTGCCGCAGAAGCAGTAATAGGCGTGCCCGCTCGCAAGCAGATTCTGCGCGTAGTCTTTGTAAATTGGCAGACGCTCGCTTTGCACATATGGACCAAAACCACCATCTTTGTCCGGGCCTTCGTCATAGCTTATTCCAGCAAGAGCCAGACCGCGATAAATCGCTGAAACAGCTTCCTTGACGTTGCGGTTTTGATCGGTATCCTCGATGCGCAGGATGAACTTACCTTCCGCCTTTTTGGCAGTCAGGTAGGCGTAAAGAGCGGTACGCAGGTTGCCGATGTGCATATATCCGGTAGGGCTGGGAGCAAAGCGTGTTCTGAACATAATTACTTCCTGTTGTGTTGGTTTATGGCGTAAATCCTACCATAATCACATAGTGAATTCGATACCGTTGGAAGGTTACTTGCAACTTCGCCGATGGTGATCATGGACATACTTGCGCAGGTATTGACCGGTATAACTTCCTTCAATATGGCAAATATCTTCCGGCGTTCCCTCCGCCAGAAGCTCACCTCCGCGGTCGCCGCCTTCCGGACCGAGATCAATGATCCAATCCGCGACTTTGATGATATCCAGGTTGTGCTCGATGATCACAACGCTATTCCCGGCATCCACCAGGGTCTGCAGCACTTCAATCAGCATGTGCACATCCGCGGCGTGCAGCCCAACAGAGGGCTCATCAAGCACATAAAGGGTCTTGCCTGTGGCGACGCGCGAAAGTTCCTTCGAGAGCTTCACACGCTGCGCCTCACCGCCCGAAAGCGTCGGGGCAGGCTGCCCAAGGCGGATATATCCGCAGCCAACATCCTTCAAGGTTTGGAGCTTGCGGCTGATGCGCGGAAAAGCCTCAAAATACTCCAGGGCGCTATCCACGGTCATACTCAAAACATCCGCGATGCTCTTTTCCTTGAAGCGTACCTGCAGCGTTTCGTGGTTATAACGGCTCCCACGGCAAACCTCACAAGGCACATAAACATCTGGAAGAAACTGCATCTCTATCTTAAGCTGCCCTTCTCCCCGGCAGGCTTCGCAGCGACCACCCTTGACATTAAACGAGAACCGACCTTTATCATAGCCGCGTATTTTTGAGTCCGGCATACTGGCAAACAAATCGCGGATCATGTCGAACATGCCGGTATAGGTGGCAGGATTCGACCTCGGCGTGCGGCCGATGGGGGATTGGTCGATATTGATGATCTTGTCGAGATGTTCCACACCCTCGATGGCTTCGTGTTTTCCTGCGGTCGTGTGCGCGCCCATCAGTGTGCGTGCCAGCGCGTTGTATAAGATCTCCACCGTGAGGGTCGACTTGCCAGAGCCCGAAACACCCGTCACGCATACTAACTTACCCAGGGGGATGTCGAGAGTCAGATTCTTCAGGTTATTTTCCTGCGCGCCAACGATACGCAGGGTTTGCCCGGTACCGTTGCGGCGGCTTGAAGGAATGGGAACAAACTTTTTTCCGCTCAAATACGCGCCTGTAATCGATTCAGGAGAGGCTTCAATATGCTCCGGTGTGCCTTCCGCCACCAGGTAGCCGCCTTTCTCACCCGCGCCGGGACCAAGATCGATCACCCAGTCGGCTGATCGAATAGTCTCATCGTCGTGTTCCACCACCAGCACCGTGTTGCCGAGGTCGCGCAATCCCTTGAGTGTCTCAAGCAGCCGGCTGTTATCGCGCGGGTGCAGTCCGATCGAAGGCTCGTCCAGAACATAGAGCACACCCATCAACTTGGAGCCCACCTGTGTTGCCAGCCTGATGCGCTGCGCTTCACCGCCGGAGAGCGAGATGGCTGAGCGTTCGAGGGTCAGATAGTCCAATCCCACGTCCACCATAAATCCCAGTCGGGCGTTGATTTCTCGCAAAATGCGGTCGCCAATCATCCTGTCGCGTTTGGTCAGGGGTGATTCTTGCTCGTTCATCAGGCGATGGACCCAGTCGAGCGTCTGATTAATGGACCACTCAGTGACCTGGATGATATTCTTGCCGTCCACGGTCACGCCCAGGGCTTCTTTGCGCAAACGTTTTCCGTGACACTCAGGGCAACGTTTGAGCGAAATGAACGCACTGATCTTGGCTCTGATCCATTCGGAATCTGTATCTTTATATCGGCGCTGCATGTTGCCGATCACACCTTCGAATGGGGTGCTGAAGGTGCTGCGTCTGCCACCACGACCAATATATTCGACACGCACCTCTTCCCCCCTGGTTCCATAGAGCAGGAGGTCCAACTGTGCTTCGTTGAGTGTGCTGATGGGCTCATCCACATTGAAGCCGGCATGCTTGCCCAGGGCTTCGATCATCTGCCAGGAATAGCCGCCGGTTTCCCTCGGGGTCCAGTCGGGCATGGCAATCGCGCCATTTCGCAGGCTCTTGGTTTTGTCGGGGATCAGCAGGTCGGGATTGACTTCTTCCATGGCACCCAGACCCTGGCAGACCGGGCAGGCTCCATGGGGCGTGTTAAACGAAAAGGTACGCGGCTCGATCTCGATCAGTAGGGAACCATGCTCCGGGCAAGCGAGGTTTTCAGAAAACTGGATATCTTCCGGAGGCTCCGCACTGAGATTGTGGATGGTGACGTAACCCTCCCCGTACCTTAGAGCCGTCTCAACTGAGTCGGTCAGGCGGGATATCGTGCTGAGGCGTTCATCTTCGGTTTCAGGCGTGTTGATCACAACGCGATCAACAATGGCTTCAATCGTGTGCTTCTTGTAGCGGTCGATTTCGATCTGTTCGTCAAGGTTAAATACCAATCCGTCCACCCGCACGCGCGTAAAGCCGCTCTTGCTGATTTCATCAAAAAGGGCTTGATATGTGCCTTTGCGTTCCCTCACGATTGGTGCCAGCACCAGTAGACGCGAACCGACCGGCAGATTCATGATCGTTTCAACGATTTCCTGGGCTGATTGCTTCTGCACCGTACGCCCGCAGACCGGGCAATGGGGCACCCCGGTGCGCGCAAAAAGCAGGCGGAAGTAGTCGTAAACTTCCGTGACCGTGCCGACAGTCGATCGTGGATTGTTGGAGGTTGATTTTTGATCGATTGAGACTGCGGGTGAAAGCCCCTCAATCGAGTCGACATCGGGTTTATCCATCTGCCCCAGGTATTGCCGGGCATAAGACGAAAGCGACTCCACATAGCGGCGCTGTCCTTCAGCAAAAATGGTGTCAAATGCCAGCGAACTCTTGCCCGAGCCCGAAAGTCCGGTCAATACCACCAGCTTATCACGCGGGATTTCCACCGTAATATTTTTTAAGTTGTGTTCACGCGCGCCAACCACGCGCAGGTTGTCAGTGGGCATAATTTGTTTAAACTCCAACCTTTTATTATATCAAATGTTCTATAGAACAGACAGCTGCGGTCTTATTCTGAGGTTGTTTTTGGATTAAGGAAACGGAGGGATTGTCTAAACGGCTGGATTATCGTCGGTCAGCACAGCTTTTTTGCGGGTCAAAAATGGACTCAAGGAGAGCCCCACAAAAGTCGTCAGCCAAAAAGATATCAAGCGGAAGCCAATCACTGCCACGATGCTGATTTCCTTTGGAACGCCAAGACTGCTAAAGAGGGCAGCCATCGTCGCTTCGATCACTCCTACGCCGCCCGGCAGGATGAAGGCGATTTTCGCGATCAGGAATGGAATTCCATAGCCAGCGAAGAGCACTCCCAAGTGGAGTCGATACCCTGCCGCAAAGAATACCAGGTAGAGGCATGCCATATCGAACAGGATGTAAGCAAAAGCCCCTATCAGAGGGCGAAACCAGCTGCCTTTGCGCAGCGACTTCCAAGCCTGAAGCAATCTATTGACATTCTGCTTGGTCCTGGCCGGATCGTAAGGTTTGTTGCGAATTCTTGCCCAATTCCAGAGAGCCCAATTCACCGCCTTATAAGTTGCTGTCGGGAAAACGAGAGCCAGGAGATATCCGTAAGTGAAAATAATCAGGAACAATAAGAAAAAGCCATACTGCATCAGTTGTGCTTGCGTGATCCGATCGGTAATCGCGAGAAAAGTGATCCCAACAACCGATACCAGGATAATCGCGGCGTTGACCAGCATTGATGGCAGGATACCGGCAATTGTAGCGGTTGATTTGGTGGCACCGCTTTTATTGACGAACCGATAGGTCGCCGCGGCAGCGCCTATCCAACCGCCTGCCACAAGCCCGATGCTGGCAGATGCCATCGAAATCTTTGCTCCCTCAAAAACATTGAGACGGTGGTTATGCAGGTCCAGCAAAGCGCGTAAGCAAAAACCCAAGCCCAAATATGCCAGCCCCTCAGCCAGAACAGCCAGGGCGACTGCCCACCAGGTCATCTCACGCAACACTTCCAATGCGTGGCGGATGTCCATCATCTTGGGCAGCACAAGGTTCACAGCCAGCCCGAGCAGCACCAAAATGACGATCACCCGCCAGGTTTTTCTTTTGTTTTGAGGTTTCTCTATCTCAAAATCATTCACGTTTTTCCGACCGGTTGTCCGCAGACGCGGTAAAGTAATGTCCATAATGAGATTGAACTGCAATTCTCATACCAAAGCGCATGTCTTTCAGCGATTTTACACCCATCAGCAGAGTCCGTACTTATCAATTTTTTAGCAACCTCAAGGTTACAATTGAATAAATGGGCCTTAAGCCCATTTTAACCGTGCAAAATTGTTTGAGCAGGAAGGTAAACATGAAAAGCTATCGCAAAGAATTGATGATGCGCATTCCAGGCAGACGGGCTTTTGTAAACATCACCCCGGATGTCGAAAGAGCAGTGGCTGAAAGCGGGGTCAGGGAAGGATTGGTATTGGTCAATCCGATGCATATCACGGCGTCCGTTTTTATCAACGACGACGAACATGGGTTGCACCAGGACTATGACCGCTGGCTGGAACAGATTGCGCCGCATGCTCCTCTCGGGCAATACCGACACAACGACACTGGTGAGGATAATGCCGACGCCCACATCAAACGCCAGGTCATGGGACGGGAAGTGGTGGTGGCAATCACAAATGGCAGGCTCGACTTTGGCACTTGGGAACAGATATTCTATGGGGAATTTGATGGCGGACGTCCAAAACGCGTGCTGATCAAGATTATTGGCGAGTAAGCCTGTGTATAACTTTCCAGCTCGTTAGTTTTGAAAAACAACCTCCGATTGGCTATAATTTAGTTAGATACATTATTAGAATAGAAAGAGAGAGAACATGAGCCATCACACTTCAACAAAAGAATCCTGGATGAAAACCCCGGTCGAACTGCCCGAACTCCCTTGGGCAAAGGACGCCCTGGCGCCTGTCATTTCCGAAGCGACCATCAACTTCCATTATGGCAAGCATCACAAAGCCTATGTCGATAAGACCAAAGAGCTGATCGCCGGCACTGACCTCGAGAACAAGACCCTCGAAGAAGTTATCGAAGTTGCCGCGGCGGGCAGACCTGAAAAGCAAGGCTTATTCAACAACGCCAGCCAGATCTGGAACCACAATTTTTATTGGGCATGCCTCACACCCGCGGAAAATTCGCGGATTCCTGAAGAACTTGAAGCCATGCTCGTGCGCGACTTTGGCTCTGTGGAAGAATTCAAGAAGAAACTGGTCGACGCTGGCATGACTCAGTTTGGCAGTGGTTGGGCTTGGGTGGTGATCGAGGACGGCAAACTTGCCATCGGCAAGACCCCCAACGCGGACCATCCCTGGTCTGATACCAAAAAAGCAGTGTTCGTGCTGGATGTCTGGGAACATGCCTATTATTTGGATTATCAGAATGCCCGCAAGGCGTATCTCGACAAAGTTGTGGATACAATCCTCAACTGGGACTACATGCTCCAAAACATCAAGAAATATCTCTAAGATACACAAGCGTAAGATGAGAGACGGGCGCAAGCCCGTCTTTTGTTTCCGTAAGCAGGATTGTAGGGTTCAAACCAACAAAATCATATGAGATGACCTAACACTAACTATTTTGGTTTGACCATAAAGCCCAGCCGCACAAAGGGAATCATGATGCTGGGACTAATAAGAGCAGCACTTGCTCCCTCCACGTTGATCGTGCTCGTCTCCGAATGATAACTAACACCTGGGGCGAGAAGTTTTGGCCGACCATTCGACTATCATCTTCTCCCCCCACTAAATCCGCATTCGTGATAAGATTGCGCCTTTGAGGAACCTGCAATGAATCCAACCCACATTGGTGAATTTTCTGCGCTGCTGACTGCCTTTTTCTGGGTCATCTCCGGCGTGTTTTTTGAACGTGCCAGCAAGCGCACCACCTCGTTGGCGGTCAGCTTTTTGCGCATGATCTTCGGCCTGGTCTTGATAAGCGTCTTCCTATGGATATCCCGTGGAAATCCCTTTGCAACCGACGCCTCGCCTTCTGCCTGGTTGTGGCTGTCGCTTTCCGGTGTGGTAGGCTTCGTAATCGGCGATGTTTTCCTTTTCGAAGCCTATGTGCGCATCGGCACGCGCATCACGCTGCTGCTAATGAGCCTCTCACCCGTTCTGACCGGTGTGCTGAGCTACTTTATCTTCGGTGAGGTTCTGGAACCCCTGGCTGTTGTGGGCATCGCCCTCACCCTGGCAGGCATCGCTGTGGTCATCATGACTCGCGGGGAAAAGAGAAACTTGAAATTGCGCGTAAATTCCTATGGAGTCCTCTGTGGTCTGATTGGAGCGGTCGGTCAATCGGTTGGTCTGATCCTTAGCAAACAGGGGATGGGGGATTATGACGCCTTTGCAGCCACCCAGCTGCGCATCGTCGCCTCGATAGCTGGCTTTAGCCTGTTCTTTCTGATCGGCAACCACTGGCAAAAGCTGCGTGTGCTTCTGAGTGATGGGCAATCTACGCGGATGACCGCTGCAGGGGCTTTGTTTGGACCCGTGCTGGGGGTTGGATTTTCGCTGTTGGCTATCCAAAATGCACCAGCAGCAATTGCGGCAGCGATCATGTCGATCATGCCTGTCCTGATTATCCCGGTCAACTGGCTGGCTTTCAGAGAAAAAATCAAGTGGTTTGAGGTTCTCGGTGCACAAGTGACGGTTGTCGGTGTGATCCTGCTCTATCTGTGAGTGTGGGTCGATAGGTAAGAGTGCATAGTCTATTTTCAATAGTCAGAGATCAACAGAAAGTCAACAATCTGCCATGTCACCATTCCAGCCGCACCCCAAGTCTGGTACTGGCCTATCACGCAAAACAAGCACAAAATCCAGCCTAATGTGGTGAGCTAAAAGGTCCCAAAAATAGTACAATTTAAAGATGCAATTCAAACTTCGCGCGCCCTATAAACCCACTGGTGATCAGCCAGAGGCAATCAAAAAATTAGTCGCTGGCATCGAGAAGGGCTACCGTCACCAGGTGCTGCTTGGCGCGACGGGAACCGGCAAAACTTTCACGGTCGCCAACATCATCCAGCAACTGCAGCTGCCTACCCTGGTGATGACCCACAACAAAACCCTCGCCGCTCAGCTTTATGCCGAATACAAGGACTTTTTTCCCGAAAACTCCGTAGAGTACTTCGTATCCTATTACGACTACTACCAACCTGAAGCATATATCCCGCGGCGGGACCTTTATATCGAAAAAGAAACCGACATCAACGAGGAGATTGATCGCCTGCGGCTGGCCGCCACCACCACTCTAATGTCCCGCCAGGATGTCATCATCGTCGCGTCAGTTTCAGCCATTTACGGTTTGGGCGATCCCAATGCCTACCGCGCGAATGTTTTACATGTCGAGAAGGGTGCCATCTATCGCCGTAATGCTCTCCTGCGTCAACTTGTGGATGTGCAGTATCAGCGCAACGACCTGGAGGTCAAGCCGGGCATCTTCCGCGTGCGTGGCGACACGCTCGAGGTACTCCCGGCATACAGCGAAAAGGAGACCATCCGCATCAGCTTCTTCGGTGATGAGATTGAAGATATCACCCGTCTCAACCCCATCACCGGCGAGGTGATCGAGCGACCGGACCAGGTGGATATCTACCCCGCCAAGCATTACGTGACCGAAGAAAATCGCATGGAACAAACCCTGCTGGACATCGAAAGCGAGCTGGAAGACCGCTTAAAATTCTTCAACCAAAGCGGTCGGTTGCTCGAAGCCCAGCGCCTTGAGCAGCGAACCCGCTATGATCTCGAAATGCTGCGCGAGGTTGGTTCTTGCGCAGGTATCGAAAACTACTCCCGCCACATCGATCAACGCGCGCCCGGCAGTCCGCCCTGGACTTTGCTGGATTTTCTTCCATCCAACTACCTGATGGTGCTGGATGAGTCCCATATGATGGTTCCGCAAATTCGCGGCATGTACAACGGCGACCGGTCCCGTAAGGAAGTGCTGGTGGATTACGGTTTTCGCCTGCCCTCCGCGATGGATAACCGCCCGCTCAAGTTCCCGGAGTTTGAGAAAACAATGGGCATCACCCTCTACACCAGCGCCACGCCTGGTCCATACGAGATGGAAAAAGCTGAACAAGTGGTGGATCAGGTTATCCGCCCAACCGGTTTGCTGGATCCCAAAATTGATATCCGCCCAACCAAGGGGCAGATCGACGACCTGATCGGGGAACTGCGCAAGCGCGTGGAACGCGGTGAGCGCGCGCTCGTTACAACCCTGACCAAACGCATGGCTGAGGATATGGCAGACTACCTGCTTGAGTCGGGCTTCAAGGTCCACTATTTGCATTCAGAAGTGGAGACTTTCGAACGGGTTGGCATTCTGCGCGACCTACGTTTAGGAATCTTCGATGTTGTGGTCGGCATCAACCTGCTGCGTGAAGGGCTTGACCTGCCGGAGGTTTCGCTTGTGGCGATCCTGGACGCGGACAAGGAAGGCTTTCTGCGCTCTACCACTGCCCTGATCCAGAATTTTGGTCGGGCTGCGAGGCATATCAACGGCGAGGTTATCCTCTACGCGGACCGCATGACCGACTCGATGAAGCGCGCCATCGACGAAACCACCCGCCGGCGTGCCAAGCAGGAAGCTTACAACCAGGAACACAACATCTCGCCCGTGGGTATCACCAAGGCGGTGTACGACATCACATCGCGGTTGGCGAATGTCGCCCCCGAGGAGAAAGACAAAACGCATAGTGCCCGTGAACTGGCTGCAAAGATGCAGCATCGCGAACTGGAAAACATGCTGGCCGAGATGGAAAAACAGATGAAAACTGCAGCTGCCGAACTCGAATTTGAGCGTGCCGCCATGCTTAGGGATCAGATCTTTGAACTGCGCGCGATTGTCATTGAAGATTCAAACATGCCACCCTGGAAGAAGCAAAAAGCCCTGGCAGGCATGCGGGATTAATCCCAAAACTTGGAAAGGTGAAATGGTGAGTCAAAGGATTGCAGATTCCTTCGACAGCCTGATTTTCAGCCTTCCCCGTTGGGGAAGGGGGACCGCTTGCGGTGGATGAGGGTAGATCTTCGTTCGTGCCGGTGTCCTTGGTGCGTGGCCTCCCTGGGGGACCGAGCACGGCATCTGACCTCGTTCTTTCATGGTCTCCTGACCATGAAAGGTGTCTGACCGACAGGTCTCCACTAATTGCTATTAATAGCCGATCGCCACGCTTCGCTCGCGATGACGAAATTGATCCTGCCGGTCTCTTGCCTTGGGCTTCCCTTGGGGGAAGCTGGCTCCCGCCGTGAAACGGACGGGAGACTGAAGAGGGAGTTTGCTTTTGATAGTTTACCCGTTCTTTCATGGTCTCCAGACCATGAAAGGTATCTGACCGACAGGTCTCCATTTATTCCAATCTAAATGCAAATTTCCACTCTAAGCGGACTCGTATTTTGAGTAGGGCGAAATTGAGGGCACCGTAACCATTTGATGGATGAACCTATCGTGCCCTCAATCCGCCGCGGCAAGGGATTTATGGCGCAAGACACGTTTATTGCGAATGATCAATAGCGTAATAGCAGATTGAAAGTACACAAAGATCTCCTACTTCCCAAGTGAGCGGTCCTTCCAATACCCTATTTCGCGTGTACAACAAAACGAAATATCTGCAATGACCCCTAACGATATCGAATATCGAACTCCCGGAACTCCCCCGTCGCATTACTGTAATGATATTTAACATCCCGCACAAAGGCCGCCTCCGGACCTTCGTGCAGAGCAGCCAAAAACCCCTGCAAATTACCCGTATCCCCCTCTGCCAGCACCTCCACAGAGGTTCCCCCTGCCAGGTTGCGCACCCAACCTGTCAATCCCAATCTAACCGCCTGCTGCAAAACAAAAAACCGGAAACCTACCCCCTGAACCCGACCGTGAACGATTGCGTTCAGGCGTTGGTCTGCGGTTTGGAACATGGATGGTTCACTCACAAATCATCCTCGTCATCGGGGTCTTCAAGGGTGTAGCTGTCGTCCAGGCTTCCCTCCAAGTCGTCTTCGTCTTCATCGATGTAACGCAGCCATTCCTCGTCATCAAAGTCATCATGCTCATGATCTTCGTCGTCTTCGTCTTCATCCTCATCGTGCCAGGACTCAGCGCCATCTTCCTCGCCAAGTAAATCGTGTTCAAGATCGAAATCGACTTCCAGCAGCTCGAAGGCCGTACTTTCGTTGGTGAAATTGAGCATATCGAGAGCTTCTTCAAGCAGGTCAGCTTCATCATCATCGTCGGTTTTGGCAAGAAGCTGTTCAAACTTCACTTCGATGCCCTCGCCGCCAATTTGCGACAATGCCCAGATCAACTCACTGCGCAGATAATCGTCCTTTTCACGGTCCAGCTGCCGCAGCAAGCGCACCCTTGCGGAACTTAATGTCAGCTCACCCGCGGCGTGGATCGCCTGACCCTTGACTTCAGAGTTGTCGTGGTCGAGATATTCCAGCACGATCGCCTCCCACTGGTTGTCCGCGGATCTACCCATTGCGAACAACGCGCTCTCAAGCCATTCCTCGCTGTCCTTTGCTGAGGCAAACCTCAGCAGAGGAGGCACTTCCTCTCGGCTGGAGTACCCCAGCGACTCCAGCGCTCTGCGCTGCACCAGGTCCGAGGGATCTTTGGCATATGCCAGAAGCAGGGCATCTTCAATTTTGTGATGAAGATCAGTTTTAATCTCTTCAAGCTCCCCAAGATAGACATAAAACCCCAATGCATTGGCTGCGGCAGCCCGCACAAATTCAGCTTCATCGGCAGCAGATAGCATCCGCAAGAAAGTTGGAATCAGCTTGGGATCTTCCGCTTCCAACAGCATCGCGATTCCACTAACCTGGCATTCTCCATCGCTGTCTTCGAGGGCAATCCTTCCGATGTCCTCAAACATCAGCAGGTCGTCATGCTCTGAGAGTTCCAATAGGTCCTGCAACAACGCTCTCCTGCGAATAACGGGAATACTTTGCCATGAACTGGCGAGTACCTTGCAGTCCTCAAGGGGCAAATCTGAGAATTGATATAAGAGTCGGGGTGGAAATGGCTTCTCAAGGTCCACCAGGGCTTTAATCAGGTCATGAATTGAGCTTGGGGCGTCCATATAAGCTCCTTAGGGAATGATGATCGGATTGACGAAATCGCGAATATTGATGAACGCGAACAACAGGATCAAAAGAATGAAGAAAACAGAATTGATCGTGTTCGCGATCTGTGGCGGGATGCGTTTGCGCGTAATCGCTTCGATAAGCAGGAAGAAGATCTGCCCACCATCAAGCGCCGGTATGGGCAGCAAGTTGGTGACGCCGATTGCGATGGAGAGCATCGAGACCAGCGAGAGACGGGTGATCGGTAAGACTTCGTCCGAAATCTCCGCGTTGGTCTGGTCGATCTCAGCGGCGTTTGAGAACAAGTCGTAGATGCCTTTAAGACCAATGACGCGCGCCTCACCCGGGGCGAACTTGCCCTTAAGGTAGTTATAAGGCAACGAGACAGTCGTCTTGACCTGTTCCCAGAAGGTTGAAAAAGCCACGCCGATGCTTTGACCAAAATTGAGTTCGACTTCCGGATGTGACATCACGAAACCAATCGCGCCCTGTCCTTCGGGCGGATTCTGGCGGGGGGTCACCAAACCTGAGCGCTCTTCGCCATCACGGATGTATGTGAGGGTAACTTCTTGCTCGAGGTACTTTTTTGTTGCGTCTACCATTGCGTCTGTTGAATCGATGAAGTCTTCCCCAAGCTTGGTGACAATATCACCGGCTTGCAGCCCAATCATCTCGGCGGGGGAATTGGGGGCAACACCGACTACCAGGATCTTGCTGGTATCCACGGGGTTGACCACGTTATAGAGGAATATTAGCAGCAGAATGCCGAGGATAAAATTCATCGTTGCGCCAGCAATCAGGATCAGGAAACGTTTCCACTTGGGCGCTGCCAGCATGCCCCCGGGCTCGCTGTCATCGGTGTCGCCCTTTAAACGCACAAAACCACCAAAGGGGATCCAGTTAAGCGTGACTTCCGTTCCCCTCCAATTAAAAAGTTTTACGAGGCGGGGTGGGTAGCCAAAACCGAACTCCTCCACATCAACACCAACCCATTTGGAAACCAAAAAATGCCCAAGTTCATGCACAAACACGATTAACCCGAACACAAATATGAACTGAAGTATCAAACCAAAATTTGACATGAGCGTACTCCTTGTTCGGAATTATACCTATTTTGTGACCTGGGGTTTGTTGGAATGCTATTAACTTTCGACAACAACAGCGCGCCAATCCTCCTGATAACCTCTGGCAAAAAAGCTGAGCCGGATGCCGCGGACAACAGGGTATAATTTGACGCATGCCTGTAATTGTCTCCCTGGATATCGAAACAACTGGTCTTGACCCTAAAAGCGACTCAATCATCGAGATTGGCGCTTTGAAATTCAACGAGAACCGCGTTTTGGATGAATTTTCAACCCTGGTCAACCCGCGTAAGCCGATCAACACCTTCATCACCAACCTGACCGGCATTACCAACGCGATGGTCATGAACGCGCCGCTGCTGGCGGATGTCTTCCCCAATCTTGAAACCTTCATCGGCGACGCCCCCATCCTGGGGCAAAACGTCGGTTTTGACATCAGCTTCTTCCAGCGCTACGGCGCATTCAAGAAAAACCCAATCATCGACACCTACGAGTTGGCTGCGGTTTTGATGCCTTCAGCGCCGCGTTATGGATTGGGCTCGCTCTGCTACCAGCTCGGCGTTGTCCTCAATGACGCGCATCGCGCCATCAACGACGCCCGTGCGACCATGGGAGTTTACAACAAGCTCTATGAAAAGTTGCGCCAGATCCCCATTGACCTGATCGCTGAATTGGTGAATCAAAGCCAGGGGATCGATTGGGCGGCCGAGCTGCCCTTCCGCTGGGTGTTGCAGGAGTTGATTAAGCAGGGCATCCAGCCCAAACGCGTGCTGGACAAGGAAGGCGGTTTGCTCTACGAATTCGGGAAACCCGTGCGATCAAAACCGCTCCAGCCTGACGAAGAGCTTCAGCCAATCGATGTTGAAGAATTAGCGGCGATGCTGGAACCCGGCGGGGCTTTTTCACAGCATATCAGCGGCTTCGAACACCGTTCCCAGCAGGTGGAAATGCTTCGCTCGGTCGGAAACGCCCTCAATGAAGGGCAGCACCTGATGGTCGAAGCTGGCACCGGCACTGGGAAATCCCTGGCGTACCTGATACCAGCGGCTGCCTGGGCGCTCCAAAACAATGAACGCGTCGTCATCTCCACCAACACCATCGCCCTCCAGGATCAGCTGATCCAAAAGGACATCCCCGATCTGATCGAAGCCACCGGCTTGGATATCCAGGCGGCGGTGCTCAAAGGGCGCAGCAACTACCTTTGCCCGCGCCGCTTCAACGCCATGCGCCGGCGCAAACCGGAAAACCTCGATGAACTGCGCGTGGTCGGCAAGGTGCTCGTCTGGCTGCAGAGCAGCCAAAGCGGCGATCGCAGCGAGTTGAATCTGAACGGTATGCCCGAACGCTTGATCTGGAGCCGCATCTCGGCCGAAGATGAAGGCTGCAAACTTGAAAACTGTTTAAAGCGCACCGGCGGACGCTGCCCCTTCTACAAAGCCCGTATGGCTGCCGACAGCGCCCACATCCTGGTGGTCAACCATGCCCTGCTGCTTGCGGATGCGGCCACCGAGAATCGCGTCCTGCCTTCCTACAACTACCTCGTAATCGACGAAGCTCACCACCTCGAATCTGCCACCACCGACGCCATGGCTTATCGCTTGCGCGCTCATGACGTCAACCGCATGGTGCGCGACCTCGGCAGCCACGAACAAGGCTTGCTGGGGCGCCTGCTTTCAACCTCCTACGCTTTATTGAAACCCTCTGACCTTGGCGAACTCAACAAGCTCATCGCCGAAGCCACCGACCGCGCCTTTCGCTTTGACACCGAAATGACAGCCTACTTCCGCGCGCTGGACAACCTCCTGCTGGAGCTGCGCGAAGGCAAGCCGCTCGGCACCTACCCCCAACAGACCCGCATTCTCAGTGCCATCCGCACCATGCCTGCGTGGCTGGATGTTGAGATCAGTTGGGAGCAGGCCGCCAGCGACCTGGACGCCCTCCTCAAGGTCCTCAGGCAAATCCGCGAAGGGTTGCGAGGCATGGAATCCATGGAGACCGAGGACGCCGAGGACCTCCTTGGCACCCTGGCGATGTTCCACCAGAACCTCAGCGAAATTCGCGAGAATGTCGAGAGCCTGACCATGGATCCGCAGACCGACCGTATCTACTGGGTGGAGCTGGACCCCCTGCAGGGTCGCCTCACACTCCAAATCGCGCCGCTGCACATCGGCACTTTGATGGAAAAATACCTCTGGCATGAGAAAGCCAGCGTAATCCTGACCTCCGCCACCCTCACCACCCACGGCGAATTCGACTACCTGCGCAAGCGCCTCAACGGCGAAGACGCCGACGAACTAACCGTCGGTTCTCCGTTCGATTACGAAAACTCCGCCTTGGTCTACCTGCCCACCGATATCGTGGAGCCCAACGACAGCTACGGTCATCAACGCACCATCGATGAAGCGGTCATCCGCCTGGCAGTCGCCAGCGGCGGGCGCATGTTGGTGCTTTTCACTTCTTATGCTCAACTGCAAAAGACCTCCAAAGCCATCCAGGCACCCCTCGCGAAGCACGACATCACCGTTTTCGAGCAGGGCGAGGGCGCTTCCGCCACCGCGCTGCTGGATACCTTCAAGGATACCCCCCGGGCGGTCCTGCTCGGCACGCGCGCTTTCTGGGAAGGCGTGGACGTCCCCGGTGAAGCCCTTTCAGTCCTGGTGATTGCCAAGCTGCCCTTCGATGTTCCCAGCGACCCGATCATCGCCGCTCGCTCTGAGAGCTTCGATGATCCCTTCAACGAATACAACCTCCCCGAAGCGATCCTGCGCTTCAGGCAGGGTTTTGGGCGCCTCATCCGCACCCAGACCGACCGCGGCGTGGTCGTCATCCTCGACAAGCGCGTGATCACCAAGCCCTATGGAAAGCTGTTCATGGAATCCCTGCCCCAATGCACCGTCATCCAGGGCGGCATCGCCAACCTCCCCGAAAAAGCCACCCGCTGGCTGAATATTTAATGTTGGGAAGGGTCACGCATTGTTCAAGCCATACCTGGTAGGGTGGGTTGGCGTCATAGAGTTTTCACCAGCCTGAGCCTTGGTATAGCCTACCCACCTTTCCACAACCCCTCGATCTGGTGGGTTGGCTTTTAATGGCTCTTCATAATTCAACACATTTTTCCGCCAATCTACCTAACGTGTACATTGCTTACATCTACGCGGAACGGCACAAGCCACGTTCCCTACATTAAATTGCTAACCACAACGCCTCGACTCTCACCCACCCAATCATCCCGGTTGACGATGACACAAAAACAATGATAATATCGTTTTATGTATCTTAAAGGAAGTAAACTCTCCATGAGCAAGAAGCGCCGCAAGGTAAATCCCTGGCTGCTGATTTTTTTGCTCATCTCCATCGGCGCCCTGATCTACCTGAACTTGGTCGTGGTCCCAATGATGGACCCGCCCTTCGTGCCCACCCCCACCCCAACGCGTGATCCCCTCTCGTTCATCGAAGAAGCTGACGCGCTTACCGCGGAGGGCAAGTACCTCCAGGCGATCGAAGCCTACCAGGGTGCCATCAACGCCAACCCGCAAGACATCACCAATTATCTCAAAATCTCGCGCCTGCAGATCTACACTGACCAGCTTGTCCAGGCCCAGGTCAACGCCCAAAACGCCATATTGCTCGACAACACTGCCTCCGAAGCCTACGCCCTCTCCGGCTGGGCGAAGGGCTTCCAAAAGGAATACCTGGAAGGTGAAACCGATGCGAAACGCGCTATCGAGCTCGACCAAAACAGCGGTCTGGGGCACGCCGTCCTCGCCTACATCCTCGCCCTGCGCGTCGAAGCCGGCCTCGAAGAGCTCGACACAATGGACCGAGCCATCGAGGAATCCCGCACCGCCCTGGCGCTGGAGCCCAACTTGCTCGAGGCGCATTGGGCGCGCGGCTACGTGCTCGAGATCACCAGCAACTACGAAGAAGCCGTCGTAGAGCTCGACGCTGCCATCGCCATCAATCCCCACATCGCCCGGGTCCACATGGCT
>CAYSVX010000029.1:0-22862 GCA_964434665.1 uncultured Anaerolineaceae bacterium
CTGATTATGACCGCCAATTCAACTATTCGGCTTGACTTTCAAGACGGTATCTACGGGTAAATTTAATTGTAGGGGAGAGGAAGTGCCCGCGAAGCAGGGTCTGGCAATTTGCCATTCGTCATCGCGAGCTTCTTTTACGCCTGCTCCCCCACAACTCCTGATGTTTTACCTCTACCTATATTTGCATCCCACCCTAAATTCCCTATAATTAGAACGAGGAGAATAACATGAACTATAGAAATTTGGGAAAATCGGGATTAAAAGTATCTGAACTTTCTTTCGGCTCCTGGGTAACCTACGCCAACCAGGTGGATGTTGACCTTGCTAAGACGCTGATGAGCGCAGCTTGGGATCGCGGAGTCAACTTCTTTGATAACGCCGAAGGTTACGCCCACGGTGAGTCTGAGCGCGTGATGGGCAAGGCGCTCAAGGAGCTTGGTTGGGCCCGCGAGCAATATGTGGTTTCCACCAAGATCTTCTGGGGTGGTCAGACCCCCAACGAAAAGGGCTTATCTTTTAAGCACATCGTTGAAGGTGTTAATCGCTCGCTGCGAAACTTCCAGCTCGATTATGTGGATCTGGTCTTCGCGCATCGCCCTGACTTCGAAACCCCAGTCAGCGAGACCGTCAGGGCTTTCAACCAAGTCATCCAGCAAGGCAAAGCGTTCTATTGGGGCACCTCTGAATGGCCTGCCGAGCGCATTTTGGAAGCGGCAAAATTTGCAGAAGAAAACTATCTGATCGGTCCCACCATGGAGCAGCCCGAGTACAACCTGCTGCACCGCACCCGTTTTGAAGAGGAATATGCCATCCTCTACAAGAAGCTCGGGCTTGGCACGACCACCTGGAGCCCGCTCAAATCGGGCATGCTAAGCGGCAAGTATCGGGGAGGGGTCTTCCCCGAAGGCACGCGCGCCAACCTGCCGGGCTATGACTGGTTAAAGAGAATGTTCAGCGATCCTGCACGCATGCAGGCAGTCGAAAACCTTGCCATCATCGCCGACGACCTGGGTGTGAGCCTGGCGCAGATGTCCATTGCCTGGCTGCTCAAGAACCCCAACGTCAGCACCGTCATCACCGGCGCCAGCCGCCTTCAGCAACTTGAAGAAAACTTCAAAGCGCTTGACGTTGTGGACAAGCTCACGGACGATGTGCTCGACCGCATCGACGATGCCCTCGCCAACTATCCGGACGACACAGCTGTGAATTAATAAATAACTATGGTTTCATGGTGGGATTTGTTTCAAATCCCACCATGTTTTTTAAGCAATTAATCCTTCACATTTTTAAGCGGTACGATCATTATAGAAGCATGGCGGTCCCTCTCCAAAATATCGACCTCCGAATTGGTATAATCACCCAAAACGGAGGTACAAATGAAATCGCAGCAGATCATCCTCACCTCAGACCAGAAAGCCTGGCTCACGGCCTTGCTCTTTGAGACTCCGTTCAACACCAACGCGCAGGGTCCCCACGAACTTCGCCCTGCCATCGTGGTCGTGCCGGGGGGCGGTTACAACTACTGCTCTCAACGCGAAAGCGCCCCGGTGTCGCTCCGTTTCAGCCTGCAGGGTTACCAAACTTTTGTGCTTGAATATCACTGCGGTGAGGATTCGGAATACCCCTCACCTCTGGTCGATATCGCGCTCGCCCTGGCTCACATCCGCGCCAATGCCGCTGAATACGACATTGATCCCGACCGGATCGCCGTGCTTGGCTTTTCTGCCGGCGGACATCTGAGCGCGCTGCTTGGCTCACTCTGGCACACCCCTGAGCTCAGCCAACTCACCGGGCTTGAGCCTGCCGAGATGCAACCGAACGCTTTGATCCTGGGGTATCCTGTAGCCAACCTGAAAGCCTTATCTGATTTGATGGCAGCCAAGGCTGAACCGGAAGACAAATTCGGCGCAATGCTCAGGGTCTACTCCGAAGCTAAAGACCCCATGTGCCTGGTAAATGATCAAATTCCGCCCATGTTCCTCTTCACTACATTGGGGGATGACCTCATCCCGGCTGAACATACATTCGCTTACGCACAGCGCTTGTTTGAAGCTGAGATCTCGCTTGAGTTCCACATGTTCAGCGAAGGTGGGCACGGGTTGGGAAGTGCTGATGGGCTCTCAAACCACGGGCGCTTCTACCCAAAACGGCTTGGCGCATGGTTTGATCTTGCTGTCAACTGGCTTAATGCCAACTTTCGGCATGAATGTTAGCCCCTCAGTTGACCAGGCAATCGTGTTTTATGGAAAAGACGCCATAAGCTCTGCCCAGCCAAGCCGTTTGCCGATTTGACCTGCCGCTTCCTCATCAGGATAAGCCAGTGTCAATCTTCCAGAGGTCTGCGTCAGGACCAAAGGCTGAAAGCTTAGCCGGGTGATTTCCCCTCCCTGGGTCTGTATATGGACCAGGGCGGAGCGGCGCGTTTCAAGGGTCATCATCTGGTCTGTGAGCAAATTACCCAGGCTGTAAATTGCCAGCATGCGGTGGTTTCCATCTCCTGATTCAACCCACTCAATCGGCTGCAGAACATGCGGATGGTGCCCCCACAGGATATCCACGCCAGCATCCGCAAGCTGCCTTGCCTGCTCCTTTTGTAGAGGCACAGGTTGACCGGAATATTCCTTCCCCCAATGCAGCGAAACAATCAACATGTCGGATTTTGTCGATAAGTCAGCAATATTTTCCAGGAGAGCGATCATGTCCAGCGGCTTTGAAACTGCATCTGCGGCAATAACCATCACCGTGCCGGCAGGGCTTTCAAATTTGAAGGGTTGCCCTTCTACTACATGCGGTATTTCCCGCTGCTGGGTAGTTTCAGCGCTTTCCGCGCAATCATCCTGGTGATTATTTGCGGCGGTAACTAAATCCACACCCCCAATTTCCAATATCTCTGCCGCTTCGGCTGGCGCGCAGAGGTTATAGCCTTCTCCTGCGGATACTTTAGTCTCCCGGTCTCCGGCAAGCGGTGATTCCAGGTTCACCATGAACCAATTATCTCCACCTTGTTGTGCTATTTGGGATGTCGACAGACCGCCCCACGGGTCTTCAGTGAAGATCGCCTCACCATCCCGCCCCAGGATAACATCCCCACCGAGTGTAATGGTCAGAGCAGGCTCCGCCTGGCACACCCCTTGGAGGAGTGCGAACAACACCACTCCTCCAAGAGCAAGGCCACCAAGCTTTAGTCTGAGATGAATGTCTGGGTCCATTCCGGTTGGTCAGGAGCCTGCCCGGATTCGAGCAAAGCCCGCCAGGTTTCGTCAGTCATTCGCTGATCGGGTGGGACGATAAACTCATAGTAGGTATAAACCACGCCTACCCCCAGCCGGTATGGCTCATCCGGCAGCACAACATAGATATAAGTTGGATAGCCAACGCCTTCTTCCAGCACGCGACCCATCCCGGTGGCGACATCAGCTACCAACGCAGCTTTCTGATCCTCTAATGTTTCAGCATAACTACCTTCCGCGGGATCAGCCGCTGCAATTGTCATCGCCTCCAACCAGCCGCCATAATACTTGATCTGCCAGTACTCATCATCAGTTATCGCTGCTCCAGCCAATTCTCTTTGGGAAATATCAAGCAGGAATTGCAGTTGCTCGATGAGATTGGTCAGGTTGACTTGCGTGTTCTCCCCCAAAAGTTCACGCCCCTGCAATCCGCGGTACGTCATTTCCGCCAAAGCCAACAGGCGGGCGTAAGCTTCAGGGTTGGGTTCCACGTAGCCATGGGGTGGGGGTTCTCCCGGTCCGCCGCCCATTTCTGCCATCACTTGTTTGGCATAAAGAATTGTGTCATGTTTCAGTTCCGTCCAGGAACTGAGTGCGGTATGCAGATCCTTGCGAGCCCAGGCTTCGGTTTGCATGAACGCGGGAAACGCAGGTCCCTTGGGTTCAAAAATTGGCTGCAGCGCATACAACCACGACCAGTAAAGGTTTTGCGTCCAGGAATCCAAGCCAAGCTGGGAAACTTCCTGGGTGACCTTTGCCATCTGGGTGTCGTAATTAAGATAATCGCTTTCGCCCATCTCACGCAGCAGGTTCAGAGCAAGGTCTGAGCCTTGTGCGGCGAAAAAGTCCAACGCCTTGGGCAAGTCTCGCGGCATTTCCATTGTGCCTACTTTTCGCCACATCACCTGGCCAAAAACATATTGGTCGAGCGTGAAGCGCTGCCCCATGAAACGGAAACCCTGGGTGACATCATCCTGGTCCTGCCAGATCCAGACCCACATGGAATTGACCTGGGGCGGCGGCAACTGGCGCGCGGTATCGATGAACTGGGTGAGCAAAGCGTCATCTCCGAAACGGGCTAATTCAGGGGTTTCGCCAAAAACCGCGTCGGAGACAACCCCAAATTCGTGAACACCAAGGTCATCCGCCTTGCCTACGATAAAAACGGTCGGGTCGTAGATGCCTTGCCAAAGCGAAAGCGCGGTTCTGCCAGATGCCGTGCTAGTCTCACGCAGGGCTTTGGTAATCAAAAGCGCTCGCTTAACTTCCATGCGATCTTTTAGGCGGTAATTCATCCGCCCATACCACATCATGGCGCGGAAATACATCTCCAGTTCCGGACCAAGGGTATAGTGCCCGCGCGGAATGTATTGGGAGTAGTCCTCAAGATACACCAAATCCCCGGGTTGACCTTCATATGCCCAGATTGGTGAAGGCATAAGGTCTGAGGCTGACATGATAAGCGCCAGCTCAGCTTCCACCAGTTCACGGGCTGCATCAGGAATTGGATCACCAGTCTGCAGCAGGGAACCAGCCACGCTGAAAAATGCGAGGTTTCGCAGAGCGGCTTCTTCGAGGGAGGTTCCTACCAACTGGTCGTACTGCGCCTTACTGGTGCTGATCAAGGATGATGTCAATTCCTTTAGCATGGGAATGAACATTTCCCGCTCCAAATCGCGCAGCATCTTGTCGAACACCAGGTGATAGACGTGAAAGACCGAATCAGTGGTGATGAATGCCGGCGTGTCACCATAGCGATTGCGTTCATATCCCTGGTAAAACTCAGAGAGCATTCTATTGGGTGAGTTATCAGGGGCAGTAACAACAAACCCATTTTCAGAAAGTAATTCCATCTGATTTGCGCTCAGGTCAAAATCGTTTATATTTTCAACCTGCGCGAGGTTTATCGGCAAAGAATATCCCCCTTGGAAACTTTGAGGATAAGAAACTTGATCTTGCTGATAACTGGCAAACGCTGCAGCATAAACCTTATCGGCGGGCATTGTCACCACATCGCCAGGTTCACTTTCAGAGGCGGTTGGCTGGGCGGGCACCGCTGTCGCTTCAGGAGGCTGAGCTACGTCCGTCGGTCTGGGGCTGATGGTTATGGTGCACGAAATCAACATGGCAGCCAGCCAGCTTAAAATGAGCAGATTCTGGAAAACTTTCTTACGCATAATGTACACTCCTTATCTAGTTGCTAACCAATGATCTACACCATCCCCCATGATGGCAAGCCGCTCCCAGCGACTTTCGGAACGATCCAACAGTGTAAAAACAAAACCCATCCAACGCCAGATAGTCAGGTGTCCTCCCTTTTGGTTTGAGTCATAGTCATTTTCGAGCGCGGCAAGCTCCATCAAGCCATCTCCATCCAGGTCAGCAATCTGGATGCTCGAGACAGGGTTTGCCAGGGCTGAGCCAGCCCAAACTTCGCGATATGCGCCTTTCTGCCAGCCTACCAGGATTATTTGGCAGCTCTGTCCTTCATGATTCTGATGGTTTTCAATGCGCCCGCCATAGGGCATAAAACGATCTGCCGGCCAGGGTTGAAAAGCCCGCCACACTACCAACACTGCCTCATTTTTGCCATCGTGATTGGTATCCGCTATTTGTGCTTCGGTTACACGCCAATCGGGCGGACTCTGCCATAAGATCTCCCCCTTACAGTCTGTAATTTTTCGAGAATCCTCTTCAGAAACCAGGCACTCCGGCTGATTATCTCCATCCAGATCGCCTGACATTAAAGGTGGAATGACCCCAGCATTGTCCGCGATCTGGCTCCTGGACATTGGAAGCAATTGCCCTTCATCCAACCGCCAGTATCGGTCAGTGAGACTACTTCCCATCAATGGTATCAGCG
This sequence comes from uncultured Anaerolineaceae bacterium, assembly GCA_964434665.1. GTDB lineage: Bacteria > Chloroflexota > Anaerolineae > Anaerolineales > Anaerolineaceae > Mesolinea. Next base: position 6,094 of record CAYSVX010000029.1, read on the forward strand.
TCATGAAAAGTAAGACTATCAAACCTAATTTCGCCTTAGAAAAAGAGAACACGGCTTTCCTCCGCCAGGAAGAAACAATTGCGCCCCACTGCCAACCGCTAAAATCAACCTATAATCCCCTGCAATCGAGGCGTGGAGAAACACAAAAGTAAGTTACTTACTAAATTGTATATAAAAATCGAAACGATATCAAGCGGTAGATATTAATGAAAAATGATCTTTGGGATCAATTAGTCTCTTCGGATGAACTCTTATCAGGGAGAGCCTTATGTTGATTTTCCCTCCAGCGTGCAAGCCGCTCAGCCACCTGGGCTTCATATCCAATTCCAGAGGGATGATAAAAGTGCTTTCCAACCAGTTCGTCCGGCAGGTATTGCTGCCCAACCCAATGACCATCGAACGAATGCGGATACAAATACCCTTTACCGTGCCCAAACCCCTTGGCGTCGCGGCTGGCATCCATCAAATGCACCGGAACTGTGCCAGCCCCATTTTGGTTAATCTCTTCCTGGATCTCCCAGAAAGCCCCAACGGAGTTGGATTTCGGCGCAGTAGCAAGATAAATCACCGCCTGGGCAATCGGATACCAGCCTTCGGGCATGCCAATATATTCAAAGTTCTGCGCGGCAGCATTAGCCACGATGATCGCGTTGGGGTCAGCCATGCCGATATCTTCACTGGCAAGGACGATCAAGCGCCTGAGGACAAAACGCGGGTCTTCCCCGGCTAATAACATCTTGGTCATCCAGTAGAGTGCCGCGTCCGGGTCGCTGCCCCTGACCGATTTTATAAACGCTGAAATAGTATCGTAATGCTGATCATCGGTCTTGTCGTAAAGGATTGCACGCCGTTGAATGGACTCCTGCGCGACATCCAGCGTGATGTGGGTGGTCTCCTCCTGGGGTGGAGTGGTTTCCACTGCCAGTTCCAGCGCGTTCAGCGCGTTGCGGGCATCCCCGCCAGCCACCTCCGCCAGATGTAGCAATGCATCCTCATCCACCAATACTTTGCGTTTTCCGTAGCCCACCAGGGGGTCAGCGAGGGCTCGCCTCAGGAGCGTCAGGATATCCTCCTGCGAAAGTGGCTTGAGTTCAAACACCCGCGAGCGGCTAACAAGGGCTTTGATCACATCAAAATAGGGGTTTTGGGTCGTCGCGCCGATCAGCATGATCAAGCCGCTTTCCACATGCGGTAAAAGCGCGTCTTGTTGGGCTTTATTCCAGCGGTGGACTTCATCGATAAACAGGATAGTGCGTGTGCGGTAAAGCCGGCGCCGTTCAGTGGCAGCCTCAATGGCTTTGCGCAGATCTCCCACACCCGCCAGCACAGCGCTCATGCTCTCAAAATGTGCTTTTGTGGTGTTCGCGATCACACGGGCCAGGGTGGTCTTGCCAGTTCCAGGAGGACCATACAGGATGATCGAACTGAACAACCGGTCCGCCTGGATTGCCCGCCTTAGCAAGCTTCCTTCCCCCAGGATATGCCCCTGCCCAACGATGTCATCCAGCGTGCGCGGACGCATGCGTGCCGCCAGCGGCGCTTGCTGCCTTAGCTGTTCTTCGAGGGAATGATCAAACAAATCCATACACTTATTTTACCATATTTGCTAGAACTTATGTTCTATTAACTTACTTGGAATTATCGCAATATTGGGGGGACTTTAGTTTACTGATTGCAGTCCAACCAAAGGTTCTCAGTCTTACGCACAAAACTAAAAACTGCCCTGTCCCGGGCAGTTTTTAGTAATATGACTAATTAGCTAGGCCTCGAAAATAGCTGTGAGATCGTCAACAGTTTCAGCTGCGATTATCCGCTCAAGTAAATCATCCTTACCCAAGCTATCAGCTAATTCAGAGAGCATTTCGATATGAGCGTCTGCACTAGGGGTGCAGAATGCTAACACAAGATACACCGGGTCATTATCTTTATTACCGAATGCGATTGGTTTCGCTAACTTCACAGCTGCGAAACCCACGTCAATTGCGCCATCTTCCGGACGTGCATGGGGAATAGCAACCCCCGGGGTCATCACGATGTATGGTCCAAGAGTGGTAGCAAGCGCAATCATCCCGTCCACATAGGAAGGTTTGGCATGCCCATTCATCACCAGTAATTCTCCAGCTGCTCTAACAGCATCTTGCCAGGTGTTTACTTCGACGTTTACACGAATTGCAGATAACTCAAGCGCTCTCATTACCCAACCTCACAACTTTGCTCGTACACTTTTCAAAATACCGGGGACATCCATTCCATACATATGGCGAAGATCGTCCGTGGACGCTGATTCTCCAAAGGTATCTGGGCTTCCGATTCTCAGTAGACGGCAACCGTACTCCGAGACAACCTCAGCTACTGCACCCCCCAACCCGCCGTACACCGAATGGTTCTCCACACTCACCAGAAGCCTGGACTCATTAGCTAATTGTTTTAATACTTCCTCATCGAGGGGTTTCACTGATCGAATATTCACAACCGAGCAAGACAATCCCTCTTTGCGCAGCTCCTGTGCCGCTACGTACGCATTAAACACCATGCTTCCGTCAGCGACAAACACCACATCACGTCCTTCGTTCATCCAGAAGTCCGCCTTGCCCGACGTAAAAATTACGCTATCATCATACCAAACTGGAACTGGGTGCCGTCCAATACGTATGTAATTTAAACGCTCATTACCAATAAGTGACACCATCGCCGCTTTTGCCTCATTTATGTCTGAGGGAGTATGCACATCCACCAAAGGGATCGAGCGTGCCAAGGCCAGATCTTCCATCATTTGGTGTGTACCGCCATCTGGACCAATGTCAAATCCTGGATGTGTGCCAATAATCGTAAACCGGACTTTTCCATAGGCTGCCATGCGGATCTGTGTCCATGGTAAACCGATTGAAAACATTGTAAAACTGACAAAGATCGGGGTTAATCCCGCTATTGCCAGTCCCGTAACCACGCTCAAAGCGTTGTTTTCTTGAGATCCAAGTTGAATAAAACGTTCGGGAAATGCTTGCTCAAACGGCACCAGGCGAGTGGATTTACCTAAATCGGTATCCACTACAACCAGATTCGGGTTCTCCCGACCCAGTTCTACCAGTGTTTCACCAATTGTGTCGCGGGGTGCCTGAAGATGATTAAAATCTAAGGTTTTCATGATTAATCCTGCCCCAGTTCCGCTAGTGCAACCTTCAACAGATCATCTGGTAAGTCTGTTGAATGCCATTTGGCAACATTTTCCATAAAACTAATGCCTTTTCCCTTGACAGTATCACATATAATGGCTTTAGGCTTACCGGCCACGTGAGAAGCCTGCTCGAGTGCGTCCAGGATTTGTGAATAATCGTGTCCATTGATATGCTGCACATGCCAACTGAAATTTTCAATCTTGTTTTGCAGTGGATAGACATTCATAACTTGGTCTGCAGCCGCGTGCTGGGTCAACTTGTTATCGTCCACCACCAGAAGTAGATTATCAAGGTGATATTTGGCGGCTGATTGGATTGCTTCCCAGGTCTGACCCTCGTTAAGGTCGCCATTACCAATAATCACATAAGTCATTTTTGAACTGCCAAGGTGTTTCTCTGCCCAAGCTAGACCGACACCCACAGACAGGCCTTGCCCCAGGTGCCCAGTGTTTACCTGAATACCTGGTAATTTATTTTTGTCAGGATGACCTTGCAAACGAGAACCCATCTTGCGATAAGTAAAAAGTTCTTCCTCCTGCAGGTAGCCTAGTTCAATCAACACGCTATAGAGGCTTGGAACGGCATGTCCCTTTCCTAAAACAAACCAATCTTTTTCCTGGCAGGTGGGGCAAAAGTTGCCCCACCCGACCATAATTGAATTTACAAGATCGATCGCTGAAAGAGAACCTCCGGGGTGACCGGCATGGGCAGCATTGACCATTCTCAGGATCCGGGCACGTAGCACCGGAGCCCTGAACTCAAGTTTAGCTGCTAACTCTTTGTTATCCATTAAATCAGCTATCCTAGACTAATTACCACCAGTAAACAGCTTTAGGATGTAGTGCAGCGGGATGCCAACAGCGTTGAAATCGGTCTCCGGGAAAGCTGTTCCTGTAAGTCCGATGGATTCGAATATGGGGTACATGATGGCTGGCCCAACAGCAATCAACACACCAGCCAAGAAGGCACCTGCAACAGCACCCTTCCACCCACCAGTCGCGTTCCCAAACACACCAGCTGTGCCACCAATGAAGAAGTAAGGGATGGCTACTGGAATGATAACGGGAGCTTTAATCAAAATAAAGATGCCCATCATAATCAAACCAGCCACATATGATGAGAGGAAGCCAACGATAACTGCGGTCGGAGCATAAGGGAACACTACCGGGCAGTCCAGCGCTGGGATGGCGTTGGGGATTAATTTCTCGGAGATGCCAAGGAAAGCTGGAACCATCTCACCCAGGAACATGCGAATACCTGTGATGATCGTGTAAACAGCACCAGCAAAAGTCAGAGACTGTAGGAAGGGGAAGAGCAACCAATGAACACCGCCAGCAAGCTCATCAACAGCAGCCTTACCCGCAACAAGCGCTGCGACGTAGTAGAAAACCAACATGGTTACGCTGATAGCTGGGACATAATCGCGGAAGAAGTTCAATGCCTTAGGCATATTGATCTTCTCAGTGCTGTCTTCAGGATTGCCTACCTTGCTACCCAACCATGCAGCAGCACCATAGGCGATGGTGCAGTAGTGGCCGATGCCGATGTCGTCACTGCCTGTAATGGCGTGCATGCCCTTCTTGCCCAAAGAGGGGTAAATCGCTGCGCCCAAACCCAGGATAAGGGAACCGACAACCACTGTGACGACGTTGCTAACTCCAGCAGCGCCCATCACCACAGCCAACATCGCAGCAAAGAACAGATTATGCTGACCGGTGAGGAAGATAAATTTAAACTTGGTAAGTCGAGCAACGATCAAGTTCACAACAAAGCCAAAGACCATAATAAGAGCAGTGGCCACGCCGAAGTCTTTCATAGCCAGGGCTGTTATGTTTTCAGCCAGAGGTGTCACACCTTGAAGGTTGAAAGCTTGAACAAACAGTGACTGGAAGTGTCCCAGCGCGACAACACCAGCTCCAGCACCGATGCCGAAGATGATGAAGCCAACCATCGTCTTGACAACGCCGGTGACGATGTCTGGGAATGATTTCTTCTGGAACAGCAAACCAACAAGGGCAAGTAAACCAACCAAAACGGTAGCATTGCCCAAAAAGTCTGTAACAAATGTCATTAAGAATTCCATTTCAAACTCCTGTTTTGAATATAAATTTTGATTTTAAATTTTAACAATCACAATTAGCACTTTGGTAATCAATCATTCATAGGCAAACCTCCAGAAAACTAAGCGTATTTCCGTCCTAATTTTGTTCTAACTCATCCAAGGCTTTTTTCAAACCCAATAAAATTTCTGGTCGGCTAACAATGTTCATAATTCCTACCACTGGTTTTCCAAGCGGCTGTAAAATGGATACCAGGTCCGCCATTGAAACAAACAGGTCAGCACCACTCCCTTTTGCCGAAGATACTAAATCAGAGTTGACTTCAAAAGGCAGATTATTTTCTTTCACAGTACGTTCCACTTGTACCTTGAGCATAATGCTACTGCCCATTCCAGTCCCACAAACGACCAACAACTTATACTTCTTATCCATCCTACTCTCCTTTAAGCAATTATTACCTTCACGCCCTGCTGTCTAATTTTGGCAATTATTTCAGGATTAGCTTTGCGATCAGTGACAATCATATCCACTGCAGAAAGTGGTGCGACTAGACTGGTCGCTACATAGCCAATTTTGGAATTGTCTGCAGCAATTATTACAGATCGACCAGTATTAATAATCATGCGGTCCGTGTTCAATTCCATTGGATAATCACTCGTCAATCCATGTTCAGAGTCAATTCCACGCATGCCCATAATGACTTTGTCAACAATCAGGTCTTTCAAAATTGATTCCGAAAAGTGACCGTAAAAAGAATATTCATTTCGACGCATAAATCCCCCAACGGCAATCACCGTCATCGCTGCGTTCGTTGCTAATTCTTCAATCACCGTTAGAGCATTGCTCACAACAGTAATATCCGATCTACACGCTAGTGCTTTTGCCACATATGTAGTAGTGGTCCCTGAACCAAGAAAAACCATTTCACCAAAACCAATTATCCGAGCGATCGCTTGTGCAATTTGTCGCTTTTCTTGGGTATGGGATTTCATACGATCATAAATTCGATTGATATTTTCTAATGGAACATAAGTAGGTGAGTAGGCTCCCCCATAACAGGTTTTTAACGCGCCGCTCATCTCTAACAAGCGTAAATCACGTCGAATAGTCATAAGCGACACATTAAATTGCTGTGCAAGGTCCTTTACGCTGATGCGACCTTTGTGTTCAATTAAATCAATAATTGCATTCTGACGTTCTTCTTTGTACATTTTTTGGACCGGAATTATTATAGATTGATGTGACTAATAAATGCAACAAAAGAACAACATCGAACATTTTAGGTCGAGAGTTGGACTTAAGAAAATCAATATCCTTGTTCGGGATCGATCAGATTGTATAGTTCCTGACCCTTGAGGTACCGACTGATGTTCGCAACAAAAAGGTCCACCAAGGCGTCCATGCTTCGCTTGCTGACCCCGGCAATATGCGGCGTGATCAGCACATTCGGTGCATCCCAGAGCGGGCTGTCCGCAGGCAGCGGCTCTTCCTCGAACACGTCCAACACTGCGCCGCCCAACCTGCCGGATCTGGCAGCTTCGATCAATGCGTTCGTGTCCACCACTGGTCCGCGTGAGACATTCACCAAAAACGCGCCAGGTTTCATCGCCGCAAATTGCTCGGTGGAGATCATCTGGTGGGTTTCGGCAGTCAATGGCGGCGATATGACCACAAAGTCACATTCCTTCAACATGGCGTTGAGGGCTTCGTTTGGATAAAGACGGTGGAAGTAATTCCCTTTCGGATCTCCCAATCCCTCCGGAACAAAGCCGTCGTCTTCCGGATGCATAACATCGCGTTTGGTAGCCAGCACTTTGGCGCCATAGGAATACAAGAGCCGCGCGACCTCACGCCCAATGGAGCCATAGCCCACGATCCCCACCGTGCTGCCGCGCAGTTCAATCGGTTCCAGTTTTTCGATGCGATGCTCGTGCCAAACTTTTTGCTGTTGAAAACGGAACATCTCCGGCGCCTTGTGCCCAAGCATCAGCAGCGCCATCATCACGTATTCGCCCATCTGGCTCACCATCGTTCCGCTGGCGCTGGTGAGCTGCACGCCGCCGCGAAGGTGGACTTCCTGCTGAAACGCATTATCGATGCCGGCAAAATAAAATTGGATCCACTTAAGGGCGGGGCTCTGATCCGGAGGGGGCAAAGGCGTGCCGCTGGTCAATAAAATTTCCGCATCGCGCCACACCTCCACCGGAATACGTGTCGCATCCTTGCGCCCGTACCAATGGAGTTCAATTCGAGGATCGACCGCCTTGATCCGCTCCACCTGCGGCTCGGTCAGCGAAATCGCGCTGAGGATCTTTACCTTTTTGTCTTCTGTCATATCGCGTGCTCTCCAGCTAATTTATTGGTTATCAAAAAAATGCTCGTTACTGATCTCTTGAGATCCAGGACTGGTGCTTATCCTTGCTTTTCCGTTGGGAAGGAGGAGTAATTCCCTGCTTTGTCAGGGCGGGACCACGGTCCTTGAAAAGCACACCAAGGATAAAAAGCAGTACCCCAATGATCACGTAGTTCGGGATGGGTTCGCCGCTGATCAGGCCATAAGCCAGCCAGAGCAGGCTGACTGATCCAGCAACCATCAACAATCGGCTGAGTATTCTGATCATGAGATCGTTCCTCCTGAAAGAACCAGGTTGTGACTTGCAACCTGGTTCATTTTACATCGAATACCGCAAATTAAGCCCGTTTCACTCGATTACGGGACTGCTCATGCATGTACAACGGCAGGTAGTAATACCCGCCGCCGTTCTTTCCGGTGGAACCTGAGCCTTTCCAACCGCCAAAGGATTGGAACCCAGGCCACGCGCCGGTAGTGGTGCCCTGCGGACGGTTGGAGTAGACCGTGCCGGCTTCGATGTGGTCAAAGAACCATTCCGTCTCATCCGGATCGCCCACAAACCCAGCTGTCAGCCCATAATCCACGTCATTTGCCAGCTCTACTGCCTGTTTGAGATTGTCAACGGGAGTGACCATGACAATCGGGAGGAACATTTCTTCCTTCCACAGCCGGTGCTCGAGCGGAACGTCAGTCACAACCGTGGGGGCGCAGAAGTAACCTTTCGCCAACTCACCTTCTTTCAGCTGTTTACCCCCGGTCAGGATCGTGCCGGATGCAGCCAGCTCTGCAGTGAAACCAACAAAATCTTCATAAGCTTTGCGGTTGATCACCGGACCAAACCAATTTTCCCTTTGGGTGGGGTCACCGATCGTGATGGCATTGGTATTTGCCACCAGCTTGCTCGCAAACGCGTCATAAACCGGTTTTTCGACAAGCACACGCGAAGCGGCTGAGCACTTCTGACCCTGCAGCCCAAATGCTGAGCGCATGACGCCTTCAGCCGCCAGATCCTGATCGGCATTTTTCGAAACAATGGTGGGGTTCTTACCTCCCAGTTCCAGGATGACTGGATGTGGATACTTGCGGTTGGCAAATTGACGGTAGATGCCCATGCCAACTTCCAACGAACCGGTAAAAGTCATCCCCGCCACGTCTTCGTTGGCGGTCAGGGCGTTGCCAAGCGTGGAACCGGGACCGGTCACCAGGTTGAGTACGCCATCAGGGATACCCGCTTCTTGCGCGCACTCCACCAGCAGCGAGGCAGTCCAACTGCAGTCCGTAGCGGGTTTCAGCACGACTGTGTTGCCAGCGACCAGGGCATTGCCCACTGGTCCGCCTGCAAGAGATGCCGGAAAATTGAAGGGAACGATCACGACCCAAACGCCATAAGGCTTGAGAACGGATTCGTTGGTGGAGCTCATGCCTTCCAGTGGGTCGGAACCGAGCGGCTTGATGAAGCCCTTGTTTTGCTCCATCACATCAGCCGCCCATCGGATAAGGTCCGCCGTCTCAGCTACGTCTCCGAGGGCTTCCATGCGGTTTTTGCCTACTTCCAGGCTGACCGCGGCACTTATTTCGTAGATGCGGGCTGAAATGCGGTCAGAGAACTTGCGCATCAGGTAGACACGCTCTTCCCAATTCATTGCTTTCCAGTTCGGGAAGGCCGCTTTAGCGGCAGCAATCGCGTCGTCGGCATCCTTTGCGGTGCCTTTCTGGAAGGTAGCCAGGTGCAAACTGGTGTCGATGGGTGAATAGGCCTGATGCTTTTGTTCGGCGAATCGTTTCTCGCCGTTAATGATCATTGGGTATTCTTTTCCGAGATGTTGCTTTACATTCACCAATGCCAGATCGAAGTTATCATGCATCTCCTGCGGGGGATGGGACATGGTGCCATAGGTAAGTTTGAATGCCATTTTGTACCTCCTGTGTTTCTTGAGGCCATTGTAACAAATTGAGATTCGGAATGTTTTACAAAGGTTATATCGTCGATGGGACAGTAAATCGTAGGGCGAGGTTGAGGACAGTATCAGCGATGTATTGGACAAACCAATTGTGCCCTCAACCCGCCGTGAGAATGATTGATGGTATAACGGCGGATTGGAAGCACATCAAGGTCTCCGCATGAAGGCGTGTGCGGTGCTTCCAATACCCTGCTTCGCGGGCACTTCGTCTCGCCCTACGGGGAATGTGGAATCTTCGCCATACCCTGCTTCGCGGGCACAGGCGCTTCGCTCGCGATGACAGGACAACCTAAGTTTGGCAAAGTTAAACCAGGTGAAAGCGACTGAAAGATCCCTTAAGCAGGTCTATTTCAAAGATCTCGCCTTTAAGTCCAGGCTTCCCAAGCAGCAGTTTGACCGTTTCAGCCGCTTGCCAGGAGGCTATCAGCGCGGCAGTGAACGAGAGGGTGCCCGTTTGCAACTCCTCCCCTTGCGATTCCTCAGCTTCGGGATAGAGCAAGTTCAGCAGATCTTCCCCGGGTTGGATCACGCAAATCCGCCCAAGCCAGCCCGCGACAGCGCCGTGCACCACAGGAATGCCGGCGGTCTTGGCTGCCTGCTGCAAAACCAGGCGGGATGGTATGTTGTCCAGGCAATCCACCGCCACATCGCACTCCGTTAACAGCGAGATGGCATTTTCTGCGGTGAGATCAGCTTGCACTGCATCCACCTCTACCAAAGGATTGACCGCCATTACGCGCTGCTTTGCCGCCAGGGTCTTAGGTCTGCCCAGGTTCATAGTGGAGCACAACAACTGGCGGTTGAGGTTGGTTTCCTCAAAAACATCCCCGTCCACCAACCGCAAATACCCCACGCCGATGCGGGCGAGGCATTCAATCACCATGCCGCCCAGTCCCCCGCAGCCGACCACCAGCACGCGTTTTGCGGCGAGTGCCGCCTGTTCTTCTTCGCTGATCGCATCGTGATTGCGGAGGTAGCGATCCATCTTGCTCAGCCTCCGGCCATCAGGTGCAGCACCAACACGTCGTCCCCATCCTGGATGAACTGTATTTCGTAATCCTCTTCAGGTACAAATTCGCCATTCACGCGCACGATGATGTGCCTGAAGGTGAACAGCTTTTCATCCAGCAAAACTCTCACGGTCATGCCGGGATGCCAGGGGAAATCTTCGGTGTTGACCTTGATCACAGATTTGGCTCAATCACTTCCAATAGCATCGGCAGGTCCATGCCAATTGCCTTCAACCTTTCGGGGGTTGGAATGCCGTTGTTCGTCCAGCCTCGGCGGCGGTAAACCGCGTCCATCAGCTGTTCATACTGGTTTTCGCGGTAGCGGCGGGTGGCGGCAATTTTCTCATCCAAATCCATTGCTTCAGGGTCCAAATTCTGGAACTCCCGCAGCTGCTTGTCATACAGCTCCTGGCGTGAAAGGTACTCCTCGCGCGTCACTGGACCCAGTGAACGATAGGGGGCATAATCGTCTTTGCGCTCGCCCTTGCCCATGCGCACGCTAAACACACGCTGGAACTGGTAAACCCGCTCTGACTGCAAAATGAGTTCTTCTTTGTCAATATTTTTGCCAGTCACAGCGTTGAAAATGTCGACATAGTTTTGCACGTGCTCCGGAACCTTTGCCGGGGAGTCGGTTTTGTAGTTATCTGCAGGCACGATGTCGTTCCAGGGAAGTTTGCACAGACCCACCAGACCAAACCAGGTGCGGAACATGGGGAAGTAATACAAAGCGTTGGCTTTGTCCTCGAAGGTTGGGAGTTGCTTGTTGACCATATCCATGAAGATCAACCAGGCTTCGTCGTGCTGGGGGCCCTTGGTCGCCATGGCAAAGCCGCCTTGCTGGGCAAGGCTTTCTTTGTGGGCATATTCGGAATATTCCAAACCTTTTACTTCCATGCCGATATCTTCAAGCAGCACCGGGTCCGCGCCAAATTCTTCCACAAAAATTTTCTTCAGCTTACGGATTCCCAATCCTGCTATCCTGCCAAAACCTTCTCCACGGGACATCTGGTGCAGCAACTCGAGCACTGCCTGGCTATTGCCAAAGCGCAGGTCAAGCCCGCCCATTTGTTCCCGGGTGATCTGACCACGCTGGTAGCACTCCATGATGAAGGCGGTGCAGGTTCCAAAGGAAATCAGGTCGATGCCGTAGGTGTCGCAGTAGAAGTTTTCTTCCAGGATAGCTTGAGGGTCAAACACCCCCAGGTTGGCGCCCAAGCCGGCAGCACACTCGTATTCAGGTCCGTCCACCGTCACGCGCTGACCGGTATAGGGTCCGGTGGTGACTAAAAAGTGGTCGGCGCATTTGGCACAGGCCATCGTGCAGCCATACCAACAGCCGTCGTGCAGACCCTGGGTTAGCCATTCTTCGATGAATACCTGCGGAGAGATTTTTACCGTCTCTGGATCGCCGCCTGTCTGGAAATTGCGTGTGGGAAGCAGGTCATACTGGCTCATGATCATGACGGTGTTTGCCGTGCCAATCTGGCGCATTTTGTTCTGCTTCTGATCCAGGTCGTGCATTTCTTTGTGGTATTTCACCCCCACCTTGTTGATGGTGGAAATATCTGCAACGTCATTCAGGTTGGGCTTGACGCCCCGATACTTCACAACCAGGGCTTTGACCTTTTTGTCGCGCATGATCGTGCCCAATCCACCGCGGGCAGCCTGTTTAAAGCGGCAAACTTTGCGGCGTGGGTCATAGAAGGAGAAGTTGAGCATCCCCATGTGGATATTTTTTGCGGCACTGCCTGTGCAAACCACCGATATGTTGACCATGTCGTCTTCGTTTTCGGCGAATTTTTTGGTAAGCGCTTCCACCAGTAAATGGCTATCCTCGGGATACTCCCCAGCTTCTTCGATCTGGATGTGCCCGTTATTACCGTCGATAAAAATCAGAATCTCTTTTTCCGACTTCCCTTGCAGCTCAAAAGCATCCCAGCCGGAGAATTTAAGCAGGGGACCGAAGTATCCGCCAACATTGCTGTCAATGGGGATACCGGTGAGGGGTGAGATGGAGCAAAGCAGGGTCTTCCCCGTGCCGGAATACTGTGTGATGCCGCCCAACGGACCAACGCTCATCACAATTTCGTTCTCAGGAGAGTCCCAGCGGGTTTCCGGAGTGACCGCATGCCAAAGGTACCAAAGGTCAAAACCTTTGCCGCCAGTGAACTTCTCTTTCATGAAATCAGTAATTTCCTTTTGTTCAATGCGCAGGTCAGAAAGGTTGATGTAGAGCGATTTTCCTGAATATCCCCGATGAATTTTCGCAGGAGTGTAGCTGTAGTCTTTGAGGATGTTTCCCATTAATTCTCCTTTACCCGGCTCACCAGAACTTCGAGCGCGCCTTCCGGGCAAGCTTTTGAGCATACGTCACAGGCGATGCACTTGAAGGGCACCTCAAGATCATCCGCGTAGAACATGACCAACTCTGTGCAAAAGCCAACACAACCCAGGCAGCCGACACATTTCTTTTTGTCAATACGCACCACCCCATTCCGGTCGCGGTAAATAGCGTTGGCGGTGCACATATCAATGCACTCACCGCACTGAGTGCACATGTGTGCATGGTAAGTTTTGTTGTTCTCAAGGATGCGAATGGCCGAGTAGTTACGATCGTCGGTTTTAAAATAAGTCCGGGAGCAAGCCAATTCACACTCCAGGCAGCCGGTACAAAGCTCCTGTTTGTGGGTGAGTACTTTCATACGGGTCATCCTTTCTGTGTTTCTGGGCTCAATTGTAAGGAAGGTTAGGGTTTCCGTCAACCAACTTCACAAAATCCCCCCATCTCCGTCAGAAAAGGTGGCTGATGGTAAAATTGGGCACGACTTTGTGGCGTCGCTATGAATAGAAAAAACGCGTTCTTGTCAGCTGTAATCATGATCCTGGTTGTTTGCTCCTGTGCCAAACCAACCGCGCAAGCCCCAACCCAGGCACCCTCTCCAACACTTCCCAGTCCATCTGACACCCCAATTCCGACTGCCTCATTCACCCAGGCACCGAGCCCGACCGCGACCAACCTCCCCACTCCAACTCAGACGCCTACCTATACCGTCACACCTTTTCCCGGTTTCGGCGAACGCTTCAAGTTCTATCAAGCCTGGACCAAAAATGAAACAACATATTTCTACTTCATGAACGCGCAGGTGGATCAGACCATCTACACTATAGTGGACGACCTTGAAGGGATCCAATACCCCCTCACTTGCCCGCCTGACGAGCAATATCCTAACGATATCCGCTGTTACAGCGACACGATCTTCAAGGGAAAAAAGGATTACAAGGTCACGTTCTATGCAGACCCCGAGCGGCAATACGCCTTCTACGAGAGCACTTACGAAACCGATCTCGATACGCGCTACATGGATTATGATAACTGCGAGAAGGAATACCGCATTTATGACGGCAGATGTTACTCAGCCATCACATGTTACGGTGAAAATAATGAAGTTGTTTACACGTTTGATAACATCCCCTATGACGGAAATTTTGAGGGCTATGCCCTGCCCTGTCCGTAGCTTGTCAAGGCATGATGAATAAATATAGAATTTCTCTTGTAATGTGCGCGCTGATAGTTCTGCTGGCTCTGGCAGCTTGCAAGGGCGAAACGACCATCAGTCCAACCCCTGAGCCCACCCTCTCTCCCACCGCGACAATCCCTCCAACCGCAACACCAACCGCGGAACCGACAGAAACGCCCAGCCCCACCGCCACCTCGACCATTGCGCCAACCCCTACGGAGACTCTGCTGCCTTTCACTGGCTTCAGAGATTACTTCCGATTGTTTCGCACCTGGTATTTCGAAGATAAGACGTTTTTTTACTTCCTGAACGCCGGCATAGAGGACAAGCTGTATGCCACTGCGGATGAGTTTGAACTGGAGTGCCAGGCTGACCCCAAATTCCCGGTTCAGATGATCTGCGTCTACGATGGCACCATCGAAGGACGAACTTTGATGGATTTTCGCTTCTTTACTGATCGTGCCCGGACGGTACAGGTATTTGAGGCTCGCTACGATGCGGATCTGGTGGATGACACCATCTACCACCATCAATACGACTGTCCTGATCGCGGCAAGAATGTGCAGTGCAATTCGGAATACCGTCTTTACGACGGCATTTGTTACTATGCCCATACCTGCTATGATGCTTGCGGGCTCTATTACTCCAAGGATAATCTGCCTGAAGAGTATAATGAATTCCAGGGTTACACGACCCCTTGTGATTGAATGACAATTAGCATGAAAACACAGATTATCATCCTGGCTCTCCTTTTCGCACTGGTGTCGGGGGCTTGCAGCTCCCGGGTGGACTTTGCCGCGACTGAGACCGCCCAGGTGACAGATACCCCGACTATTACGCCCACGCCCACCGAAACCCCCACTCCGACTCCGACGGAGACTCCAACCCCCACGCCGCCTCCAACTGAAACGCCCACCCCAACCGAAACGGCTACGCTGACCCTCACCCCGACTCCGACATGGGAGCCAAATCCTTACCTGATCTGGCCCAAGGCTACCTTTACACAATGGGATGTTTGGTGGGGTGGGGATGAATGGTGCCCTGCTCGTGGGACGAACGTGAGCTGCGAAATCGAATACCGAAATTATAGCGGGCAGTGCCTGGTGGGCATGAGCTGTTTTGATGCCTGCGGCAAGTACTATGGTGTCGACACCATAAAATATGGCGTTGGCAGTTACACTTTTAGCGGACCGTGCTATTGATGAGAAAACAGATCGTTTCAGGTTTATTAGTTTTGTTACTGCTTGCAGGCTGCGCGGGTAAAGCAACCCCCGAACCAACCGCGACCACTACCTCAACCCCCACTAAAGCGCCGACAGCCACCGACACCCCCACTCAGACCCTAACGCTTACCCCTACTGAAACGCCCACGGAAACCCCCACTCCCAGCCAAACGCCCACTGAAACAGCCACTCCCACCCCTGAGCTTACCGCTCGTCTAATCTGGCCGCGGGCGTGGTTTTCGCCGGCAGACGTCACCTGGCGCGATTATACCTGTCCTCTGGAAGGTGAATATCTGAGCTGCGAATTTGAGTATCGCAAAGACAGCCAGGGCTGCTATGTCGGAGCGACCTGTTATGATGCCTGTGGATGGTTTTATTCAGTTGACACTATTCCACCAGGTGTGGAAGAGTTTTCGAGTCCCTGCTGGTGAGCTTTGCCCGCCTAACTTTCCTGTCGGCTAATATTTATAAATTCCGCCACCGATAAACTCACGGATCACGGAATTCTCAGGCACAATGCTGTCATTCTCAAATGCATCCATCTCCTGGAACAGCTTGTTCACCCTGTCTGCACGCTCCCATGCATCCCGCCTCAGCGGATCGTCCTTGTATTCTTCCGCCCAACGGGCAAACGAGGCACCCAACTTGGCTTTGTAAAGTGGGAGTTCATAGGGCATGGCACTGTTGACGATCGTATCGGTGGTGTTGATGTAAGGGATGATGTGGCGCAGCTCGCTGGAGCGCACATAGTGCCAGTGGAGCAGCGTCTGGGTGGGGTCATAAGCGCGATGGGACGCGTCGCGCAGCATCCGGCGCATCAACCGTACATCTGTCCAGCGGGCGTAATGCCCCTGGCTGTCCTTTAGCTGCAGCAGCGGCTCAATGTAAAGCTTGAATTTCCATTCGTTAGGCACGTCTTCCGTCATCTCGGGATAAAGACCATGCAGGCTGTCCACCAGGATAATTTCCTGTTTACCAAGTTTCATTGGCGTATGATCAGGAACGCTTCTGCCCGTTTTGAAATCGTAGTACGGGATGCGTATTTCGCGTCCTTCGAACAGATCTGTCAGGTTCTGATTAATCAGTTTCATGTTGAGAGCCTGCGGCGTCTCAAAGTCGTAATCGCCGAATTCATCCTTCGGATGCATGTCGAGATCATAGAAGTAGTGATCAATGTTGAGGGTGATCAGCTTAAAGCCGAATTCAGCCAGGTGCTCAGCAATCTTGATGGTGGTTGTCGTTTTCCCGCTCGAGGACGGACCCGCCACAAACACCATGCGCACCTCATCCCGCCGGTCAAGGATCATATTAGCGGCGTTTTCCACATCTTCGTGATAGGCTGCTTCAGCAGCGGTGACAATCTCGTGCAGGCGGTCATGCCGGATGGCATCATTCAGCAGTGTGGTGGTGTGGACGTTGTGCGAGCAAGCCCAGTCCAGCGTCTGCCAGAGTTTTGGCCAGGGGA
>CAYSVX010000030.1:0-22355 GCA_964434665.1 uncultured Anaerolineaceae bacterium
AGCGGTGAAAACATTTATTCCTAAACCTGAAGACAAATTTACATTTGGATTGTGGACGGTTGGATCGACCGGAAGGGATCCGTTTGGCGGTCCTGTACGCGACCCTAAAACCCCGGCGGAGTTGGTTTATCTGTTGGGCGAGGTTGGAGCCTACGGCGTCAACTTCCACGACAATGACCTGATCCCGATTGAGGCCACTCCTGCGGAAGAAGCAGCCATCAAACGCGACTTTCGCAAGGCGTTGGAAGATACCGGCCTGGTAGTTCCCATGGCTACCACCAACTTGTTCGGCGACCCGATTTTCAAGGATGGCGCGTTTACCAGCAACGATCCGAAGGTGCGCGCTTACGCCCTGCAGAAGACTATGCGTGCCATTGACCTGGGCGTTGAGTTTGGCGCTAAGATCTACGTGTTCTGGGGCGGACGCGAGGGCACGGAGACCGATAGCAGCAAAAGCGCGGTCGATTCAATCAAACGCAACCGCGAAGCGCTGAACTTCCTGTGTGAATACAACCTGGATAAGGGCTACGGTCTGAAGTTTGCCCTGGAAGCCAAACCTAACGAACCACGGGGAGATATCTATAACCCCACCATCGGTCACATGCTTGGTTTCATTGCCACGTTGGATCACCCCGAGATGGTCGGCGTCAATCCGGAAGTGGCCCACGAACACATGGCGGGCATCAACTTCATGCACGGCGTGGCGCAGGCCTGGGAAGCTGGCAAACTCTTCCATATTGACCTGAATGATCAGTATCCCGGTCGCTATGACCAGGACCTGCGCTTTGGGTCGCGGGATATCAAAGCGGCTTTCTACCTGGTGAAGTTCCTGGAGGATGTCGGTTACGACGGCTCCAAACACTACGATGCCCATGCATACCGCACGGAAGATTACGAAGGCGTGAAGGATTTCGCGCGCGGCTGCATGCGCACTTACCTGATGCTGAAGGAGAAGGCTGCCCAGTTTAATGCCGACCCGGAGATCCAGGCGATTTTGGCTGAGATAAATGCCGAAGATCCCGCGCTTGCCGCGGTGTTTGGCAAGTACTCACCCGAAAAGGCGGAGGCGATCAAGGCGCACGCGTTTGATCGCAAAGCGATTTCAGGTCGCGGTCTCAAATATGAGCGGCTCGACCAGCTGACCATCGACCTGCTGCTTGGAATGCGATCGTAGCTTTTCACCCACAGAAAAAATCGAAAGAGACAACCATGACCCAAACTCCATCTCATATTAAAAAGCGCGTCAGCGATTTATTGGCCCAAATGACCCTCCAGGAGAAGATCCGCCAGCTCGGTGGATATTGGTTTTATGAACTCCAGACTAAGGGACACTTGGACCAGGAAAAAGTAAAGGCAAAGCTGAAAGATGGGGTTGGGCAGATCACGCGCATCGCTGGCGCAGGCAACCTGTCGCCTCTGGAAACTGCCAAAACCTACAACCAGATCCAGAAATTCCTGCTGGAAGAGACGCGGTTGGGAATTCCAACCATTAACCATGAAGAGTGCTGTTCGGGTCTCACGGCTTTGGGCAGCACAGTTTACCCACAAATGATTGGCCTTGCAGGCACCTTCCAACCAGAACTTGCCCGCGAAATGACGGAGCAGATACGCAAGCAGATGCTCGCCATTGGCGCGCGACAGGGCTTGGCACCGGTGCTGGATGTGGGTCGCGACCCCAGATGGGGTCGGATCGAGGAAACCTTCGGCGAGGATCCCATGCTTGTGAGCCAGTTTGGCAAGGCATACATCCAAGGTCTGCAAGGAGAGAATCCTGCGGAAGCGGTCATGGCGACCGGGAAGCATTTCATTGGGCACGCTTTTTCGCAGGGAGGGCTCAATTGCGGTCCTGTTCACCTGGGCGAGAGAGACCTGTGGGAAGTCTACATGGCGCCTTTCCAGGCGGCGATCCGCGACGCGGGAATTATGTCTATGATGAATGCCTATCCGGAATTGGATGGCGAACTGGTGGCTGCCTCGAAGCGCATCCTGACCGACCTGCTGCGAGATACGCTTGGCTTTGATGGCGTGGTTGTCTCTGACTATGAAGCCGTGGTGATGATCCACAATTATCACAAATCCTCCCCAACCCGCAAAGATGCTGCCATCAGGGCACTAACCGCTGGCATTGATGTTGAGCTGCCCACTTTTGATTGCTACATGCCTGGTTTGGTGGAGGCTTTGGAGGCAGGGGAGATCTCGATTGAAACGATTGACTTGTCCGTCTCGCGTCACTTAAGCAAGAAATTTGAATTAGGCTTGTTTGAAAACCCCTACGTGGATGAGGGTGGGGTTTTGGCTGAGTTTGAAACCCCAGCCAACCGGGAACTGGCAAAAGAGATTGCAGAACAAAGCTTGGTTTTGCTCAAGAATGATGGAACCTTGCCAATCAAGCCATCAGTAAAAAAGATTGCGCTGATTGGACCCAACGCGGATACATGGCGGTGTATGGTAGGGGATTATTCTTATCCTTCCATGCGCGAGCTGCTTTTCCAGGATCCTCCCGAAGGATCAGGTTACCAGGGATTGACCCAGGCGGACATCGAAATGATGCCGGTTGAGATCCCAAGTGTCCTGGAAAGCCTCAAAAAGGCGCTTCCTGCAACCATGGAAGTGGGTTACGCCAAGGGTTGCGAAGTTTCCGACAAGGACACATCTGGATTTGGCGAGGCGGTTGATCTTGCCAAAGCTGCCGATGTGGCTGTGGTTGTACTCGGGCACAAGTCCGGCCTAGCTTATGACTGCACCACAGGCGAATTCAGGGACTCAACCGATCTGGGACTGCCCGGCGTGCAGGCTGAACTGCTTCAGGGAATTCTTGAGACTGGCAAACCGGTCGTGCTGGTGTTGATCAACGGGCGGCCTTTATCTATTCCGGGTTTGACTGAAGCGTCCAACGCGGTGCTCGAAGCCTGGGTACCAGGCGAAGAGGGCGCAGGTGCCATCGCCAGCGCGATCATGGGCGAACTCAATCCCGGCGGCAAGCTGCCGGTTTCGATCGCGCGTTCGGTGGGGCAGGTGCCGGTATTCTATAACTACAAACCCTCCGGCATGCGCTCCAACATTTACGGTGATTACGTCAATGAATCCGTCAAACCGCTGTTTCCCTTCGGGCACGGCTTGAGCTACACTGAGTTTGAGTATTCCAACTTGAAGCTTGACAAAGCGCACGCGAGTCTGGATGAAACGCTACAGATCTCTTTTGAAGTAAAAAACGTTGGCAAAGTAGCTGGTGACGAGGTTGCGCAGCTTTACACCAGCGATGAATACGCGGAATTCCCGCGACCGGTAAAGGAACTGCGCGGATTTGTTCGCGTGCATTTACTGCCGGGAGAAAAGAAACACATCTGCTTTGATCTGCCCGTCAACATGCTGGCATACTATAGCGAAGGTCTGAAATTGGTGTTGGAACCTGGGACGGTGAAAGTTCTGGTTGGCAGCTCTTCCGAGGATATCCGCCTGCAAGATGCCTTTGAAGTGAGTGGTGAAACCAAGCAAATAGTGAAAGACCGTGTGCTGGATTGCCCGGTCACAGTTACCCAATAGGAGGATTAGCCATGGCGTACTTTTTGGGGCTTGATGTCTCCACCACCAGCAGCAAAGCACTGCTGATCGACCGGAAGGGCGTGGTTTTGGGCACCGCCTCTACTGCGCATAGCCTTTCTTCCCCTAAGCCCTTATGGTCCGAACAGGATCCCGCGCAGTGGTGGCAGGCGGTCGTTCAGAGCGTTCGCAGCGTCATCCTTCAGACGGGAATTGCTGCGAGTGAAATTGAAGCGGTCGGCCTGACGGGTCAGATGCACGGTTTGGTGCTGTTGGATGCTGATGGTGAGGTGTTGCGACCGGCGATTTTGTGGAACGACCAGCGCTGCCAGGCGCAGTGCGATGAGATCCACAAAAGGGTCGGCAAAGAAAGGTTCATCCAGATCAGCGGCAATGTCGCGCTGACGGGATTCACCGCGCCGAAGATCCTGTGGGTCGCTGAAAACGAACCCGATATTTACTCCCGGGCTCGGCATGTCCTTTTACCCAAAGATTACATCCGCTACAAGCTAACAGGTGAATTTGCCATGGACAAGGCAGATGGCTCTGGTACGGTTCTGTTTGATTTAAAAGCCCGGGATTGGTCTGAGGAGCTGCTCGATACGCTGGATATCCCAAGCGAATGGATGCCCGCGACTTACGAAGGTCCTGAGATCACTGGCACTGTCAGTGAGTCTGCGGGCGAGCTGACCGGTTTGCCCCAGGGCGTGCCTGTGGTTGCCGGAGGTGGTGACCAAGCGGCTGGCGCGGTGGGAGTTGGGGCAGTGGAGTCAGGCATCATCGGCCTGACTGTTGGGACGAGCGGGGTGATCTTTGCCACCACGCCTGAGCCCCTGGTTGAACCTGAAGGTCGGCTGCATGCATTTTGCCACGCCGTGCCAGGCAGGTGGCATTTTATGGGTGTAATGCTCTCGGCTGCCGGTAGTTTGCAGTGGTACCGCGACACCCTGGCTCCCGGAGTCAGTTTTGACGATCTGCTGCGCGAGGCGGAAACGGTTCCTGCTGGCAGCGAAGGGTTGCTGTTCCTGCCCTATTTGAGCGGCGAACGCACTCCCCACCCGGACCCATTAGCCCGGGGCGCTTTTATCGGTCTGACGCTGCGCCACACACGCGGGCACATGACCCGTGCCGTGCTGGAAGGCGTGGTTTTTGGCTTGAAAGACAGCTTCAACCTGATCCGTGAAGCCGGTTTGGAAAGCATCAGCCAGGTGCGTGCCTCGGGTGGGGGAACAAAGGGCGCATTGTGGCGGCAGATCATGGCGGATGTGCTGGAAAGCGAACTGGTCAGCGTTAACACCGCTGAAGGAGGGGCTTTTGGTGCCGCGCTTCTGGCTGGGGTAGGGAGCGGCGCATGGCCGGACGTGGTCACAGCCTGCCACGAAACCATCCAGATCACTGGAAAGACCGAACCAAACCCGGATACCTTCGAGGTTTATCGACACTCCTATCAAATCTACCGGGAACTCTACCCGTTGTTAAAATCTACTTTTTCGCAACTCATCTGATCTGCAAAGGAAAAGCCTCATGACATCACTGTTAAAATTTCCGGACAACTTCCTGTGGGGGACTGCCACCTGTGCTTACCAAATCGAAGGCGCGGTAAACGAGGACGGCAGGGGAGAGTCCATCTGGGATGTGTTTTCCCATACCCCTGGAAAAACTTTGAATGGCGATACCGGAGATGTGGCTTGCGATCACTATCACCGCTGGCAGGAAGATATCCAACTGATGAAGTCGTTGGGCCTTAAAGCCTACCGATTCTCAATTGCCTGGCCGCGCATTTTGCCTGAAGGACGCGGAAAGATCAATCAGCCCGGCCTCGATTTTTACAACCGGCTGATTGATGGACTCCTTGAAGCAGGCATTCAACCTTTGGCGACGCTTTACCATTGGGATCTGCCAACCGCCCTTGAGGGTGCCTGGTTGAACCGTTCGACTGTGGATGCCTTTGGCGAGTACACGGACCTGGTGGGACGTCATTTCGGGGACAGAGTAAAGATGTGGTTTACCATCAATGAGCCCTGGTGCGTCAGCCATCTGAGCTACACCTTTGGAGAACACGCGCCGGGAATGAAAGACCGTTCGAAAGGCATTCTGGCAGCTCATCATGTTCTGCTTGCGCATGGCGTGGCGGTCAAAGAACTACGCAAAGCTGTCCGCGACGCGCAGATTGGGATCGTTCTGAACATGAGCCCGATCCACAACGACCCGGATGCCCCGGTCAGCGAGGATAGAATCCGATTTATGGATGGAGAGCTCATTCGCTGGTTTACCGACCCAATCTATGGCCGAGGCTATCCCCAGGATATGCTTGAAGATTATGTGCGCATGGGTGTACTGGATTCGACTGAGCCTGAATTTATCCAGCCCGGTGACATGGAGTTGATCGCGCAGGAAACGGACCTTTTGGGGATCAATTACTACACCCGGATGTTTGTTTCATCAAAAAGTGAGGGGGTTCATAGCGAGAACCGGGATGTGCCCAAGACTGACATGGGCTGGGAGCTCTATCCAAAGGGACTGTATGAAATCCTTGAGCATGTAAACCGGGAATACCATCCCAAACAGCTGATGATCACAGAAAATGGCGCCAGCTATGCGGATGGTCCCGATGAGACTGGTCGAGTCCACGACCAGCGGCGCATCGATTACCTTGAATCTCACATAGGCCAAATTTGGCAGGCAGTTTTCTCGGGCATTCCTGTCAGTGGTTATTTAGTGTGGTCCTTGCTGGACAACTTTGAGTGGGCCAGGGGGTATTCGCAGCGTTTTGGCATTGTCCATGTTGACTACGAAACCCAAAAAAGAACGATTAAAGACAGCGCTTACTGGTTCAGCGATTACATCAAACAATACTTTGATAAAGTGGAACAATGGAATAGCATGGGGTAAAGAACTCAGCTTATTGGAGACGGAGACTAAGCAGGATGCATTCTAAAACCGTACCAACTCATATCGGAAATACTCTGCTCACACCCCTGCCGGCGGAAGCCACCGGGGGTTTTGTTAACATGCTTGGCGAAACCTATTATAGAATCCAAAACTATGATGCCATGCCGCCGTTTTTCATGAGCATCGTCAGTGGGGCTGATCACTGGTTGTTCATTTCCTCATCTGGCGGGCTTAGTGCAGGTCGGGTGAATGCGGAACACGCGTTATTTCCTTACTACACCGAAGATAAACTGACCGAAAATTCCGAAAACACGGGCGTGAAAACGATCCTGCGGGTGACACGCGGTGACCAAACACACCTTTGGGAACCATTTTCGATCCGGCAGGACGGACAATATCAGGTTGAACGCAATCTGTACAAGAATATCCCTGGAACCACGCTGATCTTTGAAGAGATCAATTATTCTCTTGAGTTGGTGTACCGATATAGCTGGCGCACAGGCGACCGTTTTGGTTTTATTAAAACAGCCTGGTTGAGCAATACCAACGACTCAAAATCCCCGTGCGATGTGGAAGTGCTGGATGGTTTTCAGAACATTCTTCCAGCGAACATCAGCTCGGCAACCCAGAATACATTAAGCTGCCTGCTGGATGCCTATAAACGCAGCGAACTGGACGAAGAGACAAACCTGGGTTTGTTTGGGCTTAACTCGCGGTTGACAGATTTGGCTGAGCCAAGCGAATCATTGGCTGTAAATGTGGTTTTCCAGGTAGGGCTGGAACCTCAACATGTGCTGCTTTCTTCCAAACAAGTCGCCAATTTCCGCTTCGGGCGAGACCTTGAGACAGAGCAGGAAGTTCGGGGGGAACGCGGTGCGTATTTTGTTCACACAAACCTGCATCTGGAAGCGGATAAAATTGCCCAATGGTACCTGGCAGCGGATGTGGACCAGGACCACGCTGCTCTGGCGCGGCTGCGGGACTTCCTGAAAACGCCCCTGGACGCGAAACAACAAGCCATTGAACAGGATATTGAATTCAGCGCACTTGATTTACAGAACTATGTGACAGATGCTGATGGATTGCAGGTCTCGGAAAAGATCCATGCCAGCACGCACCATTTTGCAAACGTCCTTTTTAACGTCATGCGCGGTGGAATATTCTTCCAAAACTATTTGATCGAAAAATCCGACCTGCTGGATTATCTCTCTACCCACCAACATAATCTACCAATCACTCACACCGATTTTTTTGCCGCTCTGCCAGATAGATTTAGTCTTTCGGAAATGCGTTCTCGCGCTGCCGAACTGGATGACCCCAATCTGCGCCGCCTGCTGAACACCTATTTACCCCTGACATTCAGCCGCCGGCATGGGGATCCCAGCCGTCCGTGGAATGTGTTTTCCATCAACCTGAAAAATAAGGACGGCTCTCAACGCCTGGATTATGCCGGTAATTGGCGGGACATTTTTCAAAACTGGGAAGCATTGGTTTATTCCTTCCCCCAATTCGCGGAAACCATGGTGGATACGTTCTTGTGCGCCACCACGGCGGATGGATACAACCCTTACCGAATAAGCCGTGCTGGGGTGGATTGGGAAGTTCCCGAAGAGGGTAATCCCTGGGCGAATATTGGTTACTGGAGCGATCATCAAATCGTCTACCTCCTCAAATTGATGGAAGCCAGTGAGCGTTTTCACCCCGGGGAGCTGCGTCAGCGGCTGAACACGCCAGCTCTAAGCTATGCAAATGTGCCTTACAGGATCAAACCCTACCAGGAGTTGCAGAAAGATCCTCATAACACGATTGGGTTTGATCACGCGCTTCACGAACGCATCGCAAAACTGACGCATACATTTGGCAGTGACGCGCGTCTGTTGTTTGCTGAGGATGGCAGCGTGGTGCATGCCTCGCTGACTGAAAAGTTGCTCACACTCTTGCTGGCCAAGTTGGTCAACTTCGTCCCTGAAGGCGGGATTTGGATGAACACCCAGCGCCCGGAATGGAACGACGCGAACAACGCCTTGGTGGGGTACGGTCTATCAGTGGTTACGCTTGGTTACCTGCGACGTTTCGTCGCGCTTTTCCGCCAGCTGATCAAGGATGAAACGGGCGAATTTTTTCTTCATACTGAAGTTGCTGAACTATTTCGAACCATCGCCGCGGTTCTTCTGAAATTCCATCCCAATTTGAGCGGTGAATTTATACCCGAATCACGCCAGCAGATGATAGATGGGCTTGGTGAGGCTGGCAGCAGCTATCGCTCGGTGATCTATGACAAGGGATTCAGAGGAACTCTCAACCAGATATCGGCTGATGAGTTGAAATCTTTCTTGTGCACAATTCAAGATTACCTCGAGCATAGTTTACGCGCCAACCGGCGCAAGGACGCACTCTATCATTCCTATAATTTGTTGCGCCTTGAAGTGGGGAAAGCCTACGTGGACCGCCTGTATGAAATGCTCGAAGGGCAGGTGTCAGTCCTTTCTTCCGGTTTCTTGAGCGCTGAAGAATCGCTTTCACTTTTGGAGAGTTTGCGAGGCAGCCCGCTATTCCTTGCAGATCAGCACACCTATATCCTCTATCCGGATCGGGTTTTGCCTTCTTTCCTAAAAAAGAACACCTTGCTGCCTGAACAACTCAAGCATTTGCAATTGCCTGCCCAATTGGTGGCAGATCGGGATGCGACGCTTTTCACCCAGGATATTCACGGCTTGTTCCACTTTGGAAGCAGCTTGCGCAATATCAAGGATGTGCGTAAAGCTTTGGAAAACCTGCGCAACCAGCCCGAGTATGTAGATCTGGTTGAAAAGGAAAGCGAGGCTGTTGAACGTTTGTTTGAAAACACCTTCAGGCATGCCGAGTTTACTGGGCGCTCCGGCACATTCTTTGGTTACGAGGGCTTGGGGAGCGTCTATTGGCACATGATTTCGAAACTTCTCTTGGCAGTTCAGGAAACTGCTGTGCGCTTTAGAAACGAACCTGCCGCGGAAAAACTGTGCGATTTCTACAGGGATATACGCGCTGGACTGGGGTACCAAAAAACGCCTGCGGAGTACGGTGCTTTCCCCACCGATCCATACTCACATACGCCCAAGGGACGCGGCGCGCGACAGCCGGGGATGACCGGTATGGTGAAAGAAGAAATCCTGACCCGCCAGTTGGAAGTTGGTGTTCGGTTCGAAGATGGGCGGCTGGTCTTTGATCCGTATTTGCTTGACCCGTCCGAATTCATCTCCTCGCCGCGCGGTTTTGCCTTTACGGATGTGTCAGGCGAAGAGCAAACTCTCTCTCTGCCGGCTGGAACACTGACCTCCTTTGTCTGCCAGACCCCAGTCACGGTTCAACTTGGCGACCACGATGAAATTGAAATCCACTACGCGGATAGGACTTCCCTCAAACTGAACGGTCTATGGTTGGATGCAGAAGCCAGTCAGCGTATTTTCTCACGGGATGGTGCAATCCAACACCTTGTTGTGTCCTTTTTGCGCAGGGAATAAGATCGGATCTGATCACGGGAGTAGGTAATTTACAGATCTAAGCTTTGTTGAATTGGATCAGTGCATAAAGGATAAAGTCACTCTGTCGAACCAAATCGACAGAGTGACTTTTTTACATTTGTCTTGAGGACTTATTTTATGTCAGACGCTTTGTGCTGACATTCCGGGCACAATCCTTCGAAAACGATCCGGTGTTTGTTGACAGCAAAGCCAGTTTCTTTGGCTGCCCGTTCATCCAACTGCACGTCATATTGCAATGGAGCGTCGCAGACTGCGCCGCATTCCTGGCAAATCAGATGGTAGTGCTTTTCAGCATGCCATTCAAAACGATCCATGTGCGGCAGTTTTACCTGGAGTACGTCTCCCTGCTGGACCAGGACATTCAGGTTCCGATACACCGTGCCGCGGCTGATTCTTTCGTCAATGGCACGGACATCCAGATATATCTGATCCGCGCTGGGATGATCGTGGCGCGCTTTTACCGCATCCAAGACTAATTGACGCTGATGAGTGTTTCGCTGATGCTTCATAAGAATTGCTCCAACCAAGTCTGGATTGGCTTACAAGGAGCTGGACATAGTAGCTTTGTTCAGCTCGTTATTATTCAGCTTGGATAGCTCTTGAACCCTGGCAAAGTCCAATCCTGCGGCTTTGGTGAAGCGTTCGCCGTACTCAGGGTCAGCCAGGAAGCAATGCACGGCATGACGATACTTGATGTTCTCAGTAGTAGGCGCGATATCCGCGGCAGTATTTTCAATGAGGATCTGCTTCTTGTCTTCTGTCAACACGCGCCACAAATCTCCACCGGCACGGAAGCAATCATCAGTTGGGTCATCTTTTGGATCATAGTAATACATGGCTCCCTCTAAATCCAATGGAGGTTCCATGACTTCAGGCTGAGCGGTCCAAACACCATAGCTGTTTGGGGTGTAGGCGGGTGTGCTGCCGTAGTTTCCATCCACGCGCATGGCACCATCGCGATGGTAGTCGTGGACCTCTGCTTTTGCGCGGTTGACAGGAATTTGGTTGTGGTTGACACCCAGGCGGTAACGCGCCGCATCGCCGTAAGAAAACAGCCGACCTTGCAGGAAACGGTCGGGGCTGAAACCGATGCCAGGAACAACATGAGCGGGAGTGAAGGCAGCCTGTTCCACTTCCGCGAAGAAATTTTCAGGGTTGCGGTTGAGCTCCAAAACGCCAACTTCGATGAGTGGATATTCGGCATGACGCCAAATCTTGGTGATATCGAACGGGTTTTCGTAGTGGTTTTTAGCCTGTTCTTCGGTCATGATTTGCACATACATCGTCCATTTGGGGAAGTCACCGCGCTCAATGGCCTCGTAGAGATCTCGTCCATGGTACTCACGGTCTATACCGTTAATTTTTGCGGCTTCTTCGTTTGAGAGGTTTTTGATGCCCTGCTGGGTCTTGAAGTGAAACTTGCACCATACGCGTTCGTTTTTATCGTTGTAGAACGAGAAAGTGTGCTCACCGAAGAAATGCATATTTCGGAAGGAGGCGGGTATGCCGCGATCACTCATGACGATGGTAATCTGATGGAAGCATTCAGGCAGCAAGGTCCAGTAATCCCAGTTGTTTTGGGCGGAACGGCGACCGGTGCGGGGATCACGCTTGACAGCGCGGTTGAGGTCGGAGAAGTTATGAACGTCGCGAATAAAGAAGGTGGGAGTGTTGTTGCCGACCAGGTCCCAGTTGCCCTCTTCGGTGTAAAACTTTACTGCAGCACCGCGAATGTCACGCTCGCAGTCGGCAGCGCCTCGCTCACCTGCAACGGTTGAGAAACGGACAAATAGTTCGGTCTCTGTGCCGGGCTGAAGAACCTTTGCCTTGGTGTATTGTGAGATATCGTGGGTCACCGTAAGTTTGCCGTAAGCCCCCCATCCTTTGGCGTGCATACGGCGCTCCGGGATGACTTCCCGGTTGAAGTGTGCCATTTTTTCCATCAACCAGACATCCTGCATTACTACAGGACCACGTGGTCCCGCTGTAAGGGAATTTTCGTTGTCGGGAATTGGGGCACCTACTTCGTTCGTGAGCTTCTTGTGGTCGTCCATTTTTTGTTCCTTTCGATTTTTGATTTTGTATTTGTATTTTTCTCAGGGATACTTGTGTTTACAATGACAGCAAAATCACAAGCATCCATGAATAAGAACAGATTTTTGGCAGCATCAGCGTGCCGATTTTGGGGTTCTTATTGACCCACAACACAACGGGTAGGTAAAACGCAAAGCTGAGTGCTATGGCAAGCCACATCGGAGAAAGTCCAGGGACCGCATTTCTGTTGAAGAAAAACAACCCAGCCACAATAAAGCCTTGTAGGAAAAAGGGAACATTGCGCACGATTCCCCAGGATACTGGCGGAAAACGATCCCTCCAGCGGTTTTGAGGAAGCAGACAAAGAAAAATGCGCACCGTTGTTAATGCGTATAGCAAATAGGACCAGGCGTTGATGTCTTTTGGGGAATAAACAAGCACACCAACTTGCCAAAACAGCAAGTAAAGCAAGGATATGGTGATGGATGTGATCTGCTTCCCGGTGCCAAGCGCGTTTCGCAATTTTTCTTCTTCGCCAGTTCTGATCACGAGCAGGCGGGGAATGAGGTGAAAAGCATCCCCAGCCACCAGGGTCAAAGCTGCTGCGCCTGCCAGCAGTCGGGCAGGGTTTCCTGAGGCAGTCGAAAGCAGCACAATGCCAATAGTTAGCGCGAGGACAAGATATGATGAGTCGAATATTGCTTCAATCGTCCCAAACACGCGCTTCATTCGGTTTGATCCTTCGTTTTGTCTTTCGCTTTCGCAATTGAGAGGATATGAAAAGTCACACTAACACCGACAACAGATAGTAGAGCGATAATCCATAGTTTATGGATAATCACCATCGAAACCAGCAGCGTTCCCCAGAGCCAGATCAAACTGTTTCTAACCGTTTTTGGGGAGAGCCCGGTTCTCTGCTCATAGTTTTCGATGTGTTCCCGAAAAATTGGTATTTTCAAGATCTGAGCCTTAATGTGAGGGGTTGATGAGAAGCATGCGACTGAAACCAACACGAAGGGGGTGGTTGGCCAAACCGGAAGCAGCACACCGATAGCTCCAAGGCCTAAAAAAACAATTCCCAATGCTGTAAGTAAAAGTGATTTCAGCTGCAAATCATCTCCATCATTAAAATAATATTAGGACTTATTACTAATATAACATCAATATGGAAATTCGTGTGAGATCTTTTGGGCTTTTTCCACCACGAGGGTTGAAAGCGTTCACGGTTTCAACCGTGTTCGCAAACGTGTCTTGTCAGTTGAGATCAAGAAAACTACCAGTGATTGTTGTGAATTCTTTCCTTTAGAAAGTAAGTCTTTTGCTCGACCTGCACAGCATCTTCCTTCGGCTTTCCAATTGCAATAAAGCACGGCATAAGATAGTCCCCCGGGAATCCCAGGACCTTTCTTACCCACTCAGCCTCATCACCAAGGGGGATTCTAAGGGTTGCCCCCAAACCTTCAGCTGTGGTTGCCAGGAACATGTTTTCGATACAGCACCAAATTGAGGCAAAACCATTCAGATGAGAAATGCTTTCCGGGTGGAGAATGTCGGTTTTTTGCTTCAAAAGAGGAATTACCAGGCAAGCTGCTTCAAGCAGCATTCTGTGCTGCTTGGGGATTGCTATTTGGTAAGCATTCTGCTGGCATTCATCGTTTAGTTTCCAGTCACGAATAACGGCATTCACATCACTGTCAGAAAAAAGAACCGGGATCGGTTCGATGCACCTTTCAGCTACAGATTTATCTGTTATCACAATAAAGTGCCAATCACGCATATGGTCGTTTGTGGGCGCTTTCATTCCAGCGGAAATGATTCTTTCAATAGTTTCTTCTGAAATCGGTTCAGAAGTAAAATCCCTGATTGTTCTTCTTGAATTTACTACTTCATAGAAATCCATAATTAGCAATTCTCCTTTAATAAGGATCTGATATTTCGATGCTTTCCAAAGTATATCAAACAGTATTTCCTACTAATGAGCAATTTGAAAAAATGTACGATTTATCTTTAGGGTTCAACTCCAAAATATCAGATAATTGGGGAGATGGTTCAGGATTTGTCTTCTACGAAAACACCTTTTCCACAAGGAGATTATATTCCTGCCAGGCGGGATGGTGTTTTAGCTCGTTCGTTGCGTCTGCTATGGCGCGATAGTACCAGGCATGCATGTGAGGGTCCTTTTGATTGAACCGTTCCCAGAGTTGGTCGCCAATTACCAGGTGATCGCGGTACATGGCGCGAATGTTGGAGAGCTTATCTCCAATGGTTACCATCTTTATGGCAAGATCCTCCTCATTGCTGAGGTGTTGGATGGTTTCCTGCTTGCGGATCAGCCAAGTGTCAGCTGCTGGAAGGTCTTCGCGTTTGTTTTCAGTCTCTGACTGGACAAGATTAGCAACGCGTTGACCAAACTTTGCCGCGATTTCATCCAGGGAAATATGAGCGTCTTCCAGGGTGTCGTGCAGGACCGCGGCGGCGATGATTTCAAGATCGTCCGTCATGCTTGCCACGATGGCTGCAGCCTCCAGGGGGTGCAGAATGTAAGGCGTTTGCGTGCCTTTACGAAACTGATTGTTGTGGGCTTGAACGGCAAAAATGATTGCCTCTTCTAATAGAGTCAATTTTCCTCCTTTTCGTGTGTGTTAATTAAGCGTTTGATGGTTAGAACTGTTTTTCAGGCCGGCTTAGCCAGGCTTCCAGAATAACACCATAAACGACACCCGCGATGAAACTAATATGATCCTGGAAACCGGTGGAACTGTAAAACGCAAAGGAAACCAAAAGCCCCAAAATTGCTCCCCGAAGCAAGGTTTTGTTCCTGCTTGTTGTATCCCAGGGAGCTCCAACAGCCAGACCAATGATGACCCGGTTGAACCACAGAGCGAAAATGTATGTTGGTGAAGCCGTTCCCCCCGAGCGAAGATACGCCCCAACCACACAAATAATTCCCAACACCGCGCCACCAATGAGCGCCCATTTCAAACGTTTAGTCATAAGCAACCTCTCCGAAACCACATTATTTTGCTCATTCAATGGAAATAAACATCCACCAAGTAAATACTATCACTAATCTTATTGGCAGAAAGATGTAAGTCTACGGCTTGGCTGTTTGTGATGGGTTCCTCAAGAAATCTGTTTTGAAAGACAATCTGGAGGGGTTAAAGCGGGACAGACGAGCCTGTCCAGGCAGGGGTGACCAGGATTTCAGGATTCAGTTCCCCACATTTTGTGTACACCTGCGAGAAGTGGCTGGTATCCCAAAAGTCGTCCGGGTCGCGTGCCAATTCGTGCATGTGGGTGATGACGAGCCGGTGTGGCGCAGGTTCAGTGAAAAAGCGGCAAAATTCTTCAAGCAAGAGAGGCGTTTCAAGGAGAGCACCCTTTTTTCCAAGCCAAAGGTGCGCGAAGATGCCATCCAGGCGGCCAAGTTTGGTAAGGTTGTGTGGTGGAAATAGACGGGTATCGCCCGGGAAAGCCCATCTTTTTCCGGAAAACTCCGCCAGGTAGCCAATCTCAGGCACGCTATTGCCATCCCTGAAGTGCAACCCCTCAAAGGGCTTCAGGACCAGATCCTTGATCTGAATCGGTACACCCGGCTGCGGTACGATAACCTTTGGCGTTCTGCTCTCGAAAATTGTGTGCAACTCTTCCATCAAAAATTCCGGCACAATCCACGTCATGGGAAGATCAACAAGCTCGGAAAGTAGCTCAAGATCAAGGTGGTCGGCATGCCTGTGGGTCAGAACCACAGCGTCCAATGGAGCCAGGTCCTCAGCAAAATTCATTGGGTTAGGCATGGAGAGGCGTGAAAACAGGGAAAGCGGATCCAAAGCCCAGCGGACACCAGCGGTATGAAAGAGGTAATTGGCGCCGTAAGTCAGCCAGGCGGCATCGCTTTCTGCAGCCTGCCACTGCGCGACCATTTGCTCCCATAGGGCAGCGTAGCCCTCCACTGCTGTTTTTGTTAGAAGGGCTATCCTGGCTTGCTGATCTTCGAAGGTCAATCTATGCGTAATATTTTGCAATGAAGTCTTCCACTTCGGCGTTGGTTCGATCAAAAACGCCCAGTTTTTCTACTTTCATGCTGGTGACAGCGGCGGCATATTTCCCAGCCTCACGGGGAGGGAGGGAGAGCCGAGCGCTGACGTACGAGCCAAGGCAGGTATCTCCTCTGCCGCTGCGACCATCCATGCTTTTGGAGTGGAATTGGTAGTGGTGGTTTTGCCCATCCGCGTGGACCAGGACTCCGGTTGCGTGTGTTAGCAAAATTTCTTTGGCACCTTGCTGGGTATAAAAGTCAGCAGCCTTCTCGATGTCGGTCTCTCCGGTCAGGTATTTGGCTTCCATGGCATCGGATTTCAAGATATCAAGGTCCGAGAGAACTTCCGCCATTTCATCCCACTGTTCGTAGACCAGTTGCTGCCCGCGCAGCACTCTCACAAAGCCCTGCACATCCGCAGCCAGCAACACCCCCTCGCGCAGGCGCATGGCATGGAAAAAGGCTGGTTCGACCTCCCCGCGAATGCTCGGGCTAACCGCGATTGCGCGTGCCGTAATTCCATCCAAATGTTCAGGATGGATGGTTCCAGCGGTGTGGGTCACGTAGAGATCACGCTTGTCCACATCCAATGTCTTGTATTCCAGGGTCATCAATGTTGAAGAAGGGCTGTAGATGGGATAGCAGTCTATTCCATCCGCGCGCAGCATCTGCACCACGTGTTCGTCTTCCTTTGCCAGCCGGGTTACGACCGCGCCGCTAAGCCCAAGAGCCTTAGCAGCATGGGCGGCATAATTCATTCCCCCACCGTCCACCTGGCGGGTGCCTGTGGGCGTGATGATGGTGTCTTTGGTGTAGTTTCCAGCAAATATTACATCATAGTGTTTTTCAGATTTTTCCATTTTCTTCTCCAGAAAAAGACAAATTCGTTTCAATATGCAAGCATTCTGCTCAAGTTAGGCGCAACAGATCTGACCGATGAATTCTCGATCAGAAAAGCGCTAGCAGTGCAGGCAGGACGTTCTGGAATAGCCAATAAAACAACCCTCCGACGAGCATGGTCGCGGGAATGGTGATAACCCAGGCTATCATGATCTCACCAGCTACGCCCCAACGTACTTTGCTCATCCGTTCGGCAGCCCCAACACCCATGATGGAAGAACTTACCACCTGGGTTGTGCTAACAGGGCTCCCCAGCAGGGAAGCGGCGATGATGACAATTGCGGAGGTGATTTGCGAGGAAAAGCCGTGCACCGGGCGGATTTTGTAAAACTTCGAGCCAAGGGTTTTGATCAGTTGCCAACCGCCAAGCGCGGTGCCCAGGGCAATAGCTGCCGCGCAAGCGATAACCACCCAGTTGGGCACATGAAAAGTGGACTGAAAGCCAGTGATAACCAATCCGAGGGTGATGATGCCCATGGTTTTCTGGGCGTCATTGGTACCATGGCTGAGAGCCAGCCCCAAGGATGTGATTACCTGCAGTTTCTTGAAGACCCCGTTGATTTTTGGGGTTGCTTTCCAAGATAGAAGATATACAAGGTTGGCGATGATCATGCCTGCCACGAAACCGATCACCGGCGAAGCGAACAAGCCGATCAGGATCTTGGTGATGCCCTTAACGAGCAACACCTTGAAACCGGCTTTCACCACCACCGCGCCAATTAATCCCCCGATTATTGCATGCGAGGAGCTGCTGGGTATTCCCAATTTCCAGGTTAAGAGATTCCAAAAAATCGCGCTAAAGCAGGCTGCCAATAGCACCATCATGTTGATGTGTTCAGCAGCGACGATGTCGTTGCCGATGGTGGTGGCGACTGCCACACCGAAGATGAAAGGACCGACAAAGTTTGCGAGCGCCGTCATCAGAAGGGCTATTTGCGGGCGGATCGCGCGCGATGAGATCATCGTTGCGACAATGTTGCTCGAGTCGTGAACACCATTTAGAAAATCAAAAATCAACGCAAAGATGATGAGGAGGATGAGAGAAGTTTCCATGATTCTCAGTATCAGGACGTTTTAACTACAATGTCAGCCAGGACGTTAGCAGCCTCGTCACTCCTATCGGCAGCGTTGCTCAAATGGCGGTAAACTTCGCGCATCTTCATCGCTTTAACAACGCCCTTCAGATCTTCCGTGTCCTTGAACATGTTCGCGAGGGCTTCCCGGTATACATGCTCAATTTTGTTTTCGACCTTTTTGGCACGATTGGCGTGTTCCGCGGTAACACTCGGGTGGTCCTGCAGGCATTCCACCGCTTTGAGCATTTCGAAAGTGGATTCCTTGAGGAGTTGGCAGATTTGCACCATGTATTCGGTGGGTTTTACCTTGAAAATGACGATCTCGGTCATGGTGCTGTAGGCATAATCCAAAATATCGTCGATTGCCCTCGAAAGCGCGAAGATATCTTCGCGGTCGAAGGGGGTAATGAAAGTGCGATTCAGTTCATCAATCAACAATCGACGCGCTTCATCAGCTTCTTTTTCTTTCGCTGTCAGTTGATCCGCGATTTTTGTGTCGGGGTTAACCATGTACGCAAGCAAAAGATCGACGCCTTCCAGGGTTAATTTTGTTTGATCCTGTATTCTCTGCAGGAAAATATTCCGGCGTTTCTTAAAGATTTTCAACATGTTTCATTCCTCCGTTCAGAGTAGATACTGGCAATACAACTAGTTTTTTCCAATAATTTCAGACCAGGTAAAAATTCTTCATAAGGCGTAGCGTTATTGATCTCGAGCGTGCGGATAGCGTGGGCAGGCAAATAGGTTGCCAACCAGGCAAAGTCCACATCCCCTGATCCAGGAATTTGGTGATCCAGGATGTCCTTGACATCATGTAAGTGAACACCCACCATCCGTGGAGAAAATGCCTCAAGCCACTGTTTGAATGACATCAATCCAAGTTGGTCGTGCACCTGGATGTGTCCGACATCCAACTGCCAACCCACCCAAGGCTGCTGGAATTCATCCAACAGGACTTCCAATTCCTCGAAGATGGGGAGCTCATAGTGGTGCAAGCGGTTTTCCAGGCCGAGAAACACGCCCGAATTCTTAGAAAATTCCACGATCTCGGTCAGACTTCGGATCAGCGCTTCGAGGTGGGTTTTTCCCCGTTCCAAGCGATCCGTTTTTAACGCCTGGCGCAGGGCTTCGTATTCCCCACTGCCCTTAAGCCCGGCACGATACATGTCTCTCAGGCGGTCATCCATTGAGTGGTCGCCGTCCACCCGACCGGGATGTATAACCACCAGCCTGGAGCCCAGGCGAAAGGCAAGGTCGATGGTGCGTTTGAGGGTGTCCACGCCAACCCGCCGCTTTTCTTCCACCAACGAGGTGACCTGGAAATCTCCCAGTTCGAGTTGTTTGTTCGGGATCACAGCCGGGCAGGGGTCGTGAACCGAGCCGACGTGGTAGCGGTTAAGGTCAAAAGTTTCCAGCTCTTCGGGAGTGATTTGGTGATTGAGTTCAAACCGCGCGAAGCCTAATTCCCGGCCCTTGCGGCAAAAATCGTTGGCAGTGTCGGTTGAGCGTGACCACCACATTGTCGACAATGCGGCGTCGTAGAGCGTGTCCAACGCGAGGGTTGGGGTGGGTACGAAATGGGTGTTCGTTCCGGGGAAGTATGCCAAAATCTCCTGCAGGGAATTTACGGTGGCATCCGCTTGCATCGGGCATGGGTTTTGCTCTCGCAGTTCACTTTGCGACTCAATCATGGCTACCAGACCAATACCCGCTTCGCGCGCGCCGATCAAATCCCGCGAAGGGCGATCGCCGATGTAGGCGCATTCTTCCGGACGGACACCAAGAGCTTGTGCCGCGGCAATGAACGGCGAGGGATGGGGCTTGCGTTTACCAAAATCAGCAGCTTGCAGAGTGACTTCGAATAAACCTCTGATGCCAGCTTTATCCAGGTGCTTGGGAGAAGTGTGGCTCACGGTACCCAAGCGGTAGCCCCGTTCCTTTAAGGTGTGAAGGACGTGGATTGTTGCCGGCGAGATCCAGCGCTTGCCACGGGACTCGCCCCACCATGCCTGGAGTTGATTCGCATGCTCTCTGATGAAGTCCCGTGGGAACTCCGGGAGCAGATACTCACTCCAACGTTCGGAGAAGGAAGGTTCATCGAGAGATCGGTAAGTCCACTCCTTGTACTCCTTCTCCCGCTGGGTGAGCCTTTGAATAAAGTTTTCGGGGCTTTCTTCAAGGTTTAAGAACCGAAGCATTTCGGATACGATTTCAGGGTCCCTGGAATCGTGGTTTAACTTTTGGACAAGCGTGCCCCCTATATCAAACAGGATCACCTTGATTTGATTGTGGGTTTGGATTCTGATAGTTTCTTGCGAAGAAAGATTAATTTCCATAATTTCTTGTTTTCAGACCTTCTTTACGCAGCCGTGGTCGACTAAAACTTCGAGACCACGCGCAATTTGTCCTGTTGTGCAATCTGGCGAAACCTCAAGAGTTCGTAAAACACCGTCTACCAGGTAAGGAGATAAGCTTGAAAAATCGACTTCTCCCATCCCCGGGGCTAAATGATCCTGCAAGCCGTTCACATCGTGCAAATGTGCCCCAATCAGACGGTGGTGGAAGCGGCGCAGCCATTCGCCTTTGCCGACCATGCCCAGCACTTCCAGATTGTGGGCGTGTCCGGCGTCGTACTGGAAACCAAACCAGGGTTCGTCACACAATGCGAGGAAGGTTTCCATTTCATCCGGCAGAGGCAAGTCGTGATAACGGTTGCGATTTTCAAGAGCTATAGCAATGCCTGATCCCCGGGCAAATGAAATCACTTCTTCCAGGCTGCAGATAACCTGGCTAAAGTGCGGTTGCTTGTGATTGTTTCGGTCGGTGATGTAGTCTTTTTGGAGTTGGATGTATTCCGAGGTCTCTGACTTACCGTCGAGATACATCTCCCGAATCCTTTTATCCTTCGAATGGTCACAATGGACCGCTCCGCAATGCACCACCACCGAGCGAGAGCCAAGTCGCACCGCCAAATCGATGGACCGTTTGAGGTTGTCGACTGCCTTGACGCGATGGGTTTCATCAAGGCTGGAGAGGGAAATATCCTGTCTCTTCAACTCTGTATATCCAAATTCCGAAGGGCAAGGGTCGTGGATAGTGGCGACGTAATATCTGTTCCGATCCCATTGCTGGTATAAGCGCGGCGTGATTTTGTTGCTGAACTCGAATCCAACAAAGCCCAGTTTGCGGGCTATGCCAAAGGTCTCAGAAAATGGCATTTCTTGATCGGCGCTCCACATCGTGGAAAGGGAAATGTCGTAGAGCATTTCAGGTTGGGCGGGTTCAAACTCCTGTGAGTTCCTCCCTGGGACACGTTCGAAGATATCCAACAGCTCACCAAGGCGACCAATGCGATATTGGGGTTTGGTTTCAGTGATGGTTTCTGCCTGGAAATCGTCATCCGGGTCATATTCATCGGTTTGGTAACCGACCATGTTCAGGATGATGACCACCCCAAACCCGGCTTGCATCGCCCCAACCAAATCCCGGGAAAGATTATCCCCAACATAAGCACAGTTCTGAGGCAACATGCCCATCCCTCTTGCGGCTTGCAGGAACATCGATGGATGCGGCTTTCGGCTGCCAACCACGCAGGACAAAATCACCGGGTGGAAGAGTTCAGTCAGACCGTTCTCAGCCAGCATGGCGTGTGCTTCGACAGATGAGGTCGTGTTGCTTACTATCGACAGCTTGTAACCCCGTTCGGCAAGCGTTTGGATGGTGCTGACCGCATCCGGGAAGATCTGGTTGTTTCTGGAAGCCCTCCACATCTGGTTGAGCTTGACGGCGTTTTGCCAGACGAACTCGTGTGGAAAGTCGGGCAGCATAAACCTCGTCCAAAGTTCTGTTTCCGGCAGCTCGAGGAGGGTCTTCTTGCACCATTTGCGGTATTCTTTTTCGCGTTTTCGCAGAAGGGTAAGAAATTCACCAGGTTCGCCCGTCACGCCCAAAAAGGATTGCAGCTTGCGGATGTAATCCAGGTTGACTTCACGGTTTTTTACAGTCGCGCGCAAGGTTCCACCAACGTCAAAACAAATCGCTTGAATGTGATCGGTCATGTTTGGGTCCTGTCTGTGTTCTATCAGCCCTGTAAACAGGATACCTTTGGAATTTCTCGTATGTCGTTGATGTACGCGTCTGCCAGGGTGCCAGAATCATAATTGAGCGCGATGGTCTTCATCCCGATCTCGCGCGCGCCATCAATTTCAGTCTTTTTGTGACCAACGAAGACCGCGTCGCAAGGATCCACGCCCACCTGGTGCAACGCACGAAGGTACATTTCGGGATCCGGTTTGCGAGCGCCCACTTCTTTTGAGCTGATCACAGAATCCCAGACTCTGCCGAAACCATGCT
>CAYSVX010000031.1:0-20972 GCA_964434665.1 uncultured Anaerolineaceae bacterium
CCAGACCATTCTTGATCCAGGCGTAATTGGCGATAAAGTCGGCAATCACCTGATACTTGTCAATAAACAGCATACCAATGAACACGGGAATGAAGCGGCTCCAGAACCAACCCATGGTGCCGAGCAGATGCCAGCGTTCGAAGGATTTGATGTCTTTGTTGGCGAGGGCTCTGTCACCACCGTGCTGGAAGACGGTTGTAACGCCGCGGCCAAAGATGTCGAACCAGGAGATAAGCAAACCAACTACGGTAGCAACAAGAAGTCCTTGTTCCAAACTGCCACTCTGCTTATATACGACCGTGCCGAACATAGCACCAATGTTATAGTCAGGCGTTGTCGCGCCTCCATAAGTGTAGAAGCCAATGTCTAAGAGGGCGGCAGTTGCACCGACCTCAAGACCCAGCTTAACATCGCCGACCAGAATACCGGTCACGACACCAAAAATAAGTGGATTGTAGATACCGCCCATAGATAATGCGGTAAATATAATCATCAAGCCTGTAAAGATTGCTAAAAACAAAGCGAGAAGAAACGTACTCATTTAGGTCTTACTCCTTTCGTTGTTTTTGGAGGTTTCCCTCCTAATGAACTACATATGATTGATCCGATCAAAGTACTTTTTGAGTAACGCGTCGTTATATTGTTCACCTCCATCGATATTTTGTGATTTAAAGAAGGGCGGCGTGAGACCCCTTGCAAGGAGCATCTTCGCCGATTCAAGCACCACAGCCTGCAAAGCAACTGAAGTGACAATCGATGACATGCCGCAAATAGCAGTGTCGAGCCCTTCAAGCAGGATACTGGCATCGCCATCAGGAACCTGATTGTCAATAACTACATC
Source organism: uncultured Anaerolineaceae bacterium (assembly GCA_964434665.1). Taxonomy (GTDB): domain Bacteria; phylum Chloroflexota; class Anaerolineae; order Anaerolineales; family Anaerolineaceae; genus Mesolinea. Next base: position 842 of record CAYSVX010000031.1, read on the forward strand.
TGCCACCTCAAACAAGCGTTTGCCGGACTGATGCTTTGAACTAAGTTTGGAACTTGCGTTGACTGAAGTCAGGGCGACCACTTTCGCACCCCTTGCTTTCGCCTGCAAGGCGATTTCAATGGGCAGGGGATTGCGACCCGAGTTGGAAATTATAAAGACCACATCTTCCTTCAGGATCTCAACCTTTTTCATGAGGATTTCACCAACGCCCTGGATGGCTTCATACATACCACCAGCTGGATCTTTGATTACTTTCGAGGGCACATACCCACCAGCGCGACCACAGAGCTCAATTGCCCCGGCGTAAGAATGCCCGGACCCAAAGGCCTGAAGAATGCCACCGTTTTCAAACGTGTCTGCTATGCAGCGCGCAGCCGCTAGAATGTTATCTCCCTGGGTTTCCTGGAGCTTGGCGAGGAGCTTATATGCCAACTCGAACACTTCATTGTTCATTCACACACCTCTGCATTATTTTATTCTTAAAACAGTGCTACTGATTGCAATAATTGTTCCAGCAAGATTATCGAGAGCCTGCCTCACTGGCATTTCAATATTGATAATAATACAAAAAGTGCCAGTGTCAATACAAGTGGTTTATTTTTAGGTCGTCAACACAGCCTCTGCCCCCAGGCTTTCATGACCCTTGGAATGTGGGTAAAGTGCGGATCAGCCTGATCAAGCCAGCTAACCTCTCACTATCTATTATATCGAACTTTTCATTTTCTGCGATATTTGGCACACCAAACGATAATTTTGCTCCACACACAGAAGAATCGCTCTCCTTCTTGTGGCAGCTGAAATGCACCTGCCGGCAGCCAGTGCTTTGGATCAACTCCTGCACGTTCCCTGCCCGCACGCCGCCACCTGCCAGCACTTCCACTGCCCCAACCTCCACGCAGCGGCGGATCATTGCAGCCCCTGCTGGTGCTGAAGGTTCCCTTCCGCTGGTTAGAATGCGCCTGAAGCCAAGCTCCGCCAACCGTGGAAGCACTTCCTCGGGCTCATTTTTCATAATGTCAAAGGCGCGGTGAAATACCAATTCCCTATCACCTGCAGCCTCCACCCAGATTTTGCAGCGTTCTTCGTCCAGCCAACCCTCCGCGGTCAAAAAACCGACAGCGAAACCATCAGCACCAGCCTTAGCCAGTTCCCGTGTGTCCCGCAGCATGGTTTCAAACTCCAGGTCAGTGTAGCAGAACCCGCCAGCCCGGGGACGAATCATACTGATCACCGGAATATCCACCCTCGCCTTGGCTTCCAGCACTGCCCCGACAGAAGGGGTTAATCCCCCGACAAATAGCGCCGAATTCAACTCCACCCGGTCTGCTCCAGCTTCTGCAGCCCGCGCCACATCATCCACTGAACCACAGCATACTTCTATTACCACTTTTTCCATTCCGACCTCCATTTAGATGATCCCAAACTTCTCAAACGTATGCCAGATGCCATCCTCATCGGCTTCTGGAGCGTGGTAATCTGCCGCCGCCATTACTTCCGGGCTGCACTGCCCGATAGTCACCCCAACTCCAGCCGCTTTTAACATGCTGATATCGTTCTGACCATCGCCTATCGCCATCGCCTCTTCAATAGAGATCTCAAAGTAGTCCAACATCGCCTTTATGCCCACATCTTTACCGCCTCTAAGCGGAATCACATCACAGTTATGGGGGTTAAAGCGCACAATTTCACTGTTTCGCAGATGGGGAGTGATCAGTTTCTCGGTCTCAGAGTCAGTGTAAGGCGCAATTGAAAGCACATCGCGCTTATCCGCCCCTTCTGCCGATTCCACCACGGGGTAAGGGATGTGGATCATTTCATGAAAAGCGCGTACGTTATCATCGATGCCAGTCAGGTAAATTTTATCTCCCTCAACCAGGCAGCAACAAAAAGTAAGTTCCTGAGCCAGGCGTAAAATCACTGCCACATCATGTGGATCGAGCACCGCTTTGTGGATGATGGTGTCATCGGGCAGGTAGCAAAGCTGTCCATTGACCGCCACATAGCCGTCCAACGCGATTCCGTGCAGGATTTTCCCCTCTTCATAAGTGCGTGTTTGCCTGCCAGTCGCCGCAAACACCTTGACTCCATTGCTCCGTGCCTTTTGGATTGCTTCAAGGGCGCTTGGCGGAATCGTGCGGGTTTTTGAACTGGTTAAGGTGTTATCCACATCACAGAATACCGCTTTTATCATTGTCCAACCTCGATTATGTTATGATGAATTCGTTGTGCTATTATATCGAAGCTTTGAATATTAACAATATTTATCGATGGAGAATGGTGGAAGATGCTCATAAAAAATGGTCTTGTTTTCTGCGAAGATTTCGCCCTGCGCGAAAAAGATGTGCACACTGAGTTAGATCGCATCAGCGAACCACTGGAACAGCAGGAAGTGTTCGATGCCGCTGGCTGCATCGTCGCTCCCGGTTTTATTGATATTCACATCCACGGAGCTTACGGCACTGATTTCTGCGACAGCACCCGCGAAGCGCATGAAAATATTTCCCGTTACCTGGCATCCGTAGGTGTTACCAGCTATCTTGGCACCACCATGGCGATGAAAAAACCCGTGCTGGTGAATATGGTCCGCGTCGCAGGCGAGTTTATGGATAACCCCCTCGAAGGCGGCGCAATCATGCGCGGTATCAACCTGGAAGGTCCTTTTGCTTCGCTTGAAAAAAAAGGCGCCATGGATCCCAACAACCTGATTGACCCGGATTACGAATTATTCCTCGAATTAAATGAAGCCAGTGGTGGACGCATTCGCCTGAATGATGTCGCCCCTGAGAAGCCTGGCGCCCTGGATTTCATCGCGCGCACCAGTGAAATTTGCGTCGTCAGCCTCCATCACTCCAGCGCTGACTACGAACTTGCAAAAGAAGCTTTCCTGAAGGGTGCCAGCCATGTCACCCATCTTTATAATGCAATGAACTCATTCAGCCACCGTGCCCCCGGACTGATTGGCGCCGCGGCTGACTACGCCAGCAGCGTGGAGCTGATATCAGATGGGCATCATGTTCATCCAGCCGCTGTCCGTATCGCCTTCAGCATTTTTGGCGAAGACCGCGTCTGCCTGATCAGCGATGCCATGATGGCTTGCGGCATGTCGGACGGAGTATATGAGTTGGGCGGGCAGCAAGTGACTGTGAAGGAAGGTCTTGCCACACTCGCCAGCGGCACCATTGCTGGCAGCGCCACCCCGCTGACAGAATCTTTTCGCCGTGCCGTGGTTGATTTTGGCATTCCGCTTGAGTCCGCTCTACGCGCTGCGACAGCGAACCCCGCTCAGGTCCTTGGTATGCAGGATGAAATTGGCTCCATTGGCGTTGGAAAACGCGCTGACCTCACGCTGCTCGATGCCGAAACGCTTGAAGTGCGGCACGTCGTCCTCGGCGGTAAACTGCTCTTTTAGACATCGTTTTAGTTCAACTAATTATCTGGTGAGGGTGCCCAACTCCGCTGTGGAAGGGCATCCTCTTTTTGTTTTATCACTCCGCATTCAACCTGTTCATAACAACCTTCCGTGATACACTTTTTCGTATCATGAACCCAAAATCGCTGATCCTGCTTGAATTCCCGAAAGTCCTGGCGCGGTTGAAAACCTACGCGTCTTTCAGCGTGTCTGAGTCTCTGGCAGGAGCTCTTCGCCCCACCAGCAGCCTTGATAGCGCCCTTCAACGCCAGCAGGAAACCCGCGAAGCCTGCAATCTGATCTCGATCAACGACAGCATCACCTTCCAGGGCGCCGTCGATCTGGCACCCCTGACAGACCAGACCCTGCACGCCATGACGCTTGAAGCCAGCGATCTGCTCGCCGTCCGCAACACGCTGATCCTTTCGCGCACCGCGCGCCGTGTGCTGCTCGACAACGCGGAAACCGCTCCCACCCTGGCAGCCCTTGCCGATGATCTTTCGGATGGGCGTGGGTTGATCGATCTCATCAACCGCACGATCAGCGAACGCGGTGAAGTGCTCGACAGTGCCTCCCCCGAACTGGCGCACGTCCGCTCTGAAATTAAGGTGATCCACAACCGTTTGATGGACCGCCTCAATCGCTACCTGACCGACCCTTCGAGCGCTCGCATGCTGCAGGAAACGCTCATCACCCAGCGCTCCGGTCGGTACGTATTGCCCCTGCGCGCTGAACACAAGGGGCAAATCAAGGCTATCATCCACGACCAAAGCGCCTCCGGTGCCACAATCTTCATTGAACCTCTGGCTGTGGTGGAACTTAATAACAAATTCCGCGAATTGGAACTTGCTGAACGGGATGAAGTCTTGCGGGTTTTGCGAGCTCTCAGCCAGCAAATTGCCATGCAAGCCGAAAGCCTCAATCTGACCACCAAAGCCATGGCTGGAATTGACCTCGCCCTGATGAAAGCGCGCTACGCCGTTGACCTCCACGCCACAGAGCCTGAGTTGGTGCCCTTCCCAGCCCAGCCTTCAGAAACGCACCCCGGCAGCACCATCCAACTGCGGCGTGCCCGCCATCCGCTGTTGGACCCTCAAAAGGTCGTCCCCATCGATTTTGAACTGGATCGTGAAACTTTCTCGGTTGTGCTCACTGGTCCCAACACCGGCGGCAAGACAGTCACCCTGAAAACGGTTGGGCTGATGGTGCTGATGGCTCAAGCAGGTCTTCAAATCCCCGCCCAATCCGGTTCACGCGTGAGCATTTTCAGGGATGTTTTCGCGGATATCGGCGACGAGCAGTCCATTGAACAATCGCTTTCAACCTTTTCAGGGCACATCACCCAACTGGTTCGCATTCTCAAACATGCTGATCACCGCTCGTTGGTTCTGCTGGACGAACTCGGCGCAGGCACAGATCCACAGGAAGGCTCCGCCCTGGCGCGCGCTGTCCTGGACCACATGCTAAGGCGCCGCATCACCTCGGTCGTCGCCACCCACTACCCCGAACTCAAAGCATATGCCCACTCCACCAAAGGCGTCACCAACGCCAGCCTTGAATTTGACCTCGATACGCTGCGCCCCACCTATCGCCTGGTGATTGGTCTGCCTGGACGCTCCAACGCCCTTGCCATTGCGGACAGGCTTGGGCTTGACCCCGACATCATCGCGGCAGCCCGCCAGGAAATTGACCCGACAGAACTGCGGGCTGATGATTTGCTTGAGGAGATCCATCGCCAGCGAAACCTGGCTATTGCCAGCTACGAAGCCGCCGAAAAAGCCCGCGTCGAAGCCGAAGCACACCGCAATCAGATCAATGCCCACCTTGAGAAACTCGAAGCTGAAAAGGCCAGCCTGCTGGAAGCCCATCAATCCCAGCTCGAAAATGAAATGGAGGACCTGCGCGATGAGCTCAACACTCTGAGACGTGAGCTGTCACGCTTGCGCCAATCCCCTGAGAAACAGGCAATCCTGGCAGAAATCGAAGAGAAACTTGAGGAAGTTGAACAAAAACAGGAACAAAAAATCCGCAAAAAACGCCGCCCGCCAAAAGCAAAAGGGCTCGGCGGACCGCTCAAAGTGGGTGAGAAGGTATTTGTCCGCAAGCTTGGCACTGAAGGGGTGGTGAGTAATGTGGATGGTGATGATCTTGAACTGCAGATAGGCGCTTTACGCGTGCGGGCCAAAAATTTTGAGGTCGAACGCAAGGTACAACCGCCCGAGGAACCACCTACGGTCCATCAACCTGTTTCCGTGCCCACAGGTAAAACTGCCCTCCCCGGAATAAACACACCCGGACTGGAGCTGGACTTGCGCGGTCATCGCGTGGATGATGCCATCGAACGCACGGAGCGCTACCTTGAGCAAGGTTTTACCTCAGGCATGCTCTTTGGACGTATCATTCACGGGCGCGGCACAGGCGCGGTACGCCAGGCAGTGCGCGATCTGCTCAAACAATCACCATATGTGCAGCGCTGGGAAAGCGGAGGGGAAAAAGAAGGCGGGGATGGGGTCAGCGTAGTTATCTTCCATCCAAACAAATAAAAAAAGGATCGCCACTAATTTGCTCCCTAGCTTACTGGCGATCCTTCTGCGCCGGTCCCCTGAGGCCGGTGCCAGTAGGATAATTAAATATATGACTATTTTAGTCGATTATATTTTCTTGTCAATGCAACCTTGCATAATTCTTCATAATCCTTTCTGATTTTATTCATTCTCTTCTTTCCTTGATATTCCAAGCCTCCCTAAATAATGGAAACATAAACCTCATGACCTCCATCGACCGACCCCGACTATGCTATTCACCTGGTATTTTGCATCCAGATTGGCATTGTATTGGTCTGCACCTTAACAGAAAGGAATCGGTCGTGAACATTGTCCAACTCCCCACTTGGCAGACCAATGAAGGTAAAAAAAGGCCTCTCAGAAAAACTGAGAGGCTTTTTATTGCCGAAGGTGGGAATCGAACCCACATACCCGAGGGTACACGATTTTGAGTCGTGCGCGTCTGCCTGTTCCGCCACTCCGGCTCGTTGCAGTAGTATACTCGCAATGCCCCCTGCCGGTCAAGAATGTCATCACCCTGACCAGGCATTGAGATAAATCAATAAAAAAAAACGCCCTGCCGGGTAACGGGCAGGGCGTCTGTTAATCAGACCTACTTAGGTGTATACACCACAAAGTTGTCAAATTCAACCCCAACTGGCGTAGCTTCGTAAGTGCCAACCAGCAGCCCCACATCTCCCGTGATTAAATCGCTGTCATCGACTCTCGCCAGCAACAGATCATCAACATACAGGGTAAGTTCTGTACCGATACAACTGATGGTCACCATGTGATTTTCTGCGGACAAGTCAACATCCAAAAACTCGTTAAAAAGGGTGGTCCACGTCCCATCGATCTTCTTGTAGATGGTAGTATAGCCATCACTGCCAAAGCTCAGACTGTAATAATTGTCCAGATCCTGATAGCGGCAAACCAGACCCATGTCATTCTCCAGCAGATCACCCATACGGTAGACTTCCGCCTCCACAACCACATCGCTCAGTGTCAGATCATTTGTTGCCGAAACAGCTGTCAGTTCTGCAGTATAGACATCAAAGGCAAAACTGCCGTTCCGCCACTGTGTGATCGCCGCGTCTTCGTTGAAAACTGTCCAATTTCCCTTATCGGGGGTGTTGAAGTCATCCGAAAAACTCACCGTCCACTCCCCAGCCAGATCAATTGAAAATATATCGTCTGCGACTGGTTCAGGAGTGTAATCAGTGGCAAAGTCACCCAAGGCCTCATAAACGTAGAAGTCATCAAAATCCACCGTCACTTGCGGGTCATCGTAGCTGCCGATGATCAGACCGGCATCCCCAAATGCCAGGTCACTATCCCGCACATCAGCCCCTAACTTACCATTTACGTACAGAATCAGCCGGTCACCGATGCAAAAACCCTGCAAATGGTTCCGCACAGGATCGACCATGCCTTCAATAAATTCTCCAAACAGGGATGTTTGCTCACCCTGATAGACCTTCATAATTTCGACCCATCCGTCATTGCCAACTGTCAGCATGTAGAAGTTTTCATTGTCCACATACCGGCACATAATGCCCTGGTTATTTTCCACCGATCCGCTAACCAGCACAGTGTCGAGGTCCATAATGACATTGTCGGCCGCCACCTTACCGGATTCCGACCATACCATCCAATTAGCAGTGTTGAGGTACATTCGGTAGACGTCGTCGATCACATCCGCGCCGTATTCCGGGTCGTCGCTGGATGACCACGAACCTTGGTTCAAAAACTGGTCACCCCAGAGCATTTTGCCCACACTAACACTACCTGCTAACTCGGCAGGTACGACGGGACTAAAAAACACAATTAACGGGATGTCAGTCGGGAACGCTGTGGGGGTGTTGGTGGGGATTGCTGGAATGGTTTCAGTTGGTTGTGCCACTGTCGGCTCCACTTTTTCGGTCGACAGAGCTGTTGGCTGGATCGGTTTGGGTGTGGCAGTGGGATCATTTTTTACCAATTTTGGGACTGAACACGCGCTCAGAACCAGCATTATCACAATACCAATCAAGAAAAGTTTCTTGTTCATTCTGCCTCCAGCTACGTTTTTGGGAATTACTTTTTTAGATTCTACCATGCGGAAAAGACTCTTTTCCCCAAACATTAGCCAAACTGATCGAACAATCCCACTCCATAATCTGTTTAGCCGCTGGGGTATAATCCGTTATTATCTATTTGGAGTCACTATGCAACTTGGAATCATCGGCCTGCCACAATCAGGCAAAACTACACTCTACAAAGCGCTTACGCGTGCCGATATCGCCACCGACATGTCCACAGGGCAGATGGAAGTGCACACTTCCGTGGTGGATGTGCCAGACCCACGTGTGGATCAGCTTTGTGAGATCTATCACCCAAAGAAGATCGTGCGCGCCAAGGTCACCTATGCCGATATTGCCGGCTTGGATGGCAGTGCTGGTCGTGCCGGTTTGCCTGGAGTGATGGTCAATCAATTGGCTCAGATGGATGGTTTTCTGCACGTGGTGCGCCAATTCGAAAACGCCAGTGTACCTTACCTCGGAGGCAGCATCGATCCCCTGCGCGATATCCAGACCATGGATACCGAGTTTATCCTCAACGATCTTGTGATGGTTGAACGCCGTCTGGAAAGGCTAAAAGAAGAACACCGCCGGGGTGTAAGCCGCCCGCAGGATGTGATCCAGGCTGAGATCGAGCTTTTTGAAAGGCTGCAGGCTGTGCTCAACCAGGAACAGCCTCTGCGCCATTATGAATTCACCGCTGAAGAGGACAAAATTCTGTCCAGCTTCGGCTTCTTGAGCCGCAAACCACAAATTGTGGTCTTCAATCAGTCCGAGGACCAGCCTGCGGTAGACTATACAAGTCCTCATCCGCATACCCAGGCGGTCAGCCTGCCCGCCAAGCTTGAAGCGGACATTATCGCGCTTGACCCCGCGGATGCCGCGATCTTCTTGGAGGAATACGGCATTGCCGAGCCAAGCATGTCGCGTCTGATTAAGCTTTCTTACGACCTTTTGGGGGTGCACTCATTCTTTACCGCCGGGGAGAAGGAAGTTCATGCATGGACACTGCGCAGAGGCGCGAACGCCCGTGAGGCTGCCGGCGTGATCCATTCGGACATGGAAAAAGGCTTTATCCGAGCGGAAATCCTTTCCTTCCAGGACATGATCACCTACGGCAGCACAGCTGAAGCCCGAACCAAAGGTCGCTTGCGCGTTGAAGGCAGGAATTACATCATCGAAGACGGCGACATCATCGAGATACGCTTCAATATTTAGGCGGTTATTGCTCGTTCTTATCTGAAAAAATCAGGGCTGTTATGATTCCAATAATCGTCTGAAGTCGCCCAGATCCACGCGCGAGGTCAGGTCCAGGCTAACGGGAGTCACAGACACCTTCCTGTCCAGTTTGACGGTCTTCAGATCCCCATCCTCTTCCAGACCTTCGAGATCAACCCGTATCTCATACCCCATATTTCGTGAACCTTCCGTGATAGATGGATCCTTTGGTTTGGCGTAAAAATAGCGCTGGCGGGATTGTCGCGTCACCACCCAGGGTGTTTCCGGGGTTGCGTCAGAAGGCACATCCACTTTGAGCACATCCACATCAAAAGGCATGGCCCTCTGCAGAAGTTTTTGAGCAAAAAAGCGCGTGAACCAGGCAGCGGATGAGAAGTCAACGCGGTCAGAGAGATCAAAGTGTTCCGTCATAGGCGTTTCAAGCGAAACAGCCATTGCTCGTATCCCTATCGAAGCCCCCTCAAGCGCCGCACCGACCGTGCCGCTGACCGTGATCCCAGACGCCAGGTTCTCGCCATAGTTGATCCCCGACACCAACAGATCTGGCTTAAATCCCATTACTTCCATCACGCCGTGCAGCACAGCCTGGGCTGGTGTTGCGCCCACGCCATAAACTTCCCACTCTTTTCCGTGCACCATCAGCTTTTGCGGGCGGATGAAACCGTCGGTGTCTCGCGGCAGCGCTCTGCCCATCGAGGTCTGCTGCTCCCGCGGTGCAACCACATGCACGAATCCAAGGTCCGAAAGCGCTTCCGCAGCCGCCCAGAGTCCGGGGGAATTGATTGAATCATCATTGGTCAGGAGAATTTGAGGTCGTTTTTGTTGTGTCATGCATGGATTGTACTCAATCGTGTGCCTTTTGGGGTAATTTGTGGAATGTGGATTGGGCTGTGTTTGCTTCTGCTTTCCTGTAAAATACTATTATCCTGCCAGAAAGGAACGTCATGTCCAAACTCACCCCAAAAGTAATTCTGGAAGGCACACGCCTTACCTTTAAGACCGAGATTGCCTTTGCGCTCAATGAACATCCCCGGTTTACGGGTCCGCGCAAGTATCGCTATCACTCTCCGCTGATCTCCGGGGAGTGGTGCACATTCACCAATTACCCCTGGGGACGAGGTCTGATCAACTTCGCGCCTGAAGAAGAAGCCCAGGCGCTTGAATCCTATCGCGTCTGGCTGCGCTTATTCGAACTCAACCGCTACTATTCCTGGGTGATCGACCGCTTCCATATCTCCACACAAATGGTCCAATGGCTCACCTACGGCAAACGTTACGATTTCTCCTGGCTGGAGGAAGGGCTGGCACCGCTCAATTTCCGCTTGATCTTCTGCACACGTTCACCCGAAAGCTTCGCAACCGCCCGGCTGGAGAGGCTAAAAGTCTCGGGGAATCCCAGCCAATATGATGACCTGGCAAAATTCATCCGGGAGCAGGAGGTGCTCGAGGAGTTGGTGGCGCAGTCAAGGCTGCCCGTTCTGCGGGTTGATGTGAGTGATAATGATGTTCCCAAGGCTGTGGAAACCATAGTGGACTGGATGGAAGCCACCGGCGGGCTGTCCATGCCCGATTGACCAGTTTTACAGAGATGGGATTTCTAGCTGCAGGTATAATGCAAAAATGATGTCGAAACTTGGAATATTCTCCTGGTTTTTTTTGGTGCTGGCACTGGCTGGCTGCGCGGCAGGAGATGTGGGCCTGCCCACCATTGTTCCCCTGCCAACGGACACGCCTGTAATCGCTTTAACGCCCAGCGCGACGCCACTGCCGACTAACACGCTTGCGCCAAGTCCCACAACCCCTCCCACAGCTACTCCAACACCTGAACCGGTCACCTACACGGTCTCCGAAAAAGACGACATGTTCGGAGTAGCGCTCAGATACGGTATATCCCTGGACGAACTCAAAGCAGCCAACCCCAACGTGATCCCAAATATGATGGGCGTCGGGACCGTTTTGATCATCCCGATCACCCCCACGCCGCCTTCAATCAGCACCAGTCAAGACAGCCCCACTACAACACCAGACCCCTTCAGCCCGGTTCAACTGGCGATGGAGCCTATTTGTTATCTGGACGCCCTTGGAGGGGCTTATTGTTTCGCCCAGCTTGAAAACACCAGCCAGTCTCCCGTCGAAAACCCTTCGGTTCGCTTCACGCTGATTGGTAGTGACGCGACCAACTTGGAGATGGACGGCATCTTACCGCTCAACCTTCTGCCAGCCGGAGAGACCATGCCTGTCGTGGCATATTTCCCCGCGCCTTTACCAGCCGATTTTGAAGCGAGCGCTCAGGTTAAAGATTGGCTGCCAGTGATGGCGGGCGATGCGCGCTACCTGGAAGCAGACATCGTAACGGACATGTCGGTCATTGCTGAAGCCTCACTTTTCGCGGATGCCGCGGGTGTGGTTAATATCAAGGAAGGCGACGCGGAATACGTCTGGGTGTTGGGGGTGGTCTATGACTTGAACGGTCAGGTGCTTGGTCTGCGGCGCTGGGAGTCGGAAGTTCCAATATCCACCAATAATCCGATCCCATTTACTTTGAAAGTATATGTCATGCAGGGCGAAATCGCGGCAATGAAATTATTCGTTGAGGCGCACGCTACTATTCCATGAGGTGAAAATGAAAAATCAATTACTGCCAGAACTCGGTAAAAAAACATACATCATGGGCATTATCAACCTCACACCCGATAGTTTCTCGGGCGATGGGCTGCTCAGAGAGCGTGACTACATCCGCACGGCGTCGCTGCAGGCAGAGCATTTTGTGCAGGATGGCTGTGACATCGTCGATCTGGGTGCTGAATCCACCCGCCCCGGTGCCGCAACAATCAGCGTGGACGAAGAATTGGGCCGTTTGCTGCCGGTGGTAAGAACCCTGCGCGAAGAGATGCCAAACGCGATTCTCTCCATTGACACATACAAAGCCGAAACCGCGCGGGTCTGCCTGGCGGAAGGCGTGCACATGATTAATGATATTTGGGGGTTTCGCTTTGACCCAGCCATGGCAGGCACGGTGGCGGAGGCGGGCGCAAGCGCGATCCTGATGCACAACCGTACACAAGGCGCACAGGCTGTCAACAGTGAGCTTGGCGGACGCTATGAAGGCGTGAAATATGACGATATCGTAACCGAGGTGCGCGATTGGCTCGCAGACGCGGTTGATTTAGCTGTTGAAGCTGGGGTGAGTCCCGACCGGATCATCATCGACCCTGGTATCGGTTTTGGCAAAACCATCGAGCAGAACTTATTCCTGCTCAAACACATCGACATGCTGCGCGACCTGGGTTTCCCGATTTTGCTGGGCATCTCACGCAAGGGCTTTATTGGGCACACGCTCAATCTTCCGCAGGGAGAGCGCCTGGAGGGCAGCCTGGCTGCGAATGCCTGGGGTGTGCTGCATGGGGCTGACATTCTGCGCGTGCACGACGTGAGAGAAACAGTGCGACTGGCGCGTATGCTGGACGCGATCCGCTTCAGCCAGTTACCTTAAAACTGGAACATTTTTGCAGTATCTCCGTCTTAAGCTTGACGGACGTGATTCTGCGCCCTGATCCGGAGGCACCATGAACAAAAAAATATTCTCCTTATTGATCATATTCATTCTGATTTTAACAGGCTGCATGCTAGCTACCCCAAGTGAAAGTGCCGAACTTGAGCAGCTCAGGCAGCAAAACCAATTCCTCTCAGACCAATTGCTGGCGGCGCAAGATCAAATTAATACGCTCTCAACCCAGGTAGCAAACCTCGAAAATGCAGATTGCCCTTTGGAGCCTGTCGCGGAATCATTTGAAGGTCTGGCCGCTCAGATCCTTCCGCTACTGCAGAACCAGGATTTTGCCGCGTTGGCGCCCTTCATCCATCCTGAACTGGGTGTGCGGATCTCTCCGTATGGCTATGTGAATGTGGACTTGGACCAGGTTTTCACCCGGGAACAAGTTGCGGGTTTTGCAAGCAACCAGGAACTCTACCATTGGGGTGTGCAGGCGGGCAGCGGAATGGCCATAAACCTGACCGTTGCGGAATACTGGCCTGAATACGTCAGCAGACAAGCACCTGCCCAGGAGTGGGGCTTGTTGCTGGATCCCTCACGCAAAGCCAGCAACACCATCGACAACTTTGCCGATGTCTACCCCGACGGGCATTATGTTGAATATCTCCAGCCCGGAACAGAAGCCTATGGCTACCTGGACTGGCAGTCGCTGCGGTTGGGCTTCCAGCAAAGTGGGGATGGGGCGTATTACCTCTCGGCGATCATCCACGATGAGTGGACGCCGTAAGGCATGGCAATTGCCACATAAGCCAATGTCGGATTGGAATTCAGCGGCGGGATAGACCTAACCGTTCTGTGACTGAGCGATAAGTTCCTGAGCCAGTTTTTGCAGCCGTTCCCTCTCGGCTGGGTCTTCAACATGCTGCCGCTTCCAATAGAGCTCCAGCAATTCCACCGGGGTCATGCTGCTGGCTTCGAAGCTGTCACCCAGCCGTGTGCGCGCCTCGGAAATCGGTTTCTTGACCAACTGGAAAGCGAAGGCGTCCTTGAAGTGATCGTGGATGCGTGCTTCATCGATCAGGGTTTCCAGGTCCCTTGGATAAATGAGGGTCAAGCGTGTTATCGAATCTGCCAATTCTTCACTGGCTGGCAATGCCGCAAAGATTTTTTCGTTGACACCCAGCAGGTCATCCAACTCGATCCAAAATTCCTGAAATCGCCGGATTGGCAGCTGTTGCCAGCGGTAAGTTGTTTGACCCTTCTCAACCTCAGCAATGATGAAGCCTTTGTCTTCGTTAATTTCACCAAAATCCACGCGTTCGATAGAACCGGGGTAGATCACAGGTGGATGCGATCCCTGATTGAGGTCCTGGTAGCGGTGGATATGTCCCAGCGCCACATAATCAAAGGCTGGATTTGCCACCAGCCCGGGGGGAAGCACAACTTCCCGACCAATTGTGACCGTCTGTTCACTGCCAAACTTAGCCCCAGCGATGGAAGCATGCGCGGTCAAAATGGTAGGAAGATCAGGGTCAAGATCAGAAATCATCTGATTAAGCCAATCATTCAACATTTTCTCAATCAGCTCCTGGGGGCTTTCCTCGCTGGAAGTTTCTGCAGTAAGGGACGACACGACGCCTGAACGGGTGATCCAGGGGACGGCAACAACCTGGACCGGAACACCGTCAAGGTCTTTTGGGCTGAGTAGTTTGAGCTGGCTGACGACGTGAATGTAATCCGGGCTGAGCGTGTCGAATTCCTGGATGGCATGCGCGCGATATTGGGAGGGGGAGACATCGTGGTTGCCTGTGATCAGCAGGGTGGGGATTTTCGCGCGCGAAAGGCGCATGATGCGCTTGCCCCATTCGCGCTGGAAGGTCGGCGCAGGAGATCGATCGCGGTAGGTATCGCCGGCAAAAATGACCAGGTCGACCTTTTCATCGATGGCTGTTTGGACGATGAAATCAAGCGATTTCAGGAAGTCCATCACGCGCAAAGGTAAACCGGTGACTGGATCGTGTTGACCGTAGTTGGCCATGTCGATGTGGGCATCAGCAAAGTGGAGGAGTTTGATCATGGGCTAATTATAACGGATGGGGTAGGGCAGAATGTGCCAATGATGTAAACGTCGGAGTGAGCCCGCGAGGGGTATATTATAGGCAAAGGGTCTGGAGCGGTCTCATTCCGACCTACACAAACCCCTTTGTTTAACCAAACCCATGTAGGGCGGAATGCGCCGTTTTTGCGCACTCCGCCGCCATATTATTATTGTCGGAGTGAGCCCGCGGGAGATGATTGGCAGGCCAAGGTTCACAAGCGGTCTCATTCCGACCTACAACTAATTATGAAAGAGCCTGCTCAACTAAGAACAGGCTCTTTGCATTCTAAATTTTGTTTTTACGCTTCGTGGAATTCGCCATCCACAACGTCTTCGTCATTGCCTTCAGGCTGAGTGTATTGCTGGCCAGGCTGCCCGCCAAATCCCGCTCCCGGCTGACCGCCGTCGGCAGGTCCGGCTTGCTGATAAGCAGCGGTGCCAATCTTTTGCATCACTTCCTGCAAAGCATTGCTGGCATTGGTGATCGCGCTGACGTCTTCACCAGCTATTGCCCCCCGCAGCACCTGGATCTTGGCTTCGGCGTCGTTGCGCAAAGCGGCATCGACCTTCTCGCCCAGATCCTTCAGGGTCTTTTCGGACTGATATGCCAAGCTGTCGCCCATATTGCGGGCTTCAATCACAGCCTTCCGGCGATCATCCTCAGCCTTGTTTTGCGAGGCTTCGCGCACCATGCGCTCCACATCATTCTTGTTGAGGTTGGTCGAAGCGGTGATGGTAACCCGCTGCTCCTTGCCGCTGGCTTTATCCTTCGCGGTCACGCTCAGGATGCCGTTGGCGTCGATGTCAAAAGTGACTTCCACTTGCGGGATGCCACGCGGCGCCGGCGGTATGCCGTCCAAGCGGAAGCGACCAAGGGTCATGTTATCGTTTGCCATTGGGCGTTCACCCTGCAAAACATGGATGTCCACGGCTGTCTGGCTATCTTCCGCGGTCGAGAAGGTTTCGGTTTTCTTGACCGGAATAGTGGTGTTGCGTTCGATCAAGCGGGTCATGACGCCGCCGAGAGTTTCCACACCCAGCGAGAGCGGGGTTACATCCAGCAGCAGCACGTCCTTGACGTCGCCTGCCAGCACACCACCTTGAATTGCCGCGCCAATCGAAACAACCTCATCCGGATTGACACCCTTGTTGGGCTCTTTGCCATTGGTCTGCTTCTTGACAAATTCCTGTACCATAGGCATGCGGGTCGAGCCGCCCACAAGTACCACTTCATCAATGCGGTTCATACCAACTCCAGCGTCTTTCATGACAGCCTGGAAGGGAGGAAGACAGCGGTTGAGCAAGTGCTCGGTCATCTGTTCAAATTTCGCGCGGCTGAGCTTTAGCAGCAGGTGTTTGGGTCCGCTGGCATCAGCCGTGATATATGGCAGGTTGATCTCAGTTTCGAGCACGGTGCTGAGCTCGATCTTGGCTTTTTCCGCGGCTTCGCGCAGACGCTGGAGCGCCTGGCGGTCCTGGCGCAGGTCGATGCCCTGGTCTTTGCGGAATTCTTCCGCAGCCCAGTTAACGATCTCGTTATCCCAATCGTCGCCACCGAGGTGGGTGTCGCCGTTGGTGGCTTTCACTTCCACCACGCCGCCGCCTACTTCGAGCAGAGAGACGTCAAACGTACCGCCGCCCAGGTCAAATACGAGGATGATCTCGTTTTCCTTCTTGTCGAGTCCATAAGCCAGCGCGGACGCAGTTGGCTCGTTGATGATGCGCATCACTTCGAGCCCGGCGATCTTGCCGGCATCTTTGGTTGCCTGGCGCTGGCTGTCGTTGAAGTAAGCCGGCACCGTGATGACCGCCTGGGTGACTTTTTCGCCCAGGTAAGCTTCGGCATCCGTCTTGAGTTTGCCCAGCACCATCGCGGAAATCTCCTGCGGGGTGTAGGTTTGCCCTGTCACAGGGATCTGAATACGGGCATCGCCAGTGGGTCCGGCAACAACCTTAAATGAGACCATCGAACGCTCCTGTGCCACTTCGTCATATCGGCGCCCAATAAAGCGTTTGACAGAAGAAACGGTATTTTCAGGATTGACGATAGCCTGGCGCTTGGCGGGGATCCCGACCAAACGTTCGCCATTTTTATTAAAAGCTACAACAGAAGGCAGCAAACGTGAACCCTCTGAGGTTGATATGACAGTGGGGGATCCGCCTTCAATGACAGAGACGGCACTGTTAGTTGTTCCCAGGTCAATTCCAATAATTTTTCCCATATTTACTCCTTGTTATCTAAAAACTAACATGATCAAAGTGACTAAAGCATAATATTTGTTTGATAGAGGGATGTTAACATTTTGTTGGATGCATATTAGCGGTTCAGTAACAAGACTAAGAATGTGCTTTCGGGTTCTTTAAGATACAAGCAATGGTATTACCAGCTTGCAATCCCTTATAATTGAAATAATAAATCTCGAAAGGAAGAGAAAATGAGCAAAAGTTCCAGTTGGCTGTTTGGCGCAGTGCTTGGCGGACTGCTTGGCAGCACGTTAGCCCGTTTGTATGCGCCTTATTCAGGTGAAGAATTAAAAGCAAAAGTCTGCGACTATATCCAGAATGTGCGTTACGAAGTGGAACAAGCCGGTATCGAAAAAAGAGCAGAACTCGAAACGCAGCTTGACGAGTTGCGTTCAGGAAACGCCTAACCAATTTCTGAGAGGGATTAGGGATATGGAGTGGCGGTCGGACCGGGATACGGGGTTGCTCCTGTTGTAGCAGTCGGTCCGGGAGTGGCGGTCGGCCCAGGAGTAGAGGTCGGTCCGGGCGTGGGGGTCAGGATAATCGGACGCGGGGTTGGCTGCAACGTGGGTGTCGGCAGGTAGGTGCTCGGTTCGGGTGTGCTCAGGAGGTCATCGATGCCACCTGATTCTGGCTGCAGCATGCGCGAAACATCATCCACATAGGCAATTCCAGACTGGCAACCCTCCTGCAAGTTGAAGGCAATGTTATCCCATGTGAGTGTATTGCCATTATTGATGGTGCGCTGCATAGCGTTGCCAAGGCAGCCCGGACCCGCGTTGTAATTCAGCAAGGTGAACTTCCACAAGTCCTCATATTTTGCGACCTGTCCCGGCTGACGACCAGTTGTGTTGAAGACGATCTGACGCACCTGCTCGCAATTCGCCAGGATGCTGCGGGCAAAGATGCTGATGCTGAAGTTTGCCTGGTTCAGGTCAATCCCCACCGGGCAGTCCGGACAGGCGGCGTTGACCTTTTGGACGAGCGCTCCGCGCAACATTTCCTGCTGAGCAGGATCAAGGTTGCCAAAGCCGCGCTGGCAGGTTTCATCCGTCAGGATCAATGGACAAAACTGGCTGTAGAAAGCCGGATTCCAGAGCAGCACCCCATCCGCGCCGATGTCGCTCAGATGACCAAGCCCGGCCTCGCGGACTTTCTCGTAGATTCCAGGCCAAAATTGGCTCTCACGACTAAAGATATTTTTCATTAGTTGGGCGGGTACGCCAGTGTCATCCGCGACACGCAGAATTTCAGAATCAAACTGGTTTTGCCAATCATCCACCACAGGTTGCGCCACTTGCATACCGCAAGCATTCGCGGCACCATTGGTTTCGAGCCCGCCCGAAGGGCAAGAGCCGGCGTCCACCAGACCCTGCTTGATGAGCAAACCTGCTAAAAGGAAATAATCGTTCGTGGACACCAACTCCTCCGCCAGCTCTGGCGTCTTTAGCCAGGAGGGAGGACCATCCACCGGCAGGAAGGACTGCCAGATCTCGGAGCAAGTGGACTGACCTTCACCCAACCACTGCGAACTAAGCACATCCACGTAATAACTGGGTTTGTCTGCCGCGGGTTGATCGGGGTTGGCAAAATCGCCCCAGGGAACCACCCGAACTTGCGCGTTATAGCGGTTGCTCGAGTCGCCATAACTCGAATCCGCCCAGAACTCAACCTTAACGCCTTCCATGCCCGTGGGGCTGAGCGGCAAGTCGCAGGCGCTGCCTGGGCAGCTAAATCCAGCTCCGTTGACGGTGCCAAGGATCTGGATGATTTGTTCATTTGGGAGCGGCTCAACAGCCTGCAGGCGTAAATAGGGCAGCGTGGTGCAGTTGCTTTGCCCCGGTTCCTGGTTGCAATTGGAAATTGATACAAACACTTCTGGAGAAGGCAGGCTGATCTCAACCTTGCGCGTGGAAGGCGTCTCACTCGCCTTGTGAAGATACAAGCCTTTGCAGTCCTGGGGGTCGGTGATGTTCTGGTCGCAGGCGCTGGTGTTTGTCCATTGTTTTTGAATGGCTGATCCGCAGTAATAGAGCACTTCTGAGTTATCCGGCCAGGACTCGTGCTCGGTGTAAACCTGGCAAACGACTTCTGAGGTCTTCCATGAAAGTAGCCACCACTCGTAGATGGTGTAATCGACTTCGATGGTTACGAATCGGTTAACGCCGGCGGAGGGTAAGGAGATTGACTTTGCGGGAGCAGTTCCGAGCAGACCCAGCAAAAGACCACACACCATCAGGATTCTGATGAGCGAGGAATGCTGCTTGTGTTTGGTCTGACTAAACATTCTCTCCTTTATTTTTTACGGATACGCGGTCGGGGTGAAGAAGGACGCGGTCGGTATCGGATAAGGTTCAGAATAAGTGGCAGTCGGCTGCGGCGAGACGATTGGCGTTGGCGTGCGGGTCGCTGTTGGCTGACCAGGCTGAGTCGCAGTATGGGTCGCTGTGCGGGTTGCTGTCGGCTGTCCAATCGGGGTATTGGTCGGTCGAATCGGCACATACCCAGTCGCCTGGGCAGTTTGGGTCAGCGCGACGGCAATGGTCACCTGGGCTTCATAAGTCAGCACGATCTCCCCAAGAGGGGAAGGTTTGCTGATCGCTGCCAATGCCTGTTCAAAAACCTTTGCCACCTCCTTTTCGTTCGGAAGCAAAACTACGGTTTGTGTGTTGTCAGGCAATTCCCACTCGCTCAGCTGCTCCCATCCCAGCGCGAAGTAACTCACGCGATCCGGATCCCCCAGGCGCAGCGCCATCGGTATTCGGACCAGAAGATCCATCAAAGAGACATCAGTCTCCAGACGATCCTGGTAGGAAGCATACAAAACGGGCAGCCGGGCTAATCTGCCATTTTGAACTAATTTGGTAAAGAGCAACTGTAAAACCTGCTGTTGACGGCGGGTGCGATTGACCTCATCGCCGCCATCATAAGCAACGTAACAATACGCCTTGTCGCCGTTCATGCGGTGCGTGCCGGCGGGCATGCCGCCACACGCATCCCGGATCGGAAACAGGACGCTAACGTCCAACCCGCCCAGGTCATCCA
>CAYSVX010000032.1:0-20003 GCA_964434665.1 uncultured Anaerolineaceae bacterium
ATGCTCCTCTTCAAATGGGGAGCATTGCGCGCCAGCGCCATGAGCTGGCTGGTGGCGGTGGCCGTCGGCATGGTCGCTTTTGGAGGAAGCTGGCTGATCCTTGCCTGGTCGCAGGTGAAAGCGCTGGTGTTGGCTGCGAATTTGCTCGTGATCGTTTGGGGGGCTCTGCTGCTTTTTAGCCTCGCGAGTGAAGCCGGCTCCATCCGTGCCATTGGCCTTTTCATTCCCCGCCTTTCCAACGACCGTTCCATCCAGCTGCTGTTGATCGCCTGGCTGCTCACATCCTTCCTGCAGGGCATGGGAGGTTTCGGGGTGGCTGTGGCGGTGTGCGCGCCGATCCTGGTGGGGATGGGATTCAGCCCGATCCTCGCGATCGTGATGACCACCATCGGGCACGGCTGGGCGGTCTCTTTCGGCGGGATGGCATCCGCCTTCGAGTCGCTGATCGCCGTTTCGCACGTGCCCGGCATCCTTATCGCCCCTTATTCCGCCATCCTGTTTGCTCTGAGCTTCGTGCCCACAGGTGTGATCATCACCCTGCTTGGCACCGGATGGAAAGGGGTGCGCCACGCTTTCCCCGCCATTGTAGCTGTCAGCCTGACGATGGGCGCTTCGCTCTACGTTCTCAATATCAATAGTTTCTGGACCCTGAGCACGATTGGACCTTCGCTGGTGGGCATCGCCACGCTTGTGCTCCTGACGCGCCTGCCAGGCTATCAAGGCGCAAAGAATGCCATCTCGAATGGCGGTCACGAGTTGCGTCCCAGGGATCTGCTGGTGCATCTTTCTCCTTACATCTTGCTCGTGGTGATCGGTTTTGTTGTCACGCTGATCCGACCGCTCAACGCTTTCCTCAACCAGGTGTCGATCAGTCTGACGTACCCAGAGATAGTTTCAGGGTTGGGGTTCGTCACCCCGGCAGAATCCAGCCCGATCATCCACCCCTTTTCGCACCCGGGGATGGTATTGTTCGTGACCGTTCTGCTTTCGTATATCGTGTTGAAGCGTGAAGGAATGCTCAACCACACTTCTCTCCGCCGGATCCTCAGCCTCACATCGCACAATGTGGTCAATTCCAGCCTGGGCATGATTGTGATGGCAGGGGTGTCTACGATCATGACCCACGTGGGCATGACGAGCACGCTGGCAAGGGGGATCGCGGAAACGATCAACGGGGTAATTTACCCGGTGGTGGTGCCTTTTGTGGGGGTGATTGGCGCTTTCCTGACCGGAACGAACAATAACAGCAACATATTGTTTGGCGCGCTCCAGGCAGAAGCGGCTGGCTTGCTGAAGC
The DNA here is from genome assembly GCA_964434665.1 of uncultured Anaerolineaceae bacterium. Classification (GTDB taxonomy): domain Bacteria; phylum Chloroflexota; class Anaerolineae; order Anaerolineales; family Anaerolineaceae; genus Mesolinea. Next base: position 1,298 of record CAYSVX010000032.1, read on the forward strand.
TTAATGTGCCGCTGATCCTGGCGGCGCAGCACGCCGGCGGTTCGATGGGTAGCGTGATGTCTCCCACGAAGTTGATCGTCAGCTGCATCACGGTTGGTCTTGCCGGGCAGGAGGGTAAGGTCTTGCGAAAGCTGATTGGATATGGTCTAATCCCGATAAGCGTGATTGCAATCGCGACCGGGATATGGTCGTGGTTGCTTAGCGGTGGAGCCTAACATGAGCCTGAGCAAAGAAAACAAGAAATTTCGCATCAATATGCTGGTCCTCGTGATCGAGATATTGCTGCCTTTTTTGCTGCTTTACGCGCTCCAAAATGATTACACACTTCTGGGCAGGATCACTTCGGTGGTCCTTGTTCTGGGAATTATTTACTTGGTGGTGTTCAAATGAAAATTAAAAAACAAACCATTTTGCTTGTTTTGGGTCTGCTTTTGCTGGCGAATAGCGGCTTTTTATTTACGCGGCGGGCAATCCCAGTCGCCTCTGAAAGCCAGGCTGTCGCCCTTTCTGACTGGATCTACCGCAGTGGCGGCAACCTGAATGTGATGGTGACATATCCCCAAAAGCTGGAAACCGGACGCAAGAACCTGATCACGGTGGCATACGAGGCAGATGACGCGCTTGAGAGCGTGTTGGCACAGGGTGTTGTGTTTGATTTGCAGCTTGACATGATCAAGACCGTCGTTCAGCCGCAAAAGCGAATGCTGATCCCGGTGGAAAGCGGACGAAAAACATTTATTTGGGAAGTGGAACCTTTCATTGCTGGGATTTCCCAGGCAAACATTTCGATGGCGCTCGGCGACAACACCCTGAGCGGCGATTATGCCATCACCGCTCAGCAAAACATTGATTTCAGCATGGAAATCGCCGAGTCCACCGCTGCTACCAGGGGCGAACTGACTACCTTTGGCTTTATTTCCTTGGGTGCCGGACTGCTGAGCCTGCTGGCTGCCTACCTGCTGAATAAGAAAAAGCAGCCGGTAAAAAAGCGAAAGTAACTGAAAATGGAACAACCCATCCGACGCCGTTCACTTCGCTCTGTTTTTTCAAGCGCGCCGCTGACCGCGCTTGACCCCATCCCGCCAGTGATGATTACAGGCGTCAGCAGCGATTCGCGACGCGTTCGGAAGGGCTATGCCTTCATCGCCATAAAGGGTGAGAACAGCGACGGCTTCAACTACATCCCGTCAGCCGTTGCGAATGGCGCGCGCGTGATCCTCGGCGACCGCCCTTCCCCGGATGGGCTTTCCATCCCCTATGTTCGCATTGATGGAGACATGCACTTCGCCCTGGCGTACCTGGCGGCGAGTTTCCAGCGCTTTCCGGCGCGAAAATTGCGCATGATCGGCGTGACAGGGACGGACGGTAAAACCACCACCTCGATGTTGATCTATCACCTGCTGACCAAATCCGGTATTCCTGCCGGCATGATCAGCACGGTCAACGCGCTAATCGGCAACCAGGCGCTGGATACCGGCTTCCACGTGACCACGCCCGATTCGCCTGACGTCCAGGCATACCTGGCACAGATGGTGGCTGCCGGCATGACGCACTGCGTGCTCGAGACGACTTCGCACGGGCTGGCGCAGGGGCGCGTCATCGCCTGCGATTACGACCTGGCAGTCATCACCAACGTCACCCACGAGCACCTCGATTATCACGGCAGCTATGAGAATTACCTCCAAACCAAGGGCAGGCTGTTTGAGATGCTCATCGAGACCCCGCGCAAAAAGATTGGCAACCTGCGCCTGGCTATCCTGAACAAGGATGACCGTTCTTATGGGTATCTTAAACGCGTTTCACCCCCAGGCTTCCTCACCTACAGCCGCATCAACGAAGCCCACTTTTGGGCGGATAAGATCACCAGCACCACCAGCGATCTAAGCTTCATGCTGCACACTCAAACGAAGCAATTGACGGTTCATGTCCCGATCGCCGGTTTTTATAACGTCTCCAACATCCTCGGCGCGCTTGCGGCGGTCACTTCGCTTGGAGTGGACCTTGAGCAGGCAGTGAAGGATCTTGAGAGCTTTGAGGGCATACCCGGGCGGATGCAGCGGATTGAGCTCGGGCAGGACTTCACCGCGATTGTGGACTTTGCCCACACGCCTAACGCGCTCGAAAACACGCTGGTCACCGCCCGCGCCATGACGAATGGTCGGGTGATAGCTGTCTACGGCTCAGCCGGTCTGCGCGACCGCGAAAAGCGCCGAATGATGCCGGCTGTCTCGGTGAAAATCGCCGATATCACCATCCTCACGGCTGAGGACCCGCGTACCGAGCCGCTTGACGGCATCCTGGAAGAAATGGCACAGTCGGCAATCAAAGCCGGTGGCGTGGAAGGCGAGAATTTTTATCGCGTGCCTGACCGCGGAGACGCGCTGCGCAAAGCCATCAGCCTTGCACAGCCTGGCGACCTGGTGATCGCTTGCGGAAAGGGGCACGAGCAGTCCATGTGCTTTGAAACTGAGGAATATCTTTGGGATGATCGCACCGCCATGCGTGCCGTACTTGCTGAGTATCTTGGCATTGAGGGCGCGCAAATGCCCTGGCTGCCGACCAGTTCTGCGCCAAAACCTGAATAGTTAGCTATTTGCGTTTGCGGGTACGCTGAAACATTTCCCCCAGCGAGCCGCCATTAAACCCGCCAAAAACAGCCATCAGACCGACAAGGGCTGAGAGCAAGCCGCTCTTCCAGGTCATTAACCCGATCACGACCAGCCCAGCCAACCCGCCATAGACGCCGTAGGTGAGGCCGCGTTTGTCTTTGGCAATCATTGCAACCAAGAAACCGATCGTCAGTGAACCGAGGAAAATGCCCAACATCAGGGTTGTATCAAGGCCGGTGACAAGGTCGCCGTAGCGCGCCACCAGGCTGTCCACCAAGCTAAAAAAAGCTAACGCCCAGGCGACGTTGCCAGCCACCGCCAGCACCAGGTAAGCAATTTTCGTTCCACGCGGGTCAAGGATCTTGCTTAATTTCATGCGCTAATTCTATCAGGAACTTACCGGAAGGCAGGCTTTTACCGTGTCTTCCAGAGCCTTGTCCAGGTTGCCTTTTTCGTAACCAAGCTGCTCACGGCTGTAGTTTGTATCAAGAAACGCGTTGCGCGTTTGGAGTTCGACGAAGGGAATCATCGAAAGCCCGCTCTCTTTACCTTTGAGTTTGTAACCAAGCTCCACAGCTGCCATGGACGGCTTGAGCAGCCAGTTTGGCAGGGTGATAACGCGCTTTGGTTTGTTCAGGATGGTGCCAATTCGCCCCAGGAATTCCACCCAGGTCAGGTTGTCCGAGGCGATCGGCCATTCTTCTCCAGATTTCCCAGCCTCAAGCGCGCGCACGGCTGCCCGCCCAACCTCGTCCGCCGTCACCATGGCACTGCCGCCTCCTGGATAGAACGCCCAGGGCAGACCGCTGTTCAAGTAGCCGATCAGCGGTTTCCAGAGAGGTGTGTTGCCCGGAAGCGAGCCGAAAATGTAGGGCAGCATCAAGAAACTGACCGCCATATCGCTGCCAGCCTCCTCCAGCGCTTCGCGGATCTGCTCCACCCGGCTGCGGATGTAGGGATGGTGCTCGGGCAGGCGCAGCTCAGGCCAGCGCCTGTGGCATGCCACGAAGTAAGAGCTAAAGATAACTGCCTTTCTGATGCCAGCTTCTTTGCCCAGGCGGATGAGCCTGCGGGTGGCGGTTACGTTGGCGTCGTAGAACTTGGGATAAGCCGGAGCTCTTGGCACCAATCGGTCGTCCAGACCTGCCGCAAATATCAGCCCATCCATGCCCTGCAGCATCTCGCGCAGTGCGTCATCCGAAGTGGCGGTCAAATCACCCAACACCAGGTCGACTTCCGTGGGAAAGGCAAGCTCAGGCGATGCTGGATGGAGTGAAATGCTCCGCACGTTGTGACCGCGAGCCAGCAACTCCTGGACGGCAAAATACCCCAAAAAACCCGTACTTCCGACTACGAATGTATTCATACCTCACATTTTCATCTATTTCGGTTTGTCAGCATTTACGGTAAAACCGCGTAGTAGACAGCGTTCCCAAAGGCGAGAAACACCTGCCGATTCGCGGCTACCGCGAAGGCAGTTGCTCTTTCTGTGGGCAGGCTGCCGTCGTTTAATCCCGACCGCAGGACCTGGTTCAAGTTCAAACGCAGACTGAATTGATAAAGCTCAGCCCGATCGGGGTCCAGGTAGTAAATGGAAGGATCCGGAGGAGGAGAGTATGCCAACTGGTTGAAATTCAGACTCGCGAAGTCCACACCTGCGTCGTCCCCATCCACCTCCTGGTAAGGAACAGGATCCTCGCAGGTCACCGAACCGCTGATCTGAGAAGCCAGGCAGTGCGAACTGTGCCCGTCGGCATGGAGCAGGAAGAGTTCATCTTTACTCGCAGCCAGATCAATAGCGTCTTGCAGTTTAGCTGGCATGTCGTCAAAGTAAGAAACCGGCACCTGGTCGAAGTTGGAACTGAACCCGCGATAGATCCAGATGGCGTTTGCAGCCGGGTCAAGCACGAGGAGCTGCCCCGAGTCAAAGGCGATGCTTTTCAGATCCCGCCAACCACCGTCCGGAGGCATTAAGGTTGCGGCTGTTGGGTTTGAACCTACCGCGCAGAAGAGGATGTTGCCATCCGCATCAATTGCCAAAATTGGCGCCTTGGCAGGATTGTTGATCGGGATTGCCAGCATGTCCACCAATTTGCCAACCTGCACCCCAGAATAATTGCCCGGATTGCAGACGAACGAGTCATCCATGACGTAACCACGCGATTGAAGCGTCAGATGCCGGACCTCACCGCTGGTTTGATCCAGCAGATAAAGATCCCGGTTCAATGGAATGATGTTGCTGACGCTCATATCCGGGTACAATCCGGCAGCAAACGCCGGCTTGTAGATCAACCTTTTTGCGCCGTCAAGTTCATCCAGAGCCAGCCTCGCTTTTAGGTACAGGGCGTTGACCTCGTCGGATTTTTGAAAAGCAGCGGCTTGATCCAGCCACTCAATAGTCTGATTCCAACCCTCGCGCTTAAGATCATCCGTCTGCATAAGCGCGGCATTGTTGGCGGAAGCTTCGGCCTGTGCCAGGTAGTAGCCATATTCGTTGCCCTGCCCCTGGGAGAGGTAAATGAATGTGGTCAGCCCCACCAGCAGCAGGGGCACCAAAATGGCAATCAGCCATTTGCTGAGGGCAGAGAGCTCGCTTACCGGCTTGCCCTCTTCGCGTTTCTTTTCCCCGCTTTTTTGGATGATCGCTTCGGTCTTATCCTCGACGCCTTTCAAGAAACCTGTGCCCTTCGCAACACTCTGAAGCGCACCGGTCTTGAACTGCTCCACGTCAAATATTGGAGCGGACTGCGGCTCTTCCGGCTCTTCTTCAGGAGTTGGTTCCAGCGCGGGTTCTTGACGGATGATTTCGGTTTTTTCAGACGCAACTGGAGGTTCTTCTGGCTGAGGTTCCGGCTTGGGTTCAGCTTCTGCAGCATGGTTCACAAACGGTACATTTCTAAACAGGTCTTCCGCCAGTGAGCCGTTATCTTCGTCGATCTCCGAGGGCTCCAACACTTCTTCTGGCCATTCGAGTTCCTGCGGTTCAGCAACCTCCGGCTCAACTGGCTCAGGTTCAACAACAGGCGTCTCCTGGGTCACCTGAGCAGGCTTGGGGTCCAAGCGCGCTTTGAGGCTCAGACCTTCGCCACATGTCAGCCTGATGACGTCCGCGCCACCCAACAGAGGCACTAACCCGCCCAGAGTTGCAATGTCTGCCGACAGTTGTGCAGAGGTCATCAAATCCACCGAGAATTCCTGCGCCAGGAGTAAAAAGTCACCATCCGTCACAGTGGACTGAAAAAATCGCGGACGGACAATTGAGCTAAATCCTAAACCTCTTGGGTCAAGCTCTGGGTCCAGGAAGTGCTCCCGTCCATGCCGCTTCACAAGCAGGGCTTCTCCTTTGCCGTTGATACCAAGGAACAAAGTCTCGTGATGAATGACCCCCACGAGCACGGACGCTGTTTGCCAGGTGTCCTTTTCTTGCAGTTGGCTGTTGCTGGAAAGAAAGGTTTTGTTGAGCCCATCAGCCAGGCTGCGCATGGCATTGGTGACCGACCCGCCCGTCTTGAAATAGGCTGCCGACAGTTTGCTCAACGACTGAGCCAGCACATCATCGCCCAAGCTGACAGCCTCAGTCGGCCAAAGCTTGATCAACAGGCTATCTTCTTCACGCCCGCGCGCAGTACCTTTCCCTGCGCAAGCGGTGTGAAGCAGCCTTTGTTGATGATTCTCGAAGGAATAAATGGTCAGGTCAAATTTCATGGCGCACCTTTTAATTCAACATTGATATTGCGTAAACTCAAGAGTACACAATTCGTGCCAGAGGGTATAATCGGACACATGCAATTTTCACTGATCACCGATCCTGCCGAATGGCAGAGCCTCGAGGTTGAATGGCAAGCTCTCGTGGCTCAGACGCACCGACCATTGCCATTCCTCGAGTTTTGGTATCAGCATACCTGGTGGCAGACGCTTGGCGGGGGTGAGTGGCGGCACGAGACCAGCCGACTCCAGCTTATTATTGCCCGTCAAGACGGTCAATTGGTTGGCGTGGCACCCCTGTTCTTCTCGGAAAAAGCGGAAAATTCGCCAGCCCTGCGTTTCATCGGTCAGATCGAAGTTTCGGACTACCTCGATTTTCTCTGCCCGCTTGTGGAGCTCCATTCCTTTATCGCAGGCATGCTTGACTTCATCAAAACTGAACCCGGACTGCTTTCACGCAGTCTCGACCTTGCCAACTTCCAGGATGACTCACCCAGCCTTCTGATTCTGCGCGAACTCTGTGAGCAAAAAGGCAATCAATTCACCAGCGAGGTTTTGCAGCCTTCCCCGTTCATCCCCATGAAACCAAGCTGGGAAGATTATCTCGCTTCCATCTCCAAAAAACAGCGCCACGAGATCCGCCGAAAAATGCGCAACGCGGACGCCCACCACGTAACGGATTGGTATGTGGTCAACGCCGCACATGATGTGAAGGAGGAGATACAAGCCTTCATCAACATGATGCGCTATGACCCCAGCAAAGTGGCGTTTTTGACTCCAGAAATGGAGCTCTTCCTCTCACAAACCGCTGCCAAGGCTTTGGAGGTTGGGCAATTGCATCTTTCCTACTTGACCTTTGACGGGATAAAAGGAGCCGCATATCTCTCCTTCCTTGCCGGTAACAAGCTGTGGGTTTACAACTCTGCCTGGGACACCACCTTTAGCTGCTGCTCGCCCGGATGGGTGCTGCTGGCAAAAGTCATTAACTGGGCAATTGAACAGGGGCTGACCGAGGTGGACATGATGCGCGGCGACGAGGTTTATAAGTATCGTTTTGGTGGCATCGACCGCCATGTTGTCTCGTTCAAAACTTCCATCTCTTAACCCTCAAATCCAAAATTAATATCTAACGCAATATTAACGGGGTAAGGTTATCCTTTTCTTGACGAGGATAATCCTCGCATGGTAACATTAAGCCAAGGTATTTTAGCACTCTCCGGTCGAGAGTGCTAATTATGAAAAATAACATGACAGAACTGACTTCGCGACAAAAAATCATCCTTTCCCTGATCGTGCACGAGCATACACGCACGGCGCAGCCTGTCGCGTCCAAAACTCTGATCGAAGATTTTGGCTTGCAGATCAGCTCTGCCACGGTACGCAATGAGATGAACGCGCTCACAGAGCTCGGTCTCATCCGTCAGCCCCATACATCAGCAGGGCGTGTGCCAACTGAAGAAGGCTATCGCTTTTTTGTCAGCAACCTGGTGCAGCAAACTGCCCTTCCGACTGCCACCCGCAACACCATTTCGCACCAGTTTTACCAATCCCGGCGCGGTCTGGACCACTGGCTGCCGCTCGCAGCCTCAGTCCTGGCAAACCAAAGCCAGGCCGTCTCACTGGTCACCGCGCCACACTCGGAAAAAATTGCCTTCAAACACATCGAACTGATCTCAATCCGCGGTTCACAAGTGTTGATGGTGCTGGTGCTGGTTGGCGGTGAGATCCGGCAGCAGATTCTGGCATTGGACGAGATCTACAGCCAGGAATCCCTTTCGCGCACTGCCAATCAATTCAATCAAAATCTTGAAAACAAATCGCTTCGTCAAATCGAGGCTCTCGAAGCCAGTGCCGATCCACTCATTCAGCAGATACTGGCTGCTGTTTTGGACCAAATGCACCTCACAGAGGAGCTCATCACTGGGGAGTTATTTCTTGATGGACTTTCGAATGTGCTCTCCACACCTGAGTTTGCCGCAGTCAGCCAGGATCGTTCACCGCTGCGCCTGCTGGAAGAGCGCCCCATGCTGAATGATTTGTTCTCACGCACGGTGCTGACGGAGGATATCGGCGGTGTGCAAGTGCTGATCGGAGGCGAAGGCACCTGGCAGGATCTGAGAGATTGCTCGGTCATCCTGACCCGCTACGGCATCCAAGACCAGCTTTCTGGCATGCTTGGCATCCTTGGTCCGATGCGGATGCCCTACGGACATGCCATCAGCGCGGTCCGTTTCGTGGCGGATCTGCTCTCCGACCTGGTTACCGATACTTTGATTGAATAAGAAACGTTATTATGAAAATTTTTACGAGGAAAAAAATGACTGAAGACACTGAAAATAAAAATGAAGCTCCCACGCCCGAGGAAGTGACCCCAGATTTGGCTGCGTTACAGGCTGAAAACGCCGACCTGCGCAAACAAAATGATGATTACCTCGACAGTTTACAACGTGAGAGAGCCAGTTTTGCCAACTACAAACGCCGTATCGACCTGGATAATGCCAGTTACGCGGAGCGCTTGCTCGCGGAACATGTCAAGTTCTTCCTGCCGGTTGCCGATGACCTGCAGCGTTCGCTCCAACACCTCCCGGAAGACCCGGACTGCGCCAGCTGGATTTCAGGGATCGAGCTGATCCTGCAAAAATTACTCAAGTCTCTTGAAGCAAAAGAGGTACGCCCGCTGGACCTAAAACCCGGCGATATGTTTGACCCCAATACGCAGGAAGCAGTCACTCATGAAGAAAATGACACTTATACCGATGGACAGATCATTGAAGTTGTCCAAACCGGTTATCAAATCAAAGACCGCGTAATCCGACCCGCCCTGGTCAGAGTCGCAAAATAGGAGTAATTATGGGAAAAATTATTGGAATCGATCTTGGAACCACAAACTCAGTTGCAGCCGTCATGATGGGCGGAGAGCCTGTTGTCATACCTTCTGCTGAGGGTGAGCGCCTTGTGCCATCCGTGGTGGCAGTCAACAAGAACGGGGAGCGTTTGGTTGGGCGTGTTGCCCGCAACCAGGCGATCATCAACCCCGAAAACACGATCTTCTCGATCAAGCGTTTCATGGGTCGCCGGGCTGATGACCCCGAAGTACAACGCGCAAAAAGCCATGTTCCATATCAGATAAACAAAGCGCCCAATGGCGACCTGCGCGTCGTTTTGGGGGGCAAGGACTACACTGCCCCGGAAATTTCCGCCATGATCCTGGGAAAAATTAAACGCGATGCCGAGGCATACCTTGGTGAACCTGTAACCCAGGCAGTCATCACTGTGCCAGCGTATTTCAACGATACCCAGCGAAACGCCACCAAGGACGCCGGCAAAATTGCCGGTCTTGAAGTGCTGCGCATCATCAACGAACCCACCGCCTCCTCCCTGGCTTACGGGCTCGACAAAAAAGAGAAGAACGAAACCATCGCGGTCTATGATCTTGGCGGCGGCACGTTTGATATTTCCATCCTCGAAGTTGGTGACGGAATCTTCCAGGTGAAATCCACCTCCGGCGACACTTTCCTGGGCGGAGATGACTTTGACCAGCGCATCATTGACTGGCTCGCCGACGAGTTCAAACGCGAAAACGGCATCAACCTGCGCGAGGATCGTCAGGCACTTCAGCGCCTCAAAGAAGCCGCTGAACGCGCGAAAATCGAGCTCTCCACCACCATGCAGGCAGAAGTAAACCTGCCCTACATCACGGCTGATGCCTCCGGACCCAAGCACCTGGTGGTCACCCTCACACGCTCAAAACTTGAGCAGCTGACTGGCGAACTTATCCAGCGTTCGATGAAACCGGTTCAGCAGGCACTCAGCGACGCCAACCTGAAACCCTCCGACATTGACGAAGTGGTCATGGTCGGCGGGATGACCCGCATGCCCGCGGTGCAGGAAGCTGTGCGCCAATTCTTCAGCAAAGAGCCCCACAAGGGCGTCAATCCCGACGAGGTCGTCGCCATTGGCGCAGCCATCCAGGCTGGTGTGCTTGGCGGGGATGTGAAGGGCATTGTCTTGCTCGACGTCACGCCTTTGTCGCTCTCCATTGAAACTCTGGGCGGTATCGCGACACCGCTGATAAAGCGCAACACCACCATCCCCACCAGAGAGAGCCAGGTTTTTTCAACGGCTTCCGACAGTCAGACGCAGGTGGAGATCCACGTGCTGCAAGGCGAACGTCCGATGGCTGGGGATAACAAATCCCTCGGGAAATTCACACTCGATGGCATTCCTCCTGCTCCTCGCGGCGTACCTCAGATTGAAGTTACCTTCGATATCAACACCAATGGCATCCTTGAAGTCACGGCGAAAGATAAAGCCACTGGGCGCCAGCAAAACATCACCATCACGGCGTCATCCGGCTTGAGTGAAACTGAAGTTGAACAGATGCGCAAGGACGCTGAAATTCACGCGGAAGAAGATCGAAAACACCGGGAGTTGATCGAAGCCCGCAACACTGCGGATAACGCGATTTACAGCTCAGAAAAAACACTTTCTGACCTCGGCGAGAAAGTACCTGCCGCTTTGAAATCTCGTGTTGAAGACGCAATCGCGAAAGTTCGCTCCGTACGCGATCTGGACGACCCCAACGTGATCAACAGCTCTGTGGAAGAGTTGATGAAAGTACTGCAGGAAGTTGGTCAGGCTGCCTACAGCCAGACCCAGGCTCCTGACCCTGAGCAGACTCAGACAGACCCGGGACAGGCTCCTGATGACGATGGTGATGTGGTCGACGGTGAGTTTCACCACGCGGATTAGCGAAAACAGTATAAAATACATCCCTGGCAGGTTACGCTGCCAGGGATTTGGTCTGAATAGAGAATGACAGAAAAACGAGATTATTACGAAGTTTTGGGTGTAACCCGCTCTGCCAGCGCGGATGACATCAAAAATGCTTTCCGCAATCTAGCGCGAAAGTATCATCCTGATGTCAACAAAGCTGATGACGCCGAAGAGAAATTCAAAGAGATCAACGAAGCTTATGGTGTGCTGAGCGACCCCGAAAAGCGCGCCGCTTATGATCGCTATGGCTTCCAGGGCGTCAACACCAACGGCATGCCGGACTACTCCACGATGGATATCTCGGATCTGTTTGAACTTTTCGGTCTGGGCGGTTTGGGTGGTTTTGGCGGCATGGGTTTTGGCGGGTCTTCCCGCCGCAGTCGGAACGCTCCCCGGCGTGGTGCCGACCTCAGCACGCGTCTGAAGCTGACCTTTGAAGAGGCAGTTTTTGGCACTGAAAAAGACATTGACATCACTCGCAATGAAAAGTGCTCTGTCTGCTCTGGCTCAGGCGCCGAACCAGGTTCCAGACCCGTCACCTGCCAAACCTGCAAGGGCGCGGGCGAGGTGCGGCAGGTTCAGCAGACCTTCCTGGGACAGATGGTCCAGGTTGTTACATGCCCCACCTGCGGCGGTCGCGGTGTCATGATCGAGAAACCCTGTACCGCCTGCCGTGGAACTGGTTTGGAACGCAAAACCACGCGTAAAAAGGTAAACATCCCGGCTGGCATCGACAATGGCAACCAGGTTCGCATGATTGGCGAAGGACAGCCAGGGGCAAATGGCGGTCCAAACGGTAATTTTTACATTGAAATCGAAGTCGCGCCCCATGATTACTTCCGTCGGAGCGGCAACGACATTTTGCTCGATATTGATATCAACATGGCTCAGGCAGCCCTGGGCGATGAAATTACCATTCCTACTCTGGACGGCGATGTAAAACTGCGTATCCCTGCGGGCACTCAGCCCGGGCGCGTCTTCCGTTTAAAGGAAAAAGGTGTTCCAATCCTCCAGAGGACTGAACGCGGAAATCAGATGGTGACAGTCAACGTTCAAATCCCAACCGCGCTGACCGATGAACAGGAAGAACTGCTCCAGACCCTGGGTAAAACCATGGGCACGGATGTCAAGATCCAGGAACGCAGCTTCTTCGAAAAATTAAAGGATGCCTTCAGTGGATAAACCCTATGCCTGGCTCGAAGCTTCAATTGTTTGTAGTGGAGAATTAGCCGAAGCGATTGCCGAGGTTTTCTCACGCTTTTCTCCCAACGGGGTTGTGATCAACAGCGTAACCCGTTACGACGCCCTGGGTCACGAAGAGATCCCTACCGGTGATATGCAGGTGGTTGCCTATTTCCCGCAGGATGAGCAATCTGAAGCAGTCCGGCAACAGCTTGAGGAAGCGATCTGGCACATGTCGCAGATTGCCCCTTTGGACGCCCTGGAATACAAGATTCTGCTTGATCAAAACTGGATGGAAGCCTGGAAAGCCAACTATAAACCACTCAAAATCGGCCGCAACCTGATCGTCCTGCCCGCCTGGGTCGACCCTGCCCTGGCTGAGGGTCGCATTCCGATCATCATTTCCCCCGACATGGCGTTTGGTACAGGCACACACCCCTCCACCCAGCTTTGCATGCTCGCCCTCGAAAAATACGGGGGCAAGGAAATGGACGTGATCGATATCGGCACCGGCAGCGGCATCCTGTCCATTCAAGCTGCAAAACTCGGCGCCAACCGCATCCTGGGAGTGGATTATGACCCGGACGCGATCCCTTCAGCCATCAATAACGCGGCGTTGAACAGTGTTGCTGACAGGATTGTCTTTGAAGTTGGTACGCACACCGATGTGCTCAATCGCAAGGATGGACTCAATCAGGCTCCCCGCGTCATCGCCAACATTCTCTCGCCAATTTTAGCAAACATGCTTTCCACTGGTCTGGCAGATCTGGTAGCCCCGTCCGGCTTACTCTTTCTCGGCGGCGTGCTCGAGCACCAGGCGCAGGATCTTGCAGATCTTGCCCGCAGTGTGGGGTTGACTTTGCGCGAAACGCTTCATCAGGAAGATTGGGTTGTTCTCGTTTTGCACAAACCCGGTTGATCATCACAGCTTGCTTCGCGGGTATTTTTTCGTAGGGCGTGATTGAGGGCACCGTTTACGATTTGATGGATGAACGCATTGTGCCCTCAATCCGCCGTCAATGATAGTCTTGTTTCAAAGGTTTGTGAAATCAGAATCATCTAATGGCGGATTGGAAGCACACCAAGGAGTACGCATGATGAAATGAGTAGTGCTTCCAATCTTGCCCTACGCGTAATGTTCTTGATTTCGTCAAGAGGTGAAGGCAGATCGCCGCGCTTCTCTCGCGATGACGGAACAGATTTTTTGCTGTGAGGAGCCCATTAGGGCGATGTGGCAGTCAGCAGTTTTGTTTCATTCACCTTGTTGAGATCATCGGTGGGGGCGAAGCATTTTTACCGGATGCATGGGATATGGTATTGCATTTTTGTTGAAAAGCTTCGCCCCTACGACAGTATTCCATTCATCCAGACCGAGGAAAGGCAGATCGCCACGCTACGCTCGCGATGACGGGATTTTGAGCAGATCGCCGCGCTACGCTCGCGATGACGGAACAGAAAGAGTTTTGAGGATTTGATGGCGGATTGGAAGCACGGAAAGGTCTTGATGTGAAGATGTGTGCAGTGCTTCCAATACCCTGCTTCGCGGGCACTTCGTCTCGCCCTACGCATACCATTTATGATTACGTTAAGTGATGAAAGCAGATCGCCGCGCAAAAGAGGCTCGCGATGACGAGGCTGAACGTGTCGGTTTCCTGAGTGCGCACGGTATCTGACTGAAGGTCTCCAGTTTGTGTTGGACGCCTGGGGCGAAATGCTGTGCTCGGGCAAGAGCCCTGCACAATCGCATCGTTAAGGGCAGATCGCTATACCCTGCTTACCCGTCCGTTTCACGGCGCGCACAGGTCGCGGGTACAGGGGCTTAGCCCTATGATTGATACTTAATCACAAAATTCGTTTCGGATTGTCTCACCTGGATGCACGCCCGCCATCAGCAGCCCGATGTCTTCCTTGGTGGCAGTTTCTCTTGGCAAAATGTCCATGATTTTGCCTTCATAAATCACCGCGATCCGATCAGCCAGCGCCAGGATCTCATCCAGATCCTCCGAGATCAACAGGATGGCCGTGCCCTTCTTGCGTTCCATCAATAACTGCTCGTGCACGTACTCGCTCGCGCCAATATCCAAACCTCTTGTGGGCTGCGCTGCAATGATCGCGCGCGGTTTTCGCGAAAGCTCACGTGCCAGCAGAACTTTCTGGATATTCCCGCCCGATAAACTCTTCGCCAGAGTCTTCCTGGAAGGCGTCTTGACGCGGTACTGTTCGATCAAGCGATCAGCGTTCTCATTGATGTAAGACATCTGCAGGAATCCATGCTTGGAAAAAGGCATTTTGTGGTGTTCACGCAGCACCAGGTTTTCGGATATGTTGAAGTTGCGGATCATGCCATCTTTCATGCGCTCTTCGGGAATATAGGAAAGCCCCTTTTCGGTGATTTCTGACGGTTTCCTGCCCGTCACATCCTGCCCTTCAAGAGAAATTTTTCCCCTTGTGACCGGTCTAATCCCGGTTAGCGCTTCAGCCAGCTCAAGCTGCCCATTACCCGACACCCCTGCCAGGCCCACAATTTCGCCGGAATGTACTGCCAGGTTCACGCCACGCAGGCCTTCAACGCCCCGGTCACTGCCACAGTTGACATCCTCAAGGGAAAAACGCACCTCCCCAACCTGGGGTTTTTCCGTGCTTTTGATGAACTCTATTTCGTGACCCACCATCCAATTTGCCAGCGTGTTCTGGGTCACATCGCAAGTGAGACGTGTGCCCACGTTGCGCCCATCGCGCAAAACTGTAACGCGTTCGCTGATCGCAATGACCTCGTGCAGCTTGTGGGAGATAAACACCAGCCCATAGCCGTCGCTTTGCATCTGCCGCATGATAGCGAACAATTCTTCGACTTCCTGCGGGGTCAAAACAGCGGTTGGCTCGTCCAGCAGCAAAATTGCCGCGCCGCGATAGAGAGCCTTGATAATCTCCACCCGCTGCTGCTGACCAACACTAAGCTGCCAGATATACGCGCTTGGGTTGATGCTCAGGTGATATTTGTCTGCCAGGGCGATGACCCTCTCCGAGACCCTGTCCAGATCGGTCAGGGGTTTTCGGCTCGAAGGCAAGCCCAGAGCTACGTTTTCGGCGACCGTCAGAGTGGGCACCAGCATAAAATGCTGATGGATCATGCCGATGCCTTGCTGGATTGCAGAGGTCGGGGAATTAATTCTGACGGTTCTCCCATTTACCAGGATCTCACCCGAGTCCGGGTGATACATCCCATAAAGGATCTTCATCAGTGTACTTTTCCCAGCCCCGTTTTCCCCCAATAATGCATGCACCTCACCAGCCCGCAAGTCGAAGTTGACGTTATCATTCGCCAAAACCCCGGGAAACCGCTTGGTAATCCCACGCATCTCAAGCGTCTCAAAGGCCACTTTTTCGTTGATAACCGGACTGTTCTTCTGCATACTTGTTCCCTTTTCGGGTCAGGCATTGCTGCCTGACCCGTGCTTACTAATTTGAACTATGGTTTGGGGATGACAATGCTGCCATCATTGATGCCAGCAATCACTTGCTCAACCATGGTCTTAATTTCTCCGCTGAGTTCGATACCGGGGTTAATGGTGATAACCTGACCACCATTCTGCAAGGTTGCGGCGAAGGTTTTCCCGCCCATTGTCCCTGCGGCGCGCAAGGCAACGATCTCGCGCAAGATGCCTTCCCAGTGGTAGACCTGGCTAGCGACGACGGTCTTTGGCGCAAAGGCATTCTGATCTGCCTGCGTTCCGAACCAATACAAACCAGCTTCTTCAGCCTTGCCAATAGCGCCAACCACCATCTGGGCAGAGCCGGTCAGAATGTCCGCGCCAGCCGCGATATGGGTGGTGGCAGCTTCAGCTGCGAGTGCCACATCGGAGAAACTGCCGATGTAGGTCACGCGCACATCAATTGTTGGATCAACTGACTTGGCGCCCGCGACAAATCCATCCACATACAGCTTGGCATCGCCGGTCTCGATCGGACCAACAACACCAATGATCTTGGACTTGGTCAGCATGCCGGCCATAACGCCATTCACATACCCACCCTGATCCGAAGCTGCTTCATAGGCATGCACATTCGGGAGACCGAATGTATCCACCGTAGTACCCCAGGCAAATACAGTTTCCGGAAAGTCCGGCGCAATTTCCTGTAATGAGGAGCCATATTGTGAGCCGTGGGCGATAACAATGTCATAGCCCTTGGTGGCATAATCACGAATGGCAGCTGCAGCATCATCGACAACAAACATGTTTTCGGTGAAGGCATATTCCAGACCGTCGCCCATCTCCGTCTTCAATACCTTAAGGGCATCTGAAATACTTTGTGTGAATGCAAGGTCATTAATGCTGCTGGGGGAAACAACGGCAACGCGCAAAGGCTCGGTTGGCTCCTCAACAACAGCAGGGGGCTCTGCCACCGGTGTCTGCGCGCAGGCACCCAGGAACATTGCCAAAACTAAAAGCACTGAGACTAAGGTAAAAACTTTCTTCATCATTCTCCTTTGTAATAGGGGAGAGGCTTATACGCCAACCTCCCGGATTTTATCCTTCCCGCTCAAATGCCTTGGTCAAGGCGGACGGACCTCGGCCTTTCGAGACGGAAAGGGTCAACACTAAGATGGTCAAGATATATGGCATCATGACTGCCAGCTCTGCCGGAATTGGGATGCCAAGCACCTGGATCCAAAGCTGCAGAGCGTTGATCATACTGAAGAGTAATGCGCCACCCAAGATTCCAAAAGGTTTCCAACTTCCAAAATACACCAGCGCGACGGCAATGAAGCCCTGACCCGCAGTCATGTTCTGCTGGAAGACATTCAAAAGCGCGATCGACAACGCCGCGCCAGCAATTCCTGAAAACACGCCGCCCATGATGACAGTCAGATAACGGATGCCCGCGACGCTCACCCCCAGCGAGTCGGCGGCTTCGGGGTTTTCGCCCACTGACCGAATCTTCAAGCCAAGCGTAGTTTTGTTGAGAACGAACCAGGCGACAGGCACCAGCAAAAATGCCAGGTAGACCAACGCATTCTGGTTGAAAAAGATCTCGCCAATGACCGGGATTTTGCCCAGCAGCGGTACGGAAATCTTCTGAAAGCCCTTCACGCCTTCTACTGTACCAACCAGTTTTTGGAAGAGCAAGTTGCTCATTCCCATTCCAAAAAGGTAAAAACCGATACCGCTGATGCCCTGGGTGGCATGCAAATTGACCGTAACAAATGCCATTGCCAGCCCCATCACAGCTCCCACCCCCATGGCTGCCAGTACGCCAAGCCACACATTGTTGGTCTTCAGGGTGACATAAAACGCGACAAATGAACCCAGCAGCATCTGTCCTTCCACCCCCAGGTTCAGGACGCCGCTGCGCTGCCCGAACATTTCACCGATCGAAGCAAACAAATAGGGAGTTGCCAGGCGAATGCCCGAAGAGACGATCCCGATGATAACCGTCGCGGTAAACAGGTCCGAAATCATGCTTCACCTGCTTCCTGTTGGAAATTGGAATCCTCTGGCTTTAGTTGATCCGTCCCGGATTGACTCAGCCTCCGTTTTTGACTGCGTTTGCGGAAGAACTCGCTGCTCACCACAAAAACCACCACCAATCCATTCAGCGCGGTGATCAACGCCGAGGGCACCTGGACTACACGCTGCATGGCATTCGCCCCCACCAGCAACCCGCCAAACAGCACCGACGCGGGAATGGTTATTAGAGGATGTAACTGCCCGAACAAGGCTGCAACGATGCCGTTAAACCCGGCATTGCCGGTAAAACCCGTAGCCGATCCATCCGTGATCATGCGGTAATTGACGCCGTAAACCTGCATCATGCCTGCCAACCCGGCAAAGGCGCCGCTGAGTAACAAAGCCACCACAATGTGCTTTTTGACATCAATGCCGCCATATTTTGAGGCTGGTTGGCTCTGACCAACTGCCCGGATGCGATACCCCAGCGTGGTGCGCCATAACAAAAAGTAGACCGCTACTGCCAGCAGGATTGCGATAACAAGACCCAGGTGCAACCGTGTTGGCGAAAGCCGTGGAAGGCGATAGGTTTCAAGCAGCCTCGCCGTTTGAGGGATCTGCGATGCCGCTTCCTTCTGCACCGGATCAATCATCGGTCCACGCATCAAAAAGTTCATGATCTGCACCGCGATGGCATTCATCATCACTGTGCTTAGAATTTCATTGACATTGAAATAGGCTTTCAGGATGCCCGGAATGCCACCCCAGATCATCCCGCCCAAAATTCCCAGCAGCATGGCGATGATAATCGCCAGCCAACCGGGCAACTCGGTGAAGGTCAAGCCAAACCATGTGGAGAGGATCGCCCCAATGATCATCTGCCCCTCACCGCCGATGTTCGTGACACTGCCGCGATAGGCGATACAGGTTTGTTTAGACAAGTATGATTGTTTACACATTATCAAGGGTGATTGTTTACATGTT
>CAYSVX010000033.1:0-19561 GCA_964434665.1 uncultured Anaerolineaceae bacterium
AGGCATTTTTTCTCCTTGAGATTGTGTTCGATATTGAACAAATTTAATATACACCCGCTCCAATATGAAGACCATAGATAATATAGCCTTTCGTTCGGGAAGCCCACCCGTTCGGGCAATTGTTCAAACCCAACATAAAGAAATCCTCCCGGCATGGTAACATTATGCCCAGATTTACCGATCTTATTGTCATTTTACGCACATCAACCCTTCCAACAACCACGAAGGTTGCCGCATATTTGCAGACAGGCTGGAGAGCGAATGAATCAAACCCTAAAAAAAGATCAGCGTCTGATTGTCCTGGCAGGCAATATCGGCAGCGGCAAGACCTCCCTCACCCAACTTCTCAGCCAGCGCTTTGGCTGGCAGGCATCCTACGAATCGGTTGACAACAACCCCTACCTGGCTGATTTTTATGCCGATATGCGAACCTGGGCTTTCCATCTGCAGATGTATTTCCTCGGCAATCGCGCCCAGGAGGTCGAAACCCTGCTGAACTCCGACCGCTCCGCCATCATGGACCGCAGCATCTACGAGGATGCCCACATTTTTGTGCGCGCCCTGCACGACCTGAACAACCTCTCCGACCGGGATTACCAGGCCTACTTCAAATTGTACGAGCTGGTGCTCAGGCAGCTGCCCAAGCCCTCGCTGCTCATCCGCCTGGTCGCGCCGGTTGAAACCCTCGTTGAGCGCATCCAGCAGCGTGCCCGTTCGATTGAAGACACCATCGACCCCGACTACCTGCGCCTGCTCGACAGCTACTACCAGCAGTGGGCGTTGGAATACGCCGAAAGCCCCGTCCTGACGGTCAACAGCCAGCTCTTCGACTTCGTCAACAACCCCTCGCACCTGCAGGATATCATCGACGGGATCGAGCACTGCATCACCACCCAATCCAGCCTGAGCTTAATCGAGCCGGCAATGTAGGGGCTTGGCGTGCCAAGCCATCTTTTCGTAGACCGGACATCGTGCCCTATGGGTATACCGCTCTTGTATCCGGCTCTTTTCAACAGCAGATTGCCGCGTCGCTACGCTCCTCGCAAAGACGAAACAATCTGTCATTGCGAACCTCACCTGCCCTTGTGTCTTTTTACAAGGGTTGTGAAGCAATCTAAACTCCTGGCAAACCTAACCGATTGAAGTAACAGGGTCAAGGTCAAAATTTACGAACCGCGCGTGAATCTGTCATGTGCTTGAGTGCAACCATTTTAGATTGCTTCGTTCCTCGCAATGACAAATCCTTCCGTCACATCGTGCGCATAGGGTATCCCAGGCCATAATTGCAAGATTTGCAAGAATTGCATCGTTTTTTGATGGTGCAGAAGGGCGGTTTGATTGCAAATCAAACAGAAACAGGGCAGTTTGCTGCAAATTTGCATTTTGTTAATGTACAGTATTGCAAATAGAATCACGCGAACATATAATAGCACATTTGTTCTGTTTTTTCAAGAGGTCGCTAACTGGGATGAGACTGCTTTCTCTCACTCCAATGCAGATAGATTGCATCATTGCATCGAAGTCTCTACTCAATGTGATAATATTTAGAACATGAACGAAACTGAACGATCGGGGTTAATCAAACGTTACTTATCCGAAGTTGTCGAGCAATTTAATAGTGGGCAAGCAAAAGAGCATGCCTACCGCCCAGCACTTCAGCGGTTAATGTCCAGCTTCGAAGATATCATTGTTGTCAACGATCCGAAGCGGTCCGAACACGGCGCTCCGGATTTTGTTTTCCTCAAGAAGTCCAACCACAAGATCATCAAGGGTTACGCAGAAGCCAAAGATATTGCCAGCGATCTGGACAAAATTGAGAAGACCGATCAGATGAAGCGTTATCATGCTTACGCCAGCCTTTTCCTGACCGATTACCTTGAGTTCCGTTTCTTTCGAAATGGCGAAAAGTACAAGACAATCAGAATTGGCGAGGTCAAAAACGGCAAGCTTCATAAAATGCCTGAAAACGCCGAAAGCCTGATCGGCGAGCTAGAAGCATTCCTCTCACAGGCTCCAGAACAAATCACCAGCGGTTTGCGTTTGGCGCAGATCATGGGTGGCAGAGCCCGCAGGATCCGCGATAATGTCATCGAGTTTCTCGACCACGAGGACCTAAAAAGCAAAGAACTTCTCCGTATCTATGGGATGATGAAAGAACTCCTGGTTCACGATCTTGAACCGGCAAAATTTGCCGATATGTACGCCCAAACCTTGGTCTACGGTCTATTTGTTGCACGCTACAGCGACCCCACCCCAGAAAGCTTCACCCGCGGCGAAGCTCGCGATCTGGTGCCCAAGAGCAATCCCTTCCTCTTGCAGTTCTTTGACCACATTGTTGGGCCGAACTTCGACGTCCGCCTTGCCTACATCGTTGATGAGCTCTGCGAGATTTTCAGCGTCAGCAACGTGCAGGAAATCGTCCACAAACATCTGCGTGTTCAGGATGAGACGGTTGACGATCGGGACCCCATCATCCATTTCTACGAAGACTTCCTGCAGGAATATGACCCCAACGAACGCAAAAAGATGGGAGCGTACTACACACCAGTTCCAGTGGTGAGGTATATCGTCCGCCAAGTCGACCGCATCCTGAAGGAAGATTTTGGCATTGCCAAGGGCATCGCCAGCGACGAGATGATTACCCGGACCGTAGCCACTCAACCCTATCGCCGCCCTGGCGACCGCAAAGATCGCACCACCACCGAAATTTCTGTGCCCCGGGTGCAAATCCTTGACCCAGCCGTTGGCACTGCAACCTTCCTAAATGAAACTATCAAGTTCATTTACCAGGGCTTCAAAGGTCAGGAAGGGCGCTGGCCTGCTTATGTCAATGGCAACCTGATCAAGCGCCTGTTTGGCTTTGAGTTGATGATGGCTCCATACACCATCGCCCACATGAAGTTGAGCATGACCCTCAAGGAAACTGGCGTTGAGGAACTAACCGACCGTCTGGGCGTTTACCTTACTAACACCCTCGAGGAAGGTGTTCCTTTACAACAAGATCTGTTTAGTTTTGGTTTGGCTGAGGCAGTCAGCGAAGAAAGCCGATTGGCAGCCCAGGTCAAGAGCGAGCATCCGGTGATGGTGGTAATGGGCAATCCGCCATATTCGCTAGTCTCCTCAAACGAAACAGAATATGCGAATAGCCTGATCAAAAAATATAAGGTTGAACCAGGCGGACAACAGAATCTCCAGGAACGCAAACATTGGTTAAATGATGACTATGTAAAGTTCATAGCTTTTGCTGAGCAGCTTATAACTAAAAACGGAGAAGGAATACTAGCCATGATAACCAACAATGGCTATTTCGATAATCCAACATTTAGAGGCATGCGATGGCATTTATCGAAAACCTTTGAGAAGATCTTTTTCATTAATCTGCACGGGAATGCTAAGAAGAAAGAAATCTCCCCAGATGGCAATAAAGACGAAAACATCTTCGATATCATGCAGGGCGTAGGCATCGTTTTAGCAATAAAGACAAAAGTTAAAAATGAAATTCCAACTCAGATTTATTATGCTGATTTATTTGGTAGGCGCGAAAGCAAGTTTATCGCTCTAGAAAATAAGATTGACTACTCTAGGATCACGCCAGATGAAAAATTTGTATATTTTGTTCCTAGAAAAACTGAGGGGCAAGATGAATATATGTCTTGGGTGGATATTAATAGTATATTCCATATAAGTTCTACCGGAATATTTACATTGGGTGACAGTTTTATAATAGACGATTCACAAAAAGTTATTCAGAATCGAGTACTAAAGGTATTATCTGGTGAGTACAAGGAACCTGATCTAAACCAGAAATTCACCCTCGGTAAAAACTATGCCAAGTGGGTTACATCGCATAGAGAATACAACAAATTCGATGAAAGTTTACTACACCGATTCACATATAGACCTTTCGACGACAAATACACTTATTATGATAACCGTTTCATTTGGCGTCTTCGTGAGAAAATCACAAAAAATTTCCTTCAGGATAACATAGCTCTTTGTGTTGGCAGGCAGGGTGGCACTGTTGGACCTATGCCGTGGAGCGTATGTTTCATGTCGGAATCTATGGTTGACCTCAACTTATTCTATCGTGGTGGGGAGCAAGTGTTCCCACTTTTTATATACGATGAGGGCGGAACTAAGTTGCCCAATCTCAATAAGGTTGAAATCTCAAAGTTGTTCCAAAACCTTATGGCCGAGCCCTCTCCAGAAGATGTGCTGGATTTCCTTTATGCATCTTTACATTCTCCTGATTACCGGCAACGTTACAACGAATTTCTCCGAGTAGATTACCCACGTGTTCCAATCCCCACTCAAACGGAGTTTGATCGTTTAGTTCCTCTTGGCCGTCAGCTTCGTGAACTTCACCTTATGCATTCACCGGTCATTGATGATTACCAAACCACGTTCCAAGTGGCTGGCGATTGCCTGGTCGAAAAGATTACCTATTCCGACGAAAAGGTCTGGATCAACAAAACTCAATACTTTGGCAATGTGCCCGAACTTGCCTGGAGCTTCTACATTGGCGGTTACCAACCCGCTCAAAAATGGCTCAAAGATCGCAAAGGACGCCAACTCTCCGACACCGACCTCGTCCATTACCAGCGCATCATCAAAATCCTGCTCGAAACCGATCGGATTATGAAGGAAATCGGGTAAGCACAATCTGGCCTGCCTTGAATCTATTTGCATATTATCCGAAGTTCACCCTCATTAAGTACACCTTGAGACCAAGAGGAATGGTATGGAGTCTGAAAGCATCTCCGAAGCAAAATGCGTATACCGGACTTATCATTTGATAAGTATTGACTCTTTATTTATCATTTGATATAATATGAACACTTTGGAATAATATTGGGGAGGTCTATGCCATTACCAATTGTAGATGATAAAGGAGAAGTGGTTCTTTTCTTGAGAGATTTTAAAGCTTTGATACGAGAAGGTCGATATTATGTTAAGAAACATTTCAAAAACCTACAAACATTAATCGACTTGGGCATCACTAATAAGATAAGGGAGGAAACTTTACTTGCTCTTGAAGTTTGTGATTATTCATCGGGACCAAATAAGGATGAGTACAGAAAAGCGGATTATTGGATTTTTGGAAAAGAGATAGATAATGTCGAGATTTACATAAAGCTCCAGATTGTCGCTTTTTCAAATGGGGATGATCAGGGAGTATGTATTTCTTTCCACCCTTCAGAATATGCTTTGAGATATCCACTAAAAACTGCTTGATGTTTGGAAAGTGTAAGAGTAAGGAGATAGCAAGATGAGAACAATTTGTCCAAATTGTGGGAATGAAACAGACCAAAACTATTATGACGAGACAGAGGAAATAAACATTCGAGGTGAGTTGATTCCCGTCAAGATGCGATATTTTCGTTGTGATGAATGTGGCGATGAGTACGAGGTCCCGGACCCAGCATACGATCCTCTCGAGGTTGCCTATCGCGAGTACAGAACCAGGAAAGGCATGGTTCAGCCCGAAGAACTAAAGGCATTCCGAAAAAAGTATGGTTTCACCCAAAAGGAACTAAGTGACGTGTTATCCATGGGGATAGCCACATTAAATCGTTACGAAAATGGCGCGCTCCAATCCGAGGCACATGATCGAGCTATAAAGCTACATATGCAGCCTGAAAACTTGAGAAGAGTGCTGGAAGAAAAACCCCATCTGCTATCTCAAGAAACCAGGGATCGAGTTATGCTGTTAATTAACTCAAAAAGAGAAGGCTGCAATGGTTTGTTGTCTGAAGCGATTGAGCAATTTGGAAGTTATCTCCCAGATCTATTTTGTGGAAACAACCAATTTGATGTCAATAAATTGTTTAAGATGATGAAGTTCTTCAGTTATCAAAAACAAGTGTTTAAGACTAAACTCAACAAATTATTGTTTTACGCCGATTTCAAGCATTTTGAAGAATATGGTGTATCAATTTCCGGAGCTCGCTATGCGCATGGGACGTATGGACCGGTGCCTGATAAATATGATACATGGTTGGCAGCAGCCAGCCAGTGGAATGGCGAGATCAATACCGGAGAAATTGTCTTTCCCGAGTATGTAGGAGAGTATTACACAAGTTTTCAGTTAGACTTGACGTCTCTGTCTCCCTCAGAAATTAGCATCCTCCACGAGGTGGAAAAATTCTTTAAAGATTTCAGTGCAAAGCAGATCTCGGAGTATTCACACAAAGAAAAAGGGTATAAAGAAACAAGGGAAGGTGACATCATCTCCTATGAGTACGCTAGGGATCTCCAGTTATAATCACTGATAGTTATGAAAAACAATATCTGATTGGTCTGTTTGCCTTTTTTATGCTTGTTATTGGGGCTTGGCGAGCCAAGCCCCAATAACTCCTGTAACCATCCCCAACGTTTCGGGCATAAACTGCAATGCGGGCAGGAGACTGAAGAGGGTCTTTGTAGTAGCCAGGAAGTTCCCCAAAACACGGTTTGCATATTAGAACATTTGTGCTATACTATACGCGCGATTTAACCCTTGCACCTTGACATAAAGAGTTTTTACACTCAAACAGTGATCCCGCGCTATCAAAAAACAGTGTAAATAGTGTAAAAAGTGTAGAAACCCCCATAAACGCCAGAATGTAGGCCGGACATCGTGCCCTCTGGGTATTCCGTTGTTGATTCCGGCTCTTTTCAAATGTAGATCGCCGGGTTAACCTACGCAACCCGGCCTACGAAAAGAGGACTTAACAAAGGAGTTTTTCCGCTCAAACAGGCATCCAGCCCTATCAAAAAACAGCGGAAATAGCGGAAATAGTGGAAAAACCCCCATAAAATGGGGGCCGGACATCGTATTTTGATCCGTCATCGCGAGCCTCTTTTGCGTGGCGATCTCGTATTCTCGATTAGGGCAGTAGACTGGAGATTGCCGCGTCGCTACGCTCCTCGCAATGACAGAACAAGCGGTCAATCCACCGTCAATGTCTTGCTCAGGTTACGGGGGAAGTCGGGGTCGTAGCCGCGGGCGACAGACATATAGTACGAGAGCAGCTGCAACGGCAACACGCTCAGCAGGGAACTGATCTCCGGGCTGGCTTCCGGCAGCACGATCAGATCGCTGGCGTTGGCGCGCAGGCTGGCATTCTCCTGCCCGATCGCGATCGCGCGCCCGCCCCGGCAGGCGACCTCGTTGATGCCGCTGACGATCACGGGCACGTCCAGCGGATCGACCGAGAATAGCACGGGGAAGCCGTCGGTGATGGCCGAGAGCGGACCGTGCTTGAATTCGGTGGAGAGCATGCCTTCGCAGTGGCTGTAGGTGATCTCCTTGAGCTTCAGCGCGCCTTCCAGCGCCATCGGGTAGGTGGTGCCGTAGCCCAGGCTGTAGCAGTCCTCCCAGGCGTTGACGGCGGGGGTGATGGCTTGCACCTGGGGCGTGGTGAGGGCGATGGTCTGCTCCATGAGTTCCGGGATGGCGTCCAGCGCGCTCGTGTCGCGCCCGGCAAGGCGGTAGGCAAGATAGAGGAAGCTGACCACCTGGTTGGTGAAGGTCTTGGTGGCCGGCACGCTGATCTCATACCCGCAGCAAAGGGGCAGGGAGCAGACCGAGGCTTTGGTGAGGGTGGAGCCGATCACATTCGCCAGCCCGAAGCACTGCATGCCCTGTTTCTCGGCGGCGTAAAGCGCGTTGAGCACGTCTTTGGTCTCGCCGGACTGGCTGACGAAGAGTCCGACATCTTCGGGACCGACGGTGGGCAGGTATTGCGGGATGAACTGCGGCGCGATCACGGGGATGACGGCACGGCCGGCCAGGCGGGCAAAGTAGACCGCCCCGGCCAGGCAGGCGTGGTAGCTGGTGCCGCAGCCGATGAAGTAGAGGTTGCGGGCTTGCTTCATTTTGTCGAGCACGAGCTGCACGTCCGGGCTGCCAGCCAGCATATGGAGCACTTCGCGCGCCACCTGGGGCTGCTCGTGGACCTCTTTGAGCATGAAGTGGGCGTAGCCGCCCTTCTGCACGGAGGCCATAGTCTCAGTGATCTCTTCGGGCGCGCGCTCGATCAGGCTGCCGTCCATGACGGAACGCAGCTCAACGCGGTCGGCCCAGAGGGTGATGATCTCGCCGTCCTGGATGCGGATGATGGTGCGCGTGAGAGGCAGGATGGAGGGCAGGTCGGAAGAGACGCAGGTGAAGCCCTCGCCGATGCCCACCACCAGCCCGGAGCCTTTCTTGATGGCGTAGAGCTTGTCGTCGTTGATGCGACCGATGACGTAGGCGTAATCGCCCTGCAGGTCGTCGTTGGCACGGCGGATGGCTTCGATGAAGCCCAGCCCGCGGTCGACGTAACGCTCCACCGCGTGCACGCAGGACTCGCCGTCGTTCTGCGAGCGGACGATGAGACCTTCGTCCATGAACATCTGGCGCAGCTCGACGTTGTTGACCACGTTGCCGTTGTGCGCCCCGACCATGTCGCCATCGGAGTCGAGGTGGGGCTGGGAGTTGATTTGGGAGGGCGCGCCAAAGGTCGCCCAGCGCAACTGGGTGATGCCGCGCGTGCCGCTCATTTCCGCCAGGTTGTACTTGGCTGCGACGTCGTCCACCCGGCCGGTGTCTTTGCGCAGGTCGATCTTCGCGCCGCTGATGGTTGCCGCGCCGACGGAGTCGTAGCCGCGGTAGGTGAGGCGGCGCGCCGCTTCGATCAGGATCGGTCCGAGAGGTTGTTCAGATGCTGTAACGATGCCAAATATGCCGCACATAGGTGTCCTTTTAGTTATGGAAATAAACTGGAGAAATTATAACTGCAAGCAGAAAACAGGTTTTATTGGAATTGGGTGAGATTTTGCTCTACCCCTCAGCCGATTTGAGTGTATAGAATGTTGCAAAAAATGGGATTTGAAATAAGAGATAAAATCAGACGCATCAGTCTCATAAACAAGAACAGGTCAATGAATTTATGCAGGACATCATCATTAGCATTATTACTTGCACTTACAACAGCGAAAAATTCCTGAAAAACGCCTTGCAAAGTGTTGAAAACCAAACTTACCTGGGGATCGAACACATCATCAATGATGCCTATTCGACCGACTCCACCCTGGAGATCATCCGGGACTACATGGAACGGAACAAGAACCGGTATGCGATCAAATTCATTCAATCCGAACCCAAGGGGGTTGGCGACGCGTTGAACGTGGCAACCCGGGAAGCTACGGGGGATATTGTCCATTATTTACATTCGGATGATTATTACAAGGACAACACCTCGCTGGCGAAAGTGGCAAGAATTTTCAACCAGCATCCGGATCTGGTTTGGCTCACGGGCAACTTCCTGATCGAATTGGCAGGAAGACAAATCGTTCTCCCGCAAACGCTGCTGCTGCGTCCGAACCCGGAAGTGGCGCTATCTTGCATGAACTTCATCTCGCACGAGAACACCTTCATGAAGCGGGATTTTGTGCAAAGCTACGGCGCGTTCAACGTAGGGAAAAATGAAGTGGTGGAATACAGCTTGTGGCTCAACCTGATCAAAGACGTAAAGCCGCTGGTTGTGGATGATGAATATACGGTTTTCGTCATCCACAAGGGCAGCACCTCGACCGGCAGCGTGCTAAAGTTCGCGAAGGCCGTGATCCGAGCCTTCCGCACCCAGCGCAAGGAAAAGGTCTTTCCTTTAATTGGATACTACCCCAACAAACGTGTTTATGTCTGGACCAAACTATTTTTGAGGAAATTAGCCAAACTCACCGCGGTTTGATTTGATCTTTCCTTAATGCGGATTTGTGATTGCCCCGGTGACTTATTGCTTACGGCTACTTCGCCATCAACCGCTGCGAATCTCCGACCACTTCCAGCCCGGCGTTTTCGCCCGTTCCCTCAAAGAGCAGCTCGCCTTTTAGGGTTTCGAGCCTGAGGTCGATCGAAGCGCTCAGCGTTTCCATCACGCGCTTGCCCATGTCCATCGGGGTGGGGCCGCGCAGCAGCCCGCCCTCCGCTCGGCGGGCGTTGAGGCGCAGACGGTGCGTGCGGTTGCGCAACACCCAGACGACATGGTCGTCTGATATTTCGAGCAACTCGATCTTACTGTTGCGATAGGTGGTGAAGCGGTGCAGTTTACCGTCCAGCCAGAAACCAACGATGAAGCCCTTGAAGCTATTGCCCAACCAGGGAATGATCGCAACAGAACCCGTGATGCAGGCAGTGGCGTTTTTGAAATGATTGGTCTGAAACCAAACCCACGCCGCAGGGAAACTTTTCCCCAATCCTTTTCGATGTACCCACGACCGCCGGTGAAATCCATCTCCTTCCCATTGAGGGTAAGTTTGCCTTGCAAGGAATGGTCAAAACTTAACACACCATGGTAGCACTCCATTTTTGGCACCCAGGAAAACCACCCCATCACGCCCGGAGAGAAAAAGGTCACCGGCCAGGGAATTAACTTGCCAAAAGATACTTCGCCAACTAATTGCCCCTCAGGTTGCTGGATATTCACTGACAGGTGAGACGAATCAAATTGGTTTGCACCAATTCCCACTCGAAAGTGGGGGAAATCCGCCTGAAACTGTTCAATCGGGAAGGTGAAGTATTCTGTACTCGCGTCCGATCCGTCGATTACTTGCACAAAAGCGTGCGCATCCTTGCCCAGGATAACTCCCGGGATGATGGCGATTTTGTGCTTTTCATCGGCGCTGACCATTTTGAAGTACCAGCCTTCAAAAAAAGGCGGCTTTTGATGGGTGCCATGGTAGGTGCTGGGGTTGAGGATCGCTCGAACTTGCATGTAGGACTCTCCGAATTCACTTTAGGATTGCGATTTTGGAATCAAACAAAAAAATTATAACCGGAAGGGTTGAGTTACAAGGTTCAAGCCTATACCAGATGGAACAAACTGCAGACTGACTGCGCGAAAATCCAGCCAATCCAACAGGCAACTGTAGCGCCAGTTAAGGCTTCATGAAATCGTCTTGAAGTTTTTTCTCCCAACACTCTTGAAACGCCGGAAGAAGTACCTTTCATTGCGATATAAGATTGATAAGATGCTCCCATCAGCCAACAAATCTTCAACAACCTGCCACGTTCCCCCGACATCTGAAACCATATCCCTCAGGGCTTCTTCACGCAAGGGGTGAACCGCGGTAATGCTCAGGATATCTTCCTTCAGATTTCCCGTGGAAATAAAGTCGCCCACTTCCGATTCAAAAAGCAATTCCACGAATGTCACCTTTTCAGCACAGATTTCTATGATCTCCTGGAGTGCCTCAGGTGAAGGCGGCGTAACATCAACTTCAGCCGGCGGACGCGTGGGGATGGACAGGTAAGATACTGACGGCTGCAACTCGAGCAAAAAATCACACAATTGCCGCGTGGTTTTTTCGTTGTCATTCAAGCCGGCAACCAGCATTGATTCGGTAGCCAGTATGCCGGGAAACTTTTGTTTGAACGCAAACATTCCTTCGTGAATACGGGGCAATGATAAGCGACGGTGAGGTCGGTTTATCTTTCTCCATACACGTTCATCGACAGAATCCACTTTTAACGAGACCCAATCCGCCTGCATGAGCTCTTCCTGGACATCAAGCCGATCGATGAGCGAGGCGTTTGAAATCGCCGCAACAGGAATTCCAAATTGCTTCAGACCAGCAATGACCTTGCCCAAATTTATATCCAGGGTCGGCTCTCCGTCCGGAACAAGCGTCAGGTAATCGATCTTTTTGCCAGCCTCCGCCACCTCAGCCACTTTTTGCCCAACTTCAGCCAGTATCTGGTCGACCGGATAGAATTCCTGGCGCACCAGCTGCATGTGCGTCGTTCTGCCAACCTGGCAATAAACGCAGGAGTAGGTGCAGTGTTTGGCAGGAATGTGGTTGATGCCAAGGCTGTACCCCAAGCGGCGGGACGGTACAGGCCCAAATGCGATCATTTCACGCCTCCTAGTTATAAGCCAAGCGTGTGGCCTCATCCGCAAGCGTGGCAGCCAGGCGTGGGGTCCACTCCGGATCCTCCCATGTGCCGAGATGCGTGTGCATATCCAAATATTTTGTCGGAATTGGGTGTGTGCCCAAGACCACTTTCACTCCATATTTTTTCTCCAGGAAATCCTTGAAAGTGTCGATATAGGGGCAGGGCGGATACCCCACCAGCAGACCAGTCGCCAGGTGGATCACCTGCGCGCCGTTCCTGACCATTTCGTCGCCGGCATATTCAATGTTTCCACCCGGACATCCGTTGCAGGTGGTGTAACCGACCAGTTCGACATCAGTGTCAGCATAAATGCTGAAGGCGCCTTCGCGGTTTCGCATCGATCTCAGGCATTTTCCGCCCGCGCAAGTGCGATATCGGTCACAGATAATGATCCCAATTTTTGTCTTTTCTTCCATTATGCATTCTCCACTATTCATTCAAAACCGAACGCAGTAGTTCATTCAGTTTTTCCGCTTCAACATAATCGACAACGGTGATGCTTTGCCCGGTAATACCTTCCACTCCTTTGATAGCCTGGATGATCATCATCGCGAGGGGCACCGCGATGGGGCACAGAGGCGAGGAAGGCCGAAAGATGTAGCTTGCCTTCCCATTCTCATCAATCGCCAGATCCATCACCAACTTCATGCGAACCACATCGACCCCGGTTTCCGGATCGAGGACTTTTGCCAATTTATCAATAACAGCTTTCTCAAGAGCCACTTGATTCATAGTTAATCCTCCTGTAGTTGGAGTAAGCCGATTGTTTTATGCCACACATTCTGAATGGCTCTGGAAGCAGATGAATCCGGGAACAATACAGTTACGGGCTTGCCTTCAATCATTGACCTGGGGATGCTTTCATCATATGGGATTTCGCCGATCAGTTCAATCTCTTCGGTTGCGGCAAATTCATGGATTGCCCTGGTTCCATCAGGATAAATATCGGCTTTATTGATGCAGATGACTGCCGGAACGTGGAAATGACGCAAGGTTCCCAGCACGCGTTTAAGATCATGCAGACCCATCAGGCTGGGTTCGGTCACGATCAATCCCAAGTCTGTGCCAGCGCAGGCAGAAATGACCGGGCAGCCAATGCCAGGTGGTCCATCGATGACAATGCACTGTGATTGGATATCTTCAGCAAACAAGCGCGCCTGCTGCTTGATCAGGGTCACCAGCTTGCCGGAATTTTCCCTCCCCGGGATCAGTTCCGCATGAAACAGCATGCCGTAGGAAGTGTTCGACTGAAACCAGTTACCCTCCTGCTGCCTGACCATGCTGATGGCGCTTGTTGGGCAGGCATACACGCACGCGCCGCAACCATCACATGCAATCGGATCGATCCACTGCACCTGGTCATTTTCTGGGTCAGGGAAGATCGCGTCGTAACGGCAGACTGGGATGCAGGCTCCGCAGTTGATGCATTTTTCAGGATCAATCTCTGCCAGGGATCCGCCCCAAAACTCTTTGGGATCCAGGTTAGCTGGCTGCAAGACAAGGCTTAAATTGGCCGCGTCAACATCCGCGTCCACAAACGCCATGGGGTGGGAATTTGCCTGGGCGGCGTTTAAGTGAGCGAAGGCAGCACTGATGCTGGTTTTCCCAGTGCCCCCTTTTCCGCTCAGGATTATCAATTGTTTCGCTTTACTGTTTTGTATGCTCATTTTGTCTTACCGCCCAGGATATCAGAAACTTTCTGGTAAAGCTCTCTCAGAACATCCCGGTACTGGGGGTAAACGTCAACCAAAGTCCGACCAGCTGCCAGGTTCTCTGCCAGTTTCCGGTCAAAAGGAACGCGCAGCAATATCGGAATATTTGACTCTCGTAAAGTGTCCTTGAGCGAATCATCGCCGATACCGTCGCGGTTTATCACAACTCCAGAAGGAATATTCATATCGCGCAAGATGCCAAGCATTTGCTTGAGGTCGTGAAAGCCAAATGGGGTCGGCTCAGTGACCAGCAGGGCAAAGTCAACCCCGCGCAGGGTTTCAACCACCGAGCAGGACGCACCTGGCGGGGCATCGTAAATATTGATGGTATTGGGCTGGGGTTGCATCAGCTTTTTCAACTGTCGGATGATTGGGGTTGCCATAGGCTCACTAATGGTCAAAAGTCCACGGAAAAATTCAATGTCTTCCACGGCCATGCCCCTTTCGATGGTTCCAATCGGGTTGGGGACTTCAACAATGGCGTTCTCAGGGCAATTCCAGGTGCAGCTGCCACAGCCATGACACAACTGGGGAAAGACAAGGATGTTTTTCCCGACTTGAGCGAGTGCGTGAAATTCACAAACCTCCACGCACCTGCCACAGGCAGTGCACTTTTCAGTTTGAATTTGCGGAATGCGGATAACTGCCGGAGTGCTTTCAATAAATTCCGGTTTCAGGAACAAATGCCCATTGGGCGCTTCCACGTCGCAATCAAAATAGCGCACCTTTGCCAGACCAGCCAGGCTTAGCGCCAGGCTGGTGGCAATGGTTGTTTTACCCGTGCCGCCTTTTCCACTGGCGACTGCAATTTGCACAAACACCTCCCGTTCGGTGGTGATTCTTCACT
This sequence comes from uncultured Anaerolineaceae bacterium, assembly GCA_964434665.1. GTDB lineage: Bacteria > Chloroflexota > Anaerolineae > Anaerolineales > Anaerolineaceae > Mesolinea. Next base: position 14,480 of record CAYSVX010000033.1, read on the forward strand.
TTAACTACCTGACATATTTAAACTGATTTACAGCTTCTTGAACAGTCGTAGTGCTATCCGTAAAACGCTGCATTCCAATACTTGCAGCTTGGAAGGCTCTGGAGGCATTCGGACCAAAATCGCCACTCAATACAACATCAGCGCCTTTGTCCACAACGAACTGCGCCGCAGCTACTCCAGCGCCGCCCGATTGGCTGACGCCAGGGTTCTGGAAAGCTTCCCATTGATGCGTTTCAGTATCGAAAAGTATCAACCAGGTGCAACGGCCAAAACGCCTGTCGACAGGGCTTTCAAGCGACGAATTCTGAGCGGATATTATCAGTTTCATAGTAACTCCTCTTATTGTTAACGATTTTTCCTGATCATTCTCAGAAAATCAACTGGATGATTTGGTTTGCGCTGGCACCAGTCCTAGTGCAGCAATTCCGTATGGTCAATGAGCTTTCCGTCAATGAAAGCCTGAACAGCTGTATCAATATCGCGCAGATCTGTTACCACAGGGCGAATATTCAGCTGGCGCATGCTCTCATAAGCTCCCATGCCCATTCCCCCACAAAGCAGAGCCTTACAATCGGCAATTGCCTGGGCCATGTCGATATGTTTGTTGTGGGATTGCGCATCCATGCCATGCCCCATTCCGTGCGAATCTTCGGCGTGAGCTTCCTCGTGGAACTGGCTGTGACCCATCTTGTCGCGCATTTCCCTGTCGGTAACCTTGCCCTCTTCGATGGTTAGCACCAGGTAAAATGGCGCCCGGCCAAAATGCTGACTGATTGTCTTTCCGTCTTCTGTTATTGCTGCTATTTTCATATTTATCTCCTTTTTCATAGCCTCAAGCGAAAAATGATGTCCGCTTGCTTTTTCTCTGTCATCTGTTGGATATAGTATTAGTAAGATTTGAGTTGGGATACCCCCTGTGTTTTCCCAACTATGCGGTTTGTGCGCTTCAAACACCAGGCTGTCCCCCTTGTTTAGGGTATATTCCTCTTGAGCCACCTGGTAGCGTATTGATCCGCTCAGACAGTAAATAAATTCAAAACCGGTGTGAACAATCGTGTGATCGCCGCTGCCCATGCCTGGCTGCAAGGTCACAACAAATGGCTGAACAGCATTATCGATCAGATCTTTTGCAAGGTTTTGCATCTTTGTGGAACCAAATGATTGGGTTGGGCGATTTTCGGCTTCAGTAAAAACGACATCTTTCTCTACCGGCTCCGATTCAAAGAAGGCTGCAATCGGCACATCCAAGGCCTGCGACAACTGCTGCAAAGTACTGACCGATGGAGAGGATTTTCCGTTTTCGATCAAGCTCAGGGTGTTAATGTTCAAGCCGCTTCGTTCCGCAAGTAAGCGCAGGGAATACCCTCTTTCGGTTCGCAGATCCTTTAGCCTCTTGCCTACCAAAAGGTCTGCTGACAAAGAATCAGGGTTTGATATTGGATTGTCGTTGTAAAAATTCATTTTGTTACTCCAGTGCTTATCCGACCATCAAAGAACTCAGAGTCCTGGCTTTATGCTCGCAAGAAACCTTTCCAACAATTTCTTCCCAATATTATAGTACTAAATCAACATTTAGCAAGTGACTTTTACCAACGTAATTATATTAATTCTATTAACATTGCGAATATTCTCTAACTATCTATTGACATTAAGAGAATAGTGCACTATACTACGAGTGATCAAAAGGAGGTACGAAAAATGCCAAGACGTGGAAGAGGTTGGGCAATGAGAGCAGGTTCAAAGGGTGAGGAGATTCATTCTCCCCTGGTTGTAACGCTGCTGGAGCCAACATTACTTGTTTTGTTAAAAGAACAGCCGGGACATGGCTACAGCCTTTTATCTGAACTAAGTGATTTGGGTATGACGACCATTCACCCGAGTGTTGTTTATCGCACTTTGCGTGAGATGGAAACACTGGGATGGATAGAATCAGACTGGGATACTGATCAGACTCAAGGCCCCCCTCGACGGACCTACCATTTGACCTCGCAAGGTGAACAAGCCCTGCGATATTGGACACAAGAGTTGGAAAAGACCAACGTAATAATCGATAAATTGTTCGCTAAGATTCCGAAAGGATAAAAGGAGGAAAATATGCCCGCAAGAGATGGAACTGGACCTATGGGTCAGGGCTCAAAAACAGGACGTGGCATGGGAAATTGCGAAACAACCGGTGTTGACACCAGCAAGATTCCAACCACAACCCAAACACCCGGTGGAGCTTTTCGCAGAGACGGAAGCATGTGGGATTCCACATTCGGTCGCTTTTTTGGTCGCCGGCGTGGAAACCGGATGAATAGACGATAAATAAATACAACAACAAGGAGAAAAATATGCCAAGATTTGATGGAACTGGACCGACTGGAACGGGACCGATTGGACGAGGATTAGGACCATGCGGAGGGGGTAACGCAGGAGCTTACGCAGGTCGTGGAATGGGTTTTGCAGGACGCGTCGGTGGACGCGGCAGAGGAGTTGGTTTTTTGCGCTGCGGTTTTGGTTGGGGCATGGGTCAAACTGACCCGCTACAACCTGATATCAAAGCAGCAATGACCCAGCGCAAAGCCTGGCTCGAAAATCAGCTGGCTGTGGTCAGCCAACAGCTACAGGACATGGACAAAGAATAGAAAACTAATTAAGTTCGAATCCGTAAAACATAAAAAAGGAGCCAGCTCAAGATTTGAGCTGGCTCCTTTTTTCGTTTAGGTTGCGTTAAATTACTCGTTTTTCTCGCAATTCGGTGACCTGATCAGGAGTGAGCCCCAGGTATTGGCTGAGGATTTTTTCAGTTTCTGCGCCAAGGACTGGCGCAGCCATGCGGATTTCGCCGGGAGTCCGGCTCAGTTTGATCGGGATGCCAGGTATGCGCGTGGTACCGGCAACGGGATGCTCAACCTCGAGGATCATATCCCTGGCGACCACCTGCTCGTTTGTGACGACCTTGTCAACCGTGTTGATCGGTCCACAGGGAATACCCGCGTCATCAAACATTTGCTGCCACTCTTCAGCAGTTTTGGTCATGAATCTTTCAGCCAAAATCGGCCGCAGAACCTGGTAATTTTCATTGCGCTTCGGGTTGGTGACAAATCGCGGATCACTGGCGAGGTCGAGTTCCATCAGGTCACACAAAGTTACCCACAATCGGTCATTGCCGGCAGCCACCATGATTGGAGCGGTCAGGGTGTCGAAGGGTTCAAAGGGCACGATCGATGGATGGCGGTTGCCGATCGGGCGGGGAATTTCACCGGTGAATTCATAGCGTGAAATGGCATTTTCGAGGATGGCAACCTGGCAGTCGAGCATGGCAACATCCACCATTTGCCCCAAACCTGAGGTCTCACGCTCATGCAGTGCTGCCAATATACCAATCGCGCAGAAGAGTCCGGCGAAGATGTCGCCAACAGATGAGCCCACCCGGGTCGGCACGCCGTCAGCCTGACCGGTGATGCTCATGATACCTCCCATAGCCTGCACCACAGCGTCATATGCCGGCCGCTGGCTGTAGGGGCCGGTTTGACCGTAACCCGTGGAGGAGGCGTAAATCAGGCGGGGATTAATCTCTTTCAGTACATCGTAGCCAAGCCCCAACTTCTCCATGGTGCCCGGTCGGAAATTTTCAACCAGCACATCCACATTTTCCACCAATGCTTTGAAAATCTCTTTGCCTTCAGGGGCTTTGAGGTTGAGGGTGACGCTCTCTTTATTACGATTAAGACTCATGAAATAAGCGCTCTCACCATTTTTGTAAGGACCATAAGCCCTGGAATCATCCCCTTTTTCGGGTTGTTCAATTTTGATGATTTCCGCGCCGAGGTCGGCCAAGACCATCGTTGCGTAAGGTCCCGCTAATACACGTGTCAGGTCCAATACTTTGATGTCAGATAATGCGCCCATTTCAATTCCTCCGGTTAATCTTTTTCATGCAATAGTTCAGAATCCCTTTTTCGAAAGGGATTCTGAACCGTGTATTTTTCTTAAAATCTATTCGACTTCGTCAATAGCGATACAGCGGCAGAACGCGCTTTCGCCATATTGGAACTTCCAGGGAAGCGTTCCCAGGATGAGGCGCTTGTTCAGCACCTTGTCGATCTCACCGCCGATATTTTCGACGTGGATGATTTCCCAAGGTTTTGGGAAGACCTTGATGTGCATCGCCTGGTATACCTCTGGCCAGGGGTAAATCTCATTCAAACCCTTGCCGTAGCGCTGTTTCATGTAGGCATCACAAGCTTGAGCCTCGCCAGGTTCCCAATCGCGGATCTTGGTATTCATGGGATGGTCGGCAGAGCCGCAGTCCACGGCGATGTGCTTGATCTTCATGTCCTTGACCCAATCAATGAAATCCATTGAAGGACCGGGATGGCGGAGCATGTAACGGCGTTCGTTAGCTTCGGGTTGATCAAAGCCATAGCGGTGGTAGCCGGTGTTAATGTAGAGGATATCGCCGGTTTTCACTTCGACGCGGTCCATAATGTCCTGCGGGGTGTAGATGGACCAGTCTTCAGCAATGTCGGACAGGTCGACAACCACGCCTGGACCCATCAATTTGTCCATCTCGAGGGAGGCGATATCGCGACCGGAGGTATCAAAATGCAGCGGACCATCCAGGTGGGTGCCCACATGGTTCGAGGTAGTGATGAGCATGCCGTTTGCCCCATTTGGGCTGAGGCGCTTGAAGAATTTCACTTGCAGCGGCTCGTAGGTCGGCCAGGGTGGTGTGAGAATACTTGTGTTCTGTGTTAAGTCGTAAACCTTCATTTTGTCCCAATTGTTAATCATAGTTCCTCCAATAGATTAGTCCTCCAGAAGACCTTCGTCTTCAAGGAGGTTTACGAACGCTTCCAAAGCTTGTTCAAAGCATGCCATCGGCGGATGCACGATGCCCGCGCCCACCTGACCCACGCCGGCTTCCTTATGAGCGATGCCAGTGTTGATGATGGGCAGCACCTGGGTTTCGATCACCTTGCGGATGTCGATGCCGGTTGGCGAGCCCCTGAAATTCATCGGCGGCAGCTTGTAGGCACGGCTTTCTTCCGTGGTGATCTCATACATGCTGGTGGTATATCGTACCGCATCTTTGGG